>JAAYGT010000045.1 GCA_012727555.1 Alcaligenaceae bacterium | reverse complement strand
TCTTCCCCGCCCAGTCGCCCGAAAACATCGGATTTTCGCAGCGCGTTAACACAGGTGCGTGCCAGTGCCTGAATGACCAGATCACCGACCGGGTGGCCGTAGGTGTCGTTGACGCGTTTGAAGTGGTCGATGTCGAGCATCAGTACTGCGCAGGGGGTGTGGTAGCGTTTGACACTTTCCTGAAAAGCGTCAGCCAGCGTCACGAAGCTGCGGCGGTTGTGGCATCCGGTGAGGGGGTCGGTTCGGGCCAGTTCATGCAGTTCGCGGGTACGTTCAAAAAGATGTCTGAAGGCTGGACGGAACACGAATAAACCCTCAAGCACAATCACGGCAATCAGCGCAGTGTAAAGCAGCCAAAGCATGATATGCATGCGGTTCATTGATTGCCGGCTTGCATCGACAAACAGTGTGACGGCTTTGTTCAGATCGAGCAGCAGGGGCTCGACCTGTCTTTCGCTGATGAGGCGGACAATCGGGCTGTCAAGCGACAGTGTTTCCGGTTCGCGTCGCAGAATTTCCCGTGCGGCACCCAGGAAGGTGCGTACCTGCATGTCCAGTTCTGAGGGGGGGTCGAAGTAGATGCCGTCGGTGGCTTTCTGATAGGTCGTCGAGCGAGGATTAACAAGCAGCTGACGGTGGGTTTGATCCATTTTTTTGATGGCCAGCATTGCTTTCTGCTGGAAATGCACGGCTTCCTGATCATTGCGTGCCAGCATGTAGCGATAGGTCAGTTGCATGATGCGCTGTGACAGCATGCGCTGTTTGCCCACCATGTTGACGATATCGGCAGTATGTTGTTCAGTCAGCAGCAGACGGTCCATGATCACATGGGTCAGTGTGGCGATAAGAACGATAACGATCAGCCCGGCAATGTAACTGCGGCTCAGGCGCTTTTCGGGTTTCAGCGGGTCGGTATCAATAGGCATGCAGTGGTCAGGCGTGATGAAGAAGCCGACAGAACACGGCGTTATAAGTTTCGGGATGAAAAGAAAGGCCTGCGTGGTGTGTGTGTCAGGCCAGGAACGGGAACCACCTGCACCACGCGCGGAGCACATTTTTGCCACGAAAGGCCAATGCAGGCGTGACCACCCTGAAGAATCATGAATGATTCTAAAGGTTGGTGCGATTAATTGTAACTTTATCGTGGTAGTTGTGCTTTTTTGTTGTGGTTTTTAAGCACACCAAGGTTTAGATCGACAAGGTGGCCAGCTTCCCGGTTTCGCTCAGCCCGGCAGTAGCCTGATCTGGGCCGGCTCCAGGCCAACCATCAATTCGGTGCCCGGCGCATACAGGGCCCGACCGGCATAGTGGGGTTGATCCGCCACCAGTTTGTGCTGGCCCAGGCGCACTTCGTAGCGGGTGAATTCACCCAGAAACTCGCTGTGCTCCACGGTGCCGGGGAACCACAGGAAACGCGATTCTCCCCACAGTTTGCCGGTTTCCAGTTGCACGGTATGCGGGCGGAAACTGAGGTTCAAGGTGTCACCTGACGGTGAATCGTGTACGACAGCCAGGTCAATGAAGCCGGCACCGTCCAGTTCCATGGTGATCAAGCTGTCGTTACGGCTTTTCACGCGGGCCGGAACCACGTTCATGGTGCCCACGAAATCGGCGACGAAACGGTTGCGCGGGTAATCGAACAGTTCATACGGTGCGCCCACTTGCTGCACAATCCCCTGATCCATAACCGCCATGCGGTCGGCGGTCGTCATGGCCTCTTCCTGGTCGTGTGTCACGAAAATGGTGGTAATGCCCAGGCGCCGTTGCAGGGAAAGCAATTCCTGGCGCATCTGCACGCGCAGGTTTTTGTCCAGGTTCGACAACGGTTCGTCGAGCAGCAGAACCTGGGGCTCGATCACGATGGTGCGTGCCAGGGCAACGCGCTGCTGCTGGCCACCCGACAGTTCATTGGGGCGTCGCTTGGCAAAACCCGACAACCCCACCAGATCAAGTGCCGCACCCACGCGTTCGCGAATTTCCTTGCGACGCACTTTACGCTCAACCAGACCAAACGCCACGTTGTCCCAAACGTTCATATGCGGCCACAGGGCGTAGCTCTGGAACACCATGCCGATATTGCGCTTGTGCGGCGGCACCTGGCTGATGTCCTTGCCATCGACCAGCAACTGGCCGGCGCTGTGCTGGTTGAAGCCGGCAATCAGGCGCAGCAGGGTGGATTTTCCTGACCCCGAGGGGCCGAGCAGGGCAAAGAACTCACCGGGTTCGATCTGCAGATTGATGTCTTTCAGCACCTCGGTGCTGCCGTAGGAAAGACGGATATTGCGACATTCGACGCTGACTTTGTTCATGATGCGGTTCCAGGCGCCCGGACAGGGCGCTGACGTGCCGAGGCACGCTCGACGATGATATGGGAAACATAGGTGCCAATGGCCACCACCACAACAGCCAGCACACCCAGGGCAGCGCCCGGGCCGCGGCCTGAAGCGCTTTGCATATACAGGTAAATGCCATAGCTCATGGGGGCATCGCTGTCGCGCGTGACCAGCATGATTGTGGCCGACAATTCAACAGCGGCCGTGATGAAGCTGGTGACAAAGCCGGCCAGCATGCCACCGGCCATCAGGGGAATGACCACGCGCCGTATCGTGCGGAACTTGTTGGCACCGAGCGAGGCGGCGGCCTCTTCCAGGGAACTGTTGACCTGCTGCAGGGCAGCCACACAGGATCGCAACGCATAGGGCAGGCGCCGTACGGCGTAGGCGATCATGATCAGGAACCAGGTGGCGGTCAGGCTGATGTCCGTGCCCGGGATCTCCAGGTTGCGGAATGTGCGCATGAAGCCGATGGCCAGCACAATGCCCGGTACGGCCAGGGCAGCCGATGCGATCCAGTCCAGCCACTGACGCGATGGCATGCGGGTACGCAACATGAGGTACGCAATCGCCGTGCCCAGGATCACGTCAATGCCGGCGGCCAGGCCGCAGTAGAGCAGGGTATTCTTGATCATGCCCTGGGAATCCTGGAACACGGTGGCATAGTGCGCCAGGGTGTAGCCATCCGGCAGGGGGGCGTAGCTCCAGACGGTGGCCAGCGACAGCATCAGCACACCAAAGTGCGGCGACAGCACCAGCAGCAGTACAAAGGCAATCCAGCCGTAGGCCAGCACACTTTGCATCGGATTCAGGCGGCGTTGCTGCAATGAACTGCCGCCCTTTTGCAGGGTGGAATAGTCTTTGCCCTTCAGCACACTGGCCGACAGCCACAGCGCCAGAATGGAAAAAGCGATCATGATCACGCTGATCACATAGCCCAGCGGGTCGTCCAGCCCCACCTGGGTGATGCGCAAATAGGCCTGGGGCGCCAACATATTGGTGGTGCCCAGCACCAGTGGCGTGCCCAGGTCGTCAAACACCTTCACAAATACCAGCGAAGCGCCCGCCACGTAGCCGGGCAGGGCCAGCGGGAAAATGACCCGGCGAAACAGGCGCCAGCCCCGGGCACCCAGGTTCAGTGCCGCCTCTTCCATGGCACCATCGATATTGCGCAGGGCCACGGTCAGGTTCATCAGAATGAAGGGAAAGTAATGCAGGGCTTCCACAAAAATGATGCCGTTCAGGCCATCCATGATGGGAACGGTGATGCCGAACCAGTCATCAAGCAACAGGTTCAGGCTGCCCGAGCGGCCAAACAGCAGTTGCATGGCCACGGCGCCCACAAACGGGGGCATGATCAGGGGCAGTACGCCCAGGGTCTGGATGATCAGCGCGCCGCGAAACTGGAAACGGATGGTCAGATAGGCCAGAGGTATTGCGATCAGCGAGGCGAAAAACGTGGATGCCAGCGCCACATACAGGCTGTTGACGAACGATTCCTTCAGCAGCGTTTGATGAAAAAACGCGCCGAAATGGCCCAGTGTGAAGCTGCCGTCCGCATTGACGAATGCGGTATAGAAAACGCTGCCGACAGGGATGACCAGAAACACGGCCAGAAAGGCCACGACCAGCAAGGCCAGAATGGTCAGTCCCGGGGGAAAGCGTGATGAAAATGAACCAGTCATGGGGGTCTCGTGGGCAGGAATCCGGAATGCAGGACGACACTGATTTGCAACAGCCTGTGTCAGGGCTGGGCTTTATAACAGATTAACGTGGGTCGCGCGAGCGGCCCGGGTGGTTTGACCCGAGCCGCGTGTGCCATGGACAGACATCGTTTCCAGAACGCTGTGCCAGTGGCGTTGCGTGTTTAAAGCTTTGTAGCCTCGTTGGCCAGTGCCTGGGCTTTTTCGTAGTTGGCCTTGGCCTGGCTGTTCCAGTCGCCCTGGATCTTCGACAGCTTCTGGCTGACGTCGGCATCTTTCTTGTTGGCCTTGAACAAGGCGACCAGTTCGGGATCTTCCGCCTGGGCTTTGTTCAGCAACGGTGCAAAGGCCAGTTTGCGGGCTTCATCGAGTAGCTGGCGGGCTTTGTCGTTGGGCTTGCCGGCCAGTTTGGCTTCTGCATCGAGAATGGCTTTGGTGGCTTTTTGCAGATCGGCATGACGGAACGTGATGGTCTGGTCAAACAGCGACTGCACGATGTAGTAGCGGTTTTGTGACAGATCGACATTGAATTGCACTTTGCTGCGTGCAGCGATCTGGCCCGGATCGGGGTAGCCTTCCGGAATGTTGCTCATTTTGCTGTAGGGCAAGACCGGCAGACGGGAGATTTCCGGGCGCAGCAACAATTCCTGGCCTTCTTTGCTCAGGGTGTAGGCAATGAATTTTTTGCCTTCTTCGGTGTTCTTTGCCCCGGCAATCAGGGCAATGTTGGCTGGTACGATGGATGTTTCTTCAGGGTAAACAAAATCGACGGGGAACTTGGAGTACTTGCTGGACAGGCCGAAGAAGTCGATCACCGGGCCAGCACCGAACTGGCCGTTGTTGACGCCGTCAGGTACCCCGAATGAGCGTTCGGTAATGGCCGCACTGTTACCCGACATGCGCAGCAAAGTGTTCCAGCCCTGATCCCAGCCTTCGCCTTGCAAAATGGTTTCAACGGTCAGGTGCATGGTGCCCGAACGCGAAGGTGAGGTAATGCCCACGTTGCCGAACCATTCAGGTTTGAGCAGGTCGTGCCAGGTGGTGGGGGCAGGCAGTTTCTTGGCTTTGATCAGGCGGGTGTTGTACATGATGCCGTAGCCGGCCAGCGCCTGGCCCATGAACAAACCGTTGGGATCATTGATGGGGAAGCTGCCGATTTTGTCGGGAACAGCGGGGTTCAGGACATCGCCGGCTTTTTCCAGCAGGTTGGCCTGTGCCAGCACTTCAAAGGCGTCGGGTGCACTGGCCCAGAACACTTCTGGCCGTTTGCCGGCTTCGGTTTCGCGTACATAGGCAATGCCTGATACGGTGTTCTTGTTCAGGATTTCCAGCGTGATGCCAGGATTGGCTTTTTCAAAAGCCGCTTTGTAGGCCTGGGTCAGTTCTTTCGGGAACGACGTGATGACTGTGACGGTGCCGGCAAGAGCCGGGCCGGTGGCCGCCAGCAGCAAGGCAGCCAGCAAAGGTTTGAGCGAGCGTTTCATGGCGTGTCTCCGAGGGTCTGTGTGTGACCCACGGATTATTACCTGTCACGCGCAAAAGTGGGAGGGGGCATTCCACTTTTTGTTGCAAAGGTGGTGATTCCGGCACAAAAGTGTGTCTGGCGCCGGGGTTTTGTTCGATTTTACGAGGCGCAAGAGCAGCAGCCCCTGCCTGGCGCTCAACAGTGGCCTGTGCCGGGTGATGGGTCAGGCGTCGTTCAAACGCCTGACTCGTTCTGGTTGAAGTGCAGCGTATCGAGCAGGCGCATAATCTGTGTGGCGCGGGTGTCTACCATCTGGTAGTGAACACGATCATTGCGATTCACTGCGGAAAGTATGCCTTGATTGCACAAGGTGGTCAGGTGGCTTTGCAGCGTGTTCATTGAAAGGTGTGTCAAGTGCTGTAGTTCCGACAGCGACAAACTGCTGTGTTCCAGTAGCCGATGCAGAATGATCAGCCGATCTTCATGGCTCAGCACATGCAGCAGGTTGGCGGCATCGTCGGCCGCCACGTGCAGGGCTAGCCTGGAGTCCAGAAACGAAAGCATGAAGGTATCCCGGAGTCAGTGCAGCTTAGTGGTTTAGCATATCCGGGGGTGGCAGACAATCGTGGGAGCATGACAAATCCGTTCAGCGGCCCTGTTGTACCTGAAAGGCTTCAAGGTGGCCAAAGCCTGTTGCGGCCAGTGTCAGCAAAGCCTCTTCCTTGAGCGGTGGAGCGAACATATAACCTTGCCCAAGGTCGCAGCCCATTTCGATCAGCCGGTCCAGTTGTTCGACCTGTTCCACCCCTTCAGCAACGGTCATGAACTGAAAGTGGCGCGCCATGTCGATTACGGTGCCGGTCAGGCGTTGGTCCTGCATGTTCTGGTGCAGGTCACGGATAAAAGCACGGTCGATTTTAAGAACGGAAACAGGCAGCGATTTCAGGTAAGCCAGCGATGAGTACCCCGTACCAAAATCATCGATGGCCACACGAATGCCGGCCTCGGACAAGGCTTCGAGTTGCCGCATGGCCAGTGTCATGTCCTGCATGAGGCCGGACTCGGTCACTTCAACTTCAAAAACACGGGTGGGCAGGCCCGATTGTGTAACCAGGCTGATCAGTCGTTGCGCAAAATCGTGCTGCATGAGCTGAACGCTGGCCACATTCACGGCCAGTGTGAAGGCGTCATCGACAAGGCTTGCCGCGCGCCAGCGTGCCAGTGCCTGCACTGATTGACGCACCACCCATTCGCCCAGTCGTATGATTTCACCGCTGGCTTCCGCCAGAGGGATGAACTCCACCGGCGAGACGCGGCCAAACCCGGGGCAGTCCCAGCGCAGCAGCGTTTCTGCGCCCACCACCTGGCCTGTTTTCAGCGAAACCTTGGGCTGGTACAACAAATGAAACTCGTCGTGGTCGATGGCTTTACGCAGTGCGTCGCGCAATTGTGTGCGTCGCAGCAGGGCCGATTCGAGCTCCGGTGAATAGCCTTGCCAGAGCCCGTCAAGAGCAGGCAGTGCCAGTGCCGCAAAACGGATCAGTTGTTCAGGGGTGCGCGGTTCCATGCTGGCGCTGACACCGATGCGTGTTCGAACATGCAAGGCCAGATGATCCACCGTGAAGGGTGTGGCAAACGCGTGCAGTATGGGGCGTGCGATGTCGCCGGCCCGCGTGTCATCGATTCGTTCGTGGTAAACGAGAATCCATTCGGAACTGTTCCAGACGCCGATGAAGGCGGGCGGAACCCCGGGTAGTTCACGCAGACGCCGGCACACGGCCAGCATCAGCTGATCCGCAACGGCATAACCATGCAGGCGGGCAATTTCATCGGTACCTTCGAGGGTCATGAAAAACACGCCCGTATCGGCATGACGCATGTGCCGTTCCTGCAGGTGCTCAAGCAAGGCCCGGCGGTTGGGCAGGCCGGTGACCGGGTCCTGGCGTGACAGGCGTTCCAGCGCTACGGTGCGGTCGGCCACCAGGCCCTCAAGCAGGTCAGCCCGTTCGGTACGCTCGGTCATGAGTTGCTGAAGTTGCAGCGTGTTCAGAATACGTTTCAGAACCTCAACGTGGTCGAACGGTTTGGTCAGGAAGTCGCGAGCGCCCAGGTTCAGTGCCTGATAGCGGGTTTGTTCATCGGTCTGGGCGGTCAGCACAATAACGGCCGGCATCCGGTCACCCAGTCGGGCTTTAAGTCGTTCCATCAGTTCCAGGCCGCCCAGGCCCGGCATGCGTACGTCAAGCAGGATCAGATCAGGAATACGTTGCTCGATGCGTGATTCGACTCGCAACGGATCGGTCAGGCCCTCAAGGCGTGTGTAGCCCTCATCTTCAAGCAGATCAAGCAGCAACTCGACATTGGCCGGGTTGTCGTCGACCACCAGAATGTCGGCTTGGGCCGGGACGCTTTCGGTAGAGCTCATTACATGTTCCGTGTGTTCAACAATGCAGTCAGCCGTTCGGTCAGAATGGTGATGTCAAAAGGTTTGGTCAGGTAGTCGGCAAAGCCGGCCATCCTGGCCTGGGTGATGTCGCGTGGCGAAGCACCTGCGGATACGCCCACGACAGGAATATGGCGGGTCAGCGGGTTGCTGCTGAGCAGTTGCTGGGCGTCAAAGCCGTTCATGCCGGGCAGATCAATGTCCATGAGGATCAGGTCAGGCGGGTCGGAGCAGGCCAGTTCCATGCCGACTTCAGCAGAATGGACGCATTGCAGTCGAACGCCGCCCAGATCATCGAAGACATCCTGGATCAACCGCTGGTTGGCGGGATTGTCTTCAATGTAAAGCACCCGGCGGTGTGCGGTTTCCATACCCTGGGTGGCGGTTTCCGTGGTCGTGGTTTCAACCACTGCGGAACGCCTTTCGCGCCGTTCGGCCAGCGGCAGATCGAACCAGAATTCGCTGCCCTGACCCACCTGGCTGTTGACGCCGATCACGCCTTGCATCAGTTGCACCAGTTTGCGGGTCAGTGCCAGCCCCACGCCTGTGCCCTCGATGCTGCCGGCTTCCGCACCCAGGCGATTGAAGGGTTGAAACAGGTCGTTCAGTTTGTGTTCGGGAATGCCGTTGCCGGTGTCGGTCACGTGGATGCGCAGGGTTTCCGGCCCTGCTGAGCAGTGCAGTGTGACGGTGCCGTTGGGCCGATTGTATTTGATGGCATTGCTGATCAGGTTGATCAGTACCTGTTTCAGGCGGGTGTAATCGGCCATGATCCGCAGTGTGCAGGTGCCTTCGGCTGGGGGGGTCAGGGTAATGCCGTGCTGTGCGGCGATCGGGCTCAGGATTTCCAGTGCCTCGCGCATGACATCGGTCACCTGGATCGGCTCGATGGAAACCTGCATGTTGCCCGATTCGATGCGGGCCAGGTCAAGCACTTCATTGATCAGATTCAGCAGATGGCGGCCGCTGCGCAGTATCTGGTCAGCCTGTCGTTGCTGGCGTTCGGTGAGCGGTTGCTTGCCATTGAGCAACAATTGGGCAAAACCCAGGATCGCATTCAACGGCGTGCGCAATTCATGGCTCATCGAGGACAGGAATTCGGTCTTGGCCTGGCTTGAGCGCTCGGCCAGGTCGCGTGCCTGTTGCAGTTCCTGCATGAACTGCCTTTGTTCGTTCAGTTGCCTGTACAGATTGATCAGCAGGGCGCAGGTTGATGTAAACGGTTCCAGCCATTTCACCAGAGCCTGATCGTAGTCGTTCTGTGCGTTGGCAATGGCGAACATGCCAATGACTTTGCCGCGGTCGAGAATGGGCACGCCCAGGAAACGGTGCAGGGTGGGGTGGCCCTGTGGCACGGTGGGGCCGTGGGGGGTATGGGTCATGGCGTTGTCAAGAATGACTTCGCCGCGTGTGAAAACCCGGCCCAGCAAGGTGTCAGGGTTGGTGAGCAAGGCGCTGCCGTTCATCAGGTTTTCACGCAGTTGCCGTGCTTGTTCGTTCCAGGCCAGGTCGGTCATGGCGTGAATCTTCAGGGCGTGTCCGCCCTGATGTTCAATGACTTCACCGATCAGGGCATACTGGCTGCCTGTCAGGTTTTTCAGGGCCTCTTTCAGAAAGCGCCACAGGGTATTGCCCGACACCAGCGCGTGGTAGTCGGTCAGGCCCGTGTGCAGCACCTGCAGCAAGGCACGTTCCTGGGCTTCGCTGTTACGCGCCGAATGGATATCGCGCAGGTCGGACAAAATGCCGATGAATTCGCGTTCGGCAGGTTGTTTTTCTGCGGGGTGGTTGGTGTCGTAATGCACTTCACTAACGGCCAGATGCACGGGAATGACCTGGCCGTTGCGGTGCAAGGCCTGAACCTCGCGGCCCTTGCCGATGATTTTCGCGTGCCCGGTGCTCTGGTACGCAGCCAGGTAGCCATCGTGGGCGTGGCTCCATTGCGTCGGCATCAGCGTGTTCACGTTCTTGCCGATCAGGTCATGGGCTTGATAGCCGAGCATCTGCAGCGCGGAATCGTTGATTTCCAGAACCTTGCCCAGCCCGTTGATGCGTACGATACCGGCAGCGGCGCCCTTGAAAATGGCCTGGTAGCGCGCGGTGGTTGTTGTGGTGTCCTGTGTGGCCTGGTCCAGTTCATGACCCTGGCCGTGCAGGCGGATCAGTTGGTCGGCCTGACTGGCCATGAGCGTGAGCAGTCTGCGCTCGGCCGCTTCGAAGGTGCGTGGCCGGGTGTCGATGATACACAGCGTGCCGATCAGGAAACCCTCGGGTGAGCGTACAGGCGCGCCAGCATAAAACCGGATATGAGGGTCTCCGGTGACAAGCGGGTTATCTGCAAAACGGGGATCAGTCGCCGCATTTTCAACGACCAGCATGCGGTTGGCATGAATCACGTGATTGCAGAAAGACACCGAGCGCGGTGTTTCGGTGGCGCACAGACCCTGGCGGGATTTGAACCATTGCCTGTCGCGAGCCACCAATGAAACCAGCGCGATGGGCACCTTGAAGGTTTCGACCGCCAGGCGGGTCAGGTTGTCGAATGCCGGATCGGGGGGCGTATCCAGGATATTGAGTTGGTCGAGCGCGCACAGGCGCTGCGTTTCCGGAGTATTCAAGGCGATGGGAAGCGGGGTAAGATTGGGCTGTGCGGCGCACAGCGAGCTTGATCTCATGATTGTAACGAGTTTTGCCTGTCTCGCGCCGTTTACCTCATCATAAACACCCAGGGGACACACACATGCAGTCAGTTGCAGTCATCACGGGCGGCGCCAGCGGGATCGGGCGTGCTTGTGCGCTTCGCATGGCCAACGAAGGTCATGCCGTTGCCATTCTCGATCTTCAGATCGATGCCGGTCGTGAAACCGTCGAACTTATCCGTGCCCAAGGCGGTAACGCCGGTTTTTTCGAGTGCAACGTGGCCGACCACAACAGCATTGCACAGGCTGCACGGCAGGTTGAAGACACCTTGGGCGAAACACGAGTGCTGGTCACCTGTGCCGGGCTCATTCCGCATGCGGAATCCATCCTTGATCTTGATATCGAACGCCATGACCGCCTTTGGCAAGTCAATTATCATGGCACCTTGCACAGTTGCCGCATTTTTGGCCGGCTCATGCGCGATCGTCGTCAGGGGGCCATCGTCACGCTGGGGTCCATCAATTCGTTGCGCCCCATGCCCTTGCCCGCGTATAACGTCAGCAAGGTGGCCGTGCACAGGCTCACCGAACTGCTGGCCATGGAACTTGGGCCGCACGGTGTCCGCGCCAACTGCGTGGGGCCCACGTTCGTCATGACCGAAGGTCTGCAGCAAAAAATTGCCGAGGGCAAGCGTGACCTTTCCGTCATGCTGTCGCAGCAGGCGCTCGATGCCCTGCCAACACCCGACGACATCGCCGACGCCGTGGCCTTTCTGTGCTCCAAGGCGGCCGCCCGTATTACCGGCGTCTTGTTGCCCATTGATGCCGGCTGGACACCCGGGGTCAGTTATTATTCTTACGCCGGGGGGCTGCCCTGGGTTCGCACCTGAATCAGGAGCTTTAATGCAACACCATCAACTTGAACATCTGGTTCGCGCTGCTGCGGCCATGACCAACACCAACGCTCTGCTGATCGTTGGTACGCAATCTTTGCTGATTTCGTGTCCTGCCGCCCCTGAAATTCTCATGGGTCATGCCCAAGCCGATTTCATCACCCCCGATAACCAGACCCTGGCACTCATTATCGAGCACGACATCGGTCCTGCCTCACGCTTCAATCTGCAATTCAATTACTGTGCCCGAGGGCTTGGGTTCGTGAATGTGGTGTTGCCCGAGGGTTGGGAAGCCCGACAGATCGCCTTCCCGGTTCAGGGGGCGCCTGATCTCCAGGTGCATTGCTTGTCAGCGCTCGATATGGCGGCCTCCAAACTGGCGGCCGGGCGCGTGAAAGACTACCGTTTTGTTTCGGCCATGATCCATTACGGCCTGATCAATGCAATTGATCTGCATGCCCATGTGCCCTTGCTGCCGGTGCCCCAGGAACAGAAAGACACACTGCTGGCCTGGGCGCATGAGCAATGCGGTCAGGCCGGGGTGGTTTCCTGACCGTGCTTCAATGGCATACCCGCAATCCCGAAAACGAAAAAAGCACGACGGTGTCGTGCTTTCAGTTCCCTGATTTGCAAGGTGTGTTTCGTAAAAATGGTGGTCGGGGCGAGAGGATTCGAACCTCCGACTCCTGCGTCCCGAACGCAGTACTCTACCAGGCTGAGCTACGCCCCGACGGCCTTTTCTACTTTTTACTACTCGGGAAGGTGTTACCGATCGCGGTTTACCGCGAAAGAGCAGAATTCTAGCAAAGAATCGCGATAAACGGAACCCGGGAATGCGTCGAGTGCCTGGCGAGCCAGATCGGCTTCGTGGCGTGCCGCTTCGCGGGTGTAGTCCAGGGCTCCCGTTGCCCGGATAGCCTTGGCCACCGCAGAAAAGTCAGCCTCGCCGGTGCGGATGGCGTCGCGGATCAATTCACGCTGTTCCGGTGTGCCGGTTTCCATGACGCGGATCAGGGGCAGTGTGGGTTTGCCTTCGCGCAGGTCGTCGCCCACATTTTTGCCCAAGGCATCGGCATCACCACTGTAATCGAGTGCATCGTCGATCAGCTGGAATGCCGTACCGATGTGACGCCCGTAGGCGGCTGCTGCGTTCTGTACGGCCGGGCTGCTGCCCGCCACGATGGCACCCACTTCGGCCGAGGCCTCGAAGAGTTTCGCTGTTTTGTAGCGCACCACCTGCAGATAACGGTCGAGCGTGACATCGGGGTCGTGCACATTCAGCAGTTGCAGCACTTCGCCTTCGGCGATGACTGTGGTGGCGCCGGACAAAACCGCCATGACCTGCATGGAGCCGGATTCCACCATCATTTCAAAGGATTTTGAATACAGGTAGTCGCCCACCAGAACACTTGCCGCATTGCCAAAAACCGCGTTGGCGGTGCTGCGCCCACGGCGCAGGTCGGATTCGTCAACGACATCGTCGTGCAGCAAGGTCGCGGTATGGATGAACTCCACCACCGCCGCCAGCAGCTGGTGATTTGACCCGTTGTAACCCAGCGCCTTGGCGATCATGAGCAGCAGGGCGGGGCGCATGCGTTTTCCGCCCGCACCCACGATGTAGTCGCCGATGGTGCGGATCAGAACCACTTCGGAGTCGAGACGATTGCGTATGACCGCATCAACGGCTTTCATGTCGTTGGCGATGGGGGCGAGAAGATCGGGGAGGTTCAAAACGGAATCCGCACAAAAATTCATTGAACAAACCCTTGGATTATACGTGACCACACGCAGAATCGGCCCTTGCGGGTGTTCGATGCCAGGAGGGCACTGGAAATACGCTAACATCAAACGGTTCAGTTTCAAGGTAGCACAACGTGTTCTGGTGCCTTCCCCTTACCGCCCCTTGGCCTGTTTTCATCCTCAGACACCTTTGTTGTCCTGGAAAGCACCGGGTTTCGGCCTGGCTGGCGTGTCTGGTGCTATTGTTTTCGACACCGGCTTTCGCGGAAGGCCCGCTGGCGCCTGTCAACAAGCTCAGTCCCAGCCAGACCTACGAGTCGCTGGTTTCGGGTGTGCGACTGCTGGAAGACTTGTATGGTGCCTACAGCGCAGACAAATCTTTTGTCACGCTTGCTGAACTGCGCTATCACTTCAAGCGTTTGCGCGGTCTGCTCGACCTCAGTGCAGTACCTCCGGCCAACCGGGTCAAGACCGGGAATGCCGCCATTACCTATCTGGCCGATATCATTTCCCGTTTGCCGCCCGTCGATCCCGACAGCATTCCCGGCGCCTCCGGCAATGATGCGCCATTGCCGGCCCGCTGGACACTGCCCGGCACCGACATACAGATTGCACGCATCGATTCTGGTCCCCACGAAGGCGAGTACCTCTTCACTGCGGAAAGTGTTGATAATCTGTACGAGTATTTCTCGCGTATCAGGCATCTTGATCCTGTACTTGAGCGCCGCTACCCCTCGCTGCGCATTGAGCATGTCAACGCTACGGGCCCGTTCATTCCGGCCGGGCTGACACAACGCATTCCCGATGCCCTCAAAGTCCCCTACCTGAGCACACCGCTCTGGAAGATCATCGCCATTTGCATCGTCACGGTTTTTGTGTCGCTGCTTGCGTATGGTTGGGCCCGCCATGTCAGGAACAAGGTGTCCAGGGGCAGTGTCGTCAGGAAGCTGGGCTGGCGGTTCACCGTACCGATCCTGTTTTTGTGCTTGTACTTCCTGACGGTCTGGTTCGTGATTGACCACCTCAATCCGTCCGGGCTCTTTGCCGCCGGCGAGGGCCTGATCTCCACGGCTGTGTTGTACGTGCTGTCAGCCTGGGCAGCATGGATCGGCACCTTTTTGCTTGTTGAAACCCTGATCAGCAGCCCCCGGGTGGCCGGCAACAGCTTCGATGCCCATTTGTTGCGCCTGACAGCGCGTATCGTGGCGGTGTGTTCCACCGGCGGCATACTCATGTACGGTGCCAACGAGCTGGGTATCCCGGCTCTGGGGCTGGCGGCCGGTGTAGGCGTGGGCGGTTTTGCCCTGGCGCTGGCCTCTCAGTCAACGGTGGAAAACCTGTTTGGCGGCTTGTCGCTTTTTGCAGATCGGCCGTTTCGCATCGGCGATGTCATCGGTTTTGGCAACGAGCGTGGTACGGTCGAAATGGTGGGTACCCGGTCGAGTCGCATCCGGGCGCTCGATGGCACCTTGGTCACTGTACCCAACAGTGATCTGGCCAAAATGAAGATCATGAACCTCACGCGGCGCACCAAGTGTTTGTTCAGCCACACGGTCGCGCTGTCTGTTGAAACGCCTCCGGACCGCCTGGAAGAATTGCTCCTGGCCTTGCGTACTCTGGTGGCTGCCGATGACATGGTGGAAAAAACCAGGGGCTGGCCGCGCATTCGCTGCGTCGGCATTGAGGTCGGCCGCATCAATGTGGAATTGCGCGCGTATGTGCTCACCGATGACTACACGCAGTTTCTGGGTATTCAGGAGCGTTTGCTGCTGCAGGTACTGCAGTGTATCGAGGCCATGGAGATCCGGCTTGCGCCGCCGGTTGCCGCGCTGCAGCCTTCAGCCTGAAGGGCAACTTGGCATAATGGCGTTTTTGCCTGGAGCGCATTCACCGTGACACAACCTGACTTGACCGCACTGCTTGCCCGCGCCGAACGCGTATTGGCCCAACTCGAGGCCTGGTTGCCACCGGCCCCGCCTGACATTGACTGGTCTGCTCATGCCTTTCGCTGGCGCAAGCGCGGTACGCGTGGCTGGCTGGATGCCGTGCGCCACATTGCCACGATCAACCTGGCTGATCTGCAGCATATTGAGCGCCAGAAACAGGTTATTGACCGCAATACGCGTCATTTTCTTCAGGGCAAACCCGCCAATAATGTGCTCATGACCGGGGCCCGTGGTACCGGTAAAAGTTCGTTGGTCAAAGCCATGCTGGCCGCCTACGCTGAACAGGGCTTGCGTTTGATCGAAGTCGACAAATCCGACCTTGCCGATCTGGGCGATATCGTCGATCTGGTCGATGATCGTCCGGAACGTTTCATCATTTTCTGTGATGATCTGTCGTTCGAAGAGGGCGAAGCCGGGTACAAGGCCCTGAAGTCTGTGCTCGATGGCTCGGTCAGTTCATCGGGTGACAACGTGCTGGTGTATGCCACCTCGAATCGCCGGCATCTGATGCCCGAATACATGAGCGAGAACCTCAGTGCCAAACATCAGTCCGATGGCGAAATCCATCCTGGCGAAACTGTCGAGGAAAAAATATCCCTGTCGGAGCGATTCGGCCTTTGGCTGTCGTTTTACCCGTTCAGGCAAGACGACTACCTGGATATCGTCAATTACTGGCTCACCGATCTGGGTTGCACGGCCGATCAGGTGGCGCAGGCCCGCACCGAGGCCCTGCAGTGGGCGTTGGAACGTGGATCCCGTTCGGGGCGCGTTGCCCGCCAGTTTGCCCGTGACTGGGCTGCACGCACAGTATGAACGGGGCGTTTCATGACTAAACCATTTTTGCATGTGGCTGCGGGCCTCATTCTGCGGCCTGATGGGGCGTTGCTGCTGGGCCAGCGTCCGGCCGACAAGCCCTGGCCGGGTTGGTGGGAATTGCCCGGCGGCAAGCTTGAACCCGCTGAAACCGTCATGCAGGCGCTGGCACGTGAACTCAAGGAAGAGCTGGATATCGAGGTGACCGAAGCCACGCCCTGGGTCACCTATGTGCATGAATACCCCAAGAACATCGTCAAGCTGATGTTCTGCCGGGTCACCGGCTGGCATGGCGAACCCCGTGGCATGGAAAACCAGGCATTTGCCTGGGTCGATCCCCATGCCACGTTGTCTGTGGGGCCACTGCTTCCCGCAGCCGAGCCACCGCTGCGCTGGCTGCGTCTGCCTGATCAGTACTTGATCAGTTCGATCGAGTCCGCAGCGGGTTTGCCACAGTTTCTTGAGCAACGGCTGGAGCCTGCCCTGGATGCCGGGGTGCGTCTGGTGCAGTTGCGCGAACCGGGCTGGTTGCACGGCACAGAGGATCCCGCTTTACGGCAGGTCTTCGAACTGGTCATCAAGCGTTGTCATCAGGTCGGTGCGCGTTGCCTGATCAATAGTGCGCATCCGGTGTCCTGGTGGGCCCTGGCCGATGGCGTGCATCTGCGGGCGGCCGATGCCGTCGCCTGGGCGGAACGCCTGCATTTGCTGCCGGTACACGGCCATGCGGCCGGGCCCTATTATGGTCACCCCGATCCGCACCCGGCACTTGGTTTGAAACCGGGGCAGTTGCTGGGTGTTTCGGCGCACACGGTTAACGATCTGGCGGCGGCCCGCTGCCTGAATGCCAGCTTTGCCATGGTCGGGCATGTGCTTGAAACCCCCTCTCACCCGGGGCAGCCCGGACTGGGCTGGGACGCCTTCGCCCGTTTGAACGAGCAGGCCGGTTTGCCGGTTTTTGCCGTGGGGGGGCAGTCGCGTGCCACGTTGCCGGTTGCGCGCCAGCACGGCGCACATGGCATTGCTGTCATGCGTGCCGGTTGGGCGAACTCATAACGGGTAACATGCTTTGAACTGTCTTTCAAAAAGCACCTCGAAAGGTGCTTTAAATGGCTTGGTCGCGCTAGAGTATGGTCTGTTAACAGTTGTCGAGCGACCTGCTCTTAATCGTATCAGATGATTTTTTTCTGACGCAGATCGCTCAAGGCTTCATCAGACAGATTCAGCAGTTCACGCAGTACCTCGTTGGTGCCCTCGCCAAGTGCCGGAGGCGGGTTGCGAAGCGGAGCCCGTTCGTCATCAAGCCGGTAAGGCGGTGCCAGAACATGGGCTGAGCCGCCTTCCGGTGTGGTGTAGGTTTTCACGACGCCGGCCTGCTCGGCACGGGGCGAGGTCAGGGCATCGACCAGACCAAATACTTCACCGCATGGAATGCCGGCCGCTTTCAGGTCGTTCAGCAGGTCGGTGCGCTTGCGTGCCGCGATTTCAGCACTGAGTATGGGGGTGAGTTCGTGACGGTTTTGCGAGCGTCCCATATTGGTTTTGAAGCGTTCGTCTTCGGCAAGGTCGGGGCGCTGGATGACGTGCGTGCAAAACTTCACGTACTGGGCATTGTTACCCACGGCGATGACCAGCGGGCCATCGGCCGCATTGAACACGCCGTAGGGAATGATGGACGGATGTTCGTTGCCGTAACGAGGTACATCGGCACCCTGCAGCAGGGATTCAAGACCGTGAAACGCGGTGATGCTGGTGCCGCTGTCGAACAGCGACAGCGCAATATGCTTGCCTTTGCCGGTGCGGTGGCGCCCGAGCAGGGCTGCCAGAATCGCCTGGGCGGAATACATGCCGGTGAACATGTCCACCACGGATGTACCGAATTTCAGGGGCGGCTGGTTGGCTTCCCCGTTGATTTTCATGAGCCCGGTTTCACCCTGAAGCACCAGATCGTAACCTGGGCGCGAGGCTTCCGGGCCGGTGCGGTCGTAGCCGGAAATGGAACAGTAAATAATGTCGGGGCGCAGTTCGCGTAGCTGGTCGTAGCCCAGGTTCAGCTTTTCGGCGCCCCCGAATTTGAAATTTTGCACCACCACATCGCAGTGCTTTGCCAGTTCACGGGCAATGTTCTGGCCTTCTTCGGTTTGAAGATCGAGGGTGATGGAGCGTTTGTTCCGGTTGGCGCAATTGAAATAGGTGGAATTCGTTGCGCCGATGCGGATGCCCCAGTCGCGGGTGTCATCACCCCGTACGGGGTGCTCGACCTTGATGATCTCGGCACCCAGGTCACCCAGGGCCATGGTGCACAGTGGCCCCGCGAAAACACGGGAGAGGTCCAGAACGCGAACGCCCTGAAGCGGAAGGTCTGCAGTTGTGGTGGTGTCGTGCATCATGTGTTCAGCTTAGTTGGCGCCCAGTTTGTTTTCGTTGATCACCTGTTCCCAGATGGCGGAATCGACCTTGATGCGGTTGGCCATGTCGGCGGCATCCCCGTAAACAGGGTAGGCACCGACCGATTTCATGCGCTTGGCCACTTCGGGATCCTGGACCACTTTCTTCAGGGTGTCGGACAGCAGTTTCGTGATGTCATCGGGTGTGCCGTTGGGGGCGACCATGCCGACCCAGGATACGGCCTTGGTGCTTTGTACGCCTTGTGCAGCCAGGGTTTTGACATCGGGCAGTTCGTCGAAGTTGTCGATGCTGACGGCAATGGCACGCAGTGTGCCGGCCTTGATGTGGGGCAGTACGGCAACGGCATCCGAGAACATGATGGGTACTTCGCCACCCAGCACCGCTGTTACGGCCGGGGCGCTGCCCTGGTAGGCAATGTGCGTACCCTGGAAGCCCAGTTCTTTTTTCAGCAGTTCCATGGTCAGGTGACCTGTGCTGCCTGTCGCTGCGGATGTGTAGTTCAGATCTTGTTTCTTGCCGGTTTCCGCCAGTGATTTGACATCGGTGACATCGGGCAGAACTTTAGGGTTCACCACCAGCAGCAGAGGGGTGACGTACGCCACACTGACCGGTTTGACGTCTTTGGTGAGGTCGTAGGGTTTGCTGGCCAGCATGAACGGTGCGGTCAGGCTGGGCGAAGCCAGCATGCCGATCGTGTAGCCGTCTGGTTTGCTGTTGATCACCTGGCGGACACCGATGCTGCCGGATGCGCCGGGTTTGTTGACGGCCACGAAGGTTTTTCCAAGTTCGGCTTCGAAGGCGCTGGTCAGCACGCGCGAAGCGACATCGGTGGGGCCGCCGGGCGGGAAGGGAATGACCCATTGCACAGGACGGTCAGGGTACGCGGCCTGGGCCAGGGGTGCTGCTGTAAACAGCAGGCCAGCCGACAGAGCCATGGCGGATTTGATCAAAACGCGCCGGGTAGAAGATTTACGCATAAAGTGTCCTTGTGGTGTTAGGGGTTGCACGGATTCTTTGCAGAAAGGCGCCGCAGATTCCCGAAATCTGAACCGGGAAACAGACGCCATTGTTACAAGCGATACGGTACAACACTTGCCTGTAATCAGGTCGTATTATGTCCGATTAACGGACGACCTGCCTTGTTTTAGCACAAACCGGCCGTTCGTTTGGGAATTTGGCCCGAACGTGCTTGCAGCAGGTCAGTCGGGCCATGCGTGCGTCAGCCCCGGCCTATGAACGGCATGTTGGTGGCCATTACGGTCATGAACTGTACATTGGCTTCGAGGGGCAGGCTGGCCATGTACACGATAGCGCGCGCCACGTGTTCAACGTCCATGCGGGGTTCCGGCTTGTGGCTGCCATCGGCTTGCATTACACCCTTGGCCATGGCGGTGGTCATTTCGCTGGCGGCATTGCCAATGTCGATTTGTCCGCAGGCAATGTTCCAGGGGCGGCCATCCAGTGATGTGGCCTTGGTCAGGCCAGTGATGGCGTGTTTGGTTGTGGTGTACGCCACGGCATGCGGGCGTGGTGCGTGGGCCGAGATCGAACCGTTGTTGATGATCCGGCCCCCTTTTGGGTGCTGGTTTTTCATCATGCGAAAGGCGCCTTGTGTGCACAGAAATACGCCGGTCAGGTTCACGTCAATGGCGGCTTGCCAGTCTGTGTAGCTCATTTCTTCGAGGGAAACCGGTTTCGAGAAAATGCCGGCGTTGTTGAACAGCAGGTCAAGGCGACCGAATTCGGTCTGAATGCGTTCGAACAGTGCATCGACCTGTTCCGGTTGGCCGACATCGGCCGGAATCACGAGCGTTCGTACACCGTGGGCCGACGCTGCCTGTGCGGTTTCTTCCAGGGCTTCGCGCCGTCGGCCTGTCAGGGCCAGTGAAAAACCTTCGGCGGCCAGTGCCCGTGCCGCGCTCTTGCCAATGCCGGAACCGGCGCCGGTGATCAATGCAAATTTTTCGGTTGTCATGTGTGTCTCGGTGTTCATGGTTGTTGTTGTGGGATTGTTAGCCGGAGTTGCGTAAACCGGCAGCAATACCGTTGATGGTCATGTGAATGGCCCGCTGCGTACCGTCCTCGGGGGCATCGCCCGCAGGTGTCTGGCCGCGCGCGCGGTGGCGGCGCAGCAATTCAACCTGCAGGTGGTTCAATGGGTCGATATAGGCGAAGCGTTCGCTCAGGGCGTCGCGCAAAACCTGATCATTGGCCAGCAAAGCGTGCCCGCACACCTGGGTAAACAGTTGGCAAGTCAGTTTGAACTCGGTCTCGATGCGGGCGAAAACAGTGTCGCGCAATTTCTTGTCGGGTACCAGCCCCGCGTAGCGCTGTGCAATGTCCAGGTCCGTCTTGGCCAGCACTTGTTCCATGTTGGATAACAACGTGCGGAAAAACGGCCAGCTTTGCTCCATGGTTCGAAGGACCTGAAGGCGGTCATCGCGGCTGGCCGGGCTGCCGGGACAGCCGTGATCAAGGTAGGCCTGCATGGCACTGCCCACACCATACCAGCCGGTCAGCATGAGCCGGCATTGCGCCCACGAAAAGCCCCAGGGAATGGCGCGCAGGTCTTCGATTTTCTGGTTCGCTTTGCGTGAGGCCGGTCGTGATCCGATGTTCAGGCCGGCAATCTCCCGAATGGGTGTCGAAGCGAAGAAGTAGTCGTTGAACCCTGGTGTGTTGTAGACCAGATCGCGGTAGCTTGTTTGAGCCTGCTCCGACAGGTACTCGACAACGGCGCCGAATTGCTCCATATGGGTGTCGTCGGTGCTGGCCTGGTTCGGGTTGCCTGGCAAACTGGCTTCAAGCGTGGCGGCCACAATGTTTTCCAGATGCCAGCGACCCACCCGTGCATCTTTGTACTTGCTCTGGATCACTTCACCCTGTTCCGTCAGGCGGATCTGGCCGTTGACGGTTCCCGGCGGCTGGGCCAGGATGGCATCGAAACTGGAACCGCCCCCCCGTGCAACCGAGCCCCCGCGGCCATGGAACAGACGCAGGCGCACCTTGCGCTTGCGAAAGACCTGAACCAATTGGCGTTCTGCGACGTACAGCGACCAGTTCGAGGTCAGGTAGCCGCCGTCTTTGTTGCTGTCGGAATAGCCCAGCATGACTTCCTGAATGCTGTCGTGGGTGGTGTGGATGCGTTCGATGACCTCGGGCAGATCGAGCCAGGCGGCCATGATGGCGGGTGCTTTTTCAAGGTCGGGAATGGTTTCGAACAGGGGGACGACCATCAGACCCTGGGGCGAAGCCAGCCCGGTACCGGCATGCGACGGGGTGATCAGCCCGGTTTCCTGTTGAAGCACCAGCACCTCAAGCAGGTCGCTGAGCGATTCCGTATGTGAAATGATGGTTTGCCGGATAGCCGCATGCCCGTAACGCTGGCGCACCGAAGCGGCCATGCGCAGTATGGCCAGTTCCTTTTCAGTTTCTTCCGAATACCGGATCCAGGGTGAAACCAGCGGGCGGGCTTGTTGCAGTTCCATGCGCAGCAACGCGATTTTTTCATCCTCGGGCAGGGCTGCGTAATGCACAGGGGTACCGTTCAGTTCAACCCCGGCAGTGAGGAACAGTTCAGTCAGAACCCGTTCGTGCACGTCGGAGCTCTGGCGCAGATCGAGTGAGGCCAGATGGAAACCAAAGACGCTGACGGCCTGGATGAGGGATGACAGCCGAAGCCGTGCGATGGCACTGCCGTGATGTTTCTGCAGCGACTTCGACAGCGTGTTCAGATCATCGACAAGCCCGGCGGGTGTCAGGTACGCCGGCGCATCGTAGGTCGGGCGCTCGGCCAGCGATTTACCCGTCAGTTCGCGCGAAGTGGCCGCCATGCGTGCGTAAACGTGAATGAGTGCACGACGGTAAGGCTCGTCGATGCGGTGCTCGGAGGCGTCGAGACTGGTGCGGGACAGCGCGTCCAGTTCCGGTGTGACGCCATTGAGCGAACTGGACACCGAAAGCCCTTTGCCCAAGGCGTGGATTTCCTGCAGGTAGTGCCGGAGAATGACGGTGGATTGCCGCAGCAGTGCCTGTTCCAGGGTGGATGCATCGACATTCGGATTGCCATCGCGATCCCCCCCGATCCAGCTGCCCATTTGCAGGAAAGGTGGCAGTGCTTTGCCGGGCGGATCGAATGCCGAGGTATCGGTGCCGTGCAGCTGGCGGGCCAGGTCTTGATACAACTGGGGCAGGGCGTGCAGGAAAGTGCTGGTGTAGTAGCTCAGTGCGTTGTCGATTTCGTCGATCACGGTCAGCTTCTGCCAGCGCAACATGCGTGTTTGCCACAGGGTGGAAATCAGCCCGGCCAGATGCAGTTCCAGTTCGGTCTGTTCGGTGCGGGTGAGGGCATCGTCGGATTGCGCCAGGTGGCGTGCAATTTCACGGTGTACATCAAGCGTACTTTTACGCTGCACTTCGGTGGGGTGTGCCGTGAGCACGGGAACAATGCAGGTTTGTTTAAGAAAATTGAGCGTTTTCCGGCGGCTGACACCTTGCTGGTCCAGCAGTTCCAGCGCGTGTGCAAGGCTACCGCGCATGGGTTCGGTTCCGGTCAGTTCATGCTGGCGCTGGCGACGGTTCTGGTCGCGGTCTTCGGCAATGTTCGACAAATGCAGAAAATAGCTGAACGCGCGGGCCACCGATGACGTTTCCTTTTCAGAAAGCCGCGCCACATAGCGTTCAAGTGTGCGACTGTCCTTGATCTGCCCCTCGCGCCGGAACTTGACAGCAGACCGGCGCAGTTTCTCGATGACATCGTAGACGGATTTCCCTTCGCACTCGCGAATGACATCGCCCAGAACTTTGCCAAGGCGGCGGATATCGTTTCGCAATGAGGCGGGTGGGGCAGCGGGGCTTGGTGTCACGGTGTCTCCTGTGAAAGTGGGGGTGGGTTGTTGCGTATGTTCGTTTTCAGAAATACAGGCCCGTTCGTTTTCAGAAACTATACCAAGAGCCGCTGTGCCTGGGGGGTCGTAATTTCTTAACCCGGCCTTAGCCGGTGACGCTTGCCCGGCGGGCGCAGGGGCTGCATGAACAGCATCAACCCCCGCAGCAGCCGCACCCGCGCCAGGGGCCGGCAGACCACCCGCTGCTGAAAACTTTCAAGATGCCGTTTATCATAAGGTTCTTTGGCCATTCTTCCGGAAAACTTCCATGCCGCACTATCGTTCCCGCACCTCCACCCACGGTCGCAACATGGCCGGTGCCCGCGCCCTCTGGCGTGCCACCGGCATGAAAGATGACGATTTCAACAAGCCGATCATTGCCGTGGTGAATTCATTCACCCAGTTCGTGCCCGGTCACGTGCACCTTAAGGATCTTGGCCAGTTGGTGGCGCGCCAGATCGAAGCCGCTGGCGGTGTGGCGAAGGAATTCAACACCATTGCCGTTGACGATGGCATCGCCATGGGTCACGGCGGCATGTTGTATTCACTGCCTTCGCGCGAACTCATTGCCGATTCCGTTGAATACATGGTGAATGCGCACTGTGCCGATGCCATGGTCTGCATTTCCAACTGCGACAAAATCACCCCGGGCATGCTCATGGCCGCCATGCGCCTGAATATTCCGGTTGTCTTTGTGTCGGGAGGTCCCATGGAAGCCGGCAAGGTCATCGAGCCGGGCACCCAGAAAGTGATCATGAAGCTTGATCTGGTCGATGCCATGATCAAGGCCGCCGATCCCAACGTTACTGATGCCGAAGCGGCCGAAGTCGAGCGCAATGCCTGCCCCACCTGCGGTTCCTGTTCCGGCATGTTCACTGCCAATTCCATGAACTGTCTTACGGAAGCCCTGGGCCTGGCTCTGCCGGGCAACGGTACCATTGTGGCCACCCATGCGCGTCGCAAGGCCTTGTTCGAGCGTGCTGGCTCACTGGTTGTGGAATTGTGCAAACGTTACTACGAGCACGATGATGCCTCGGTGCTGCCTCGTAATATTGCCACGTTTGCCGCTTTCGAAAATGCCATGACACTCGATGTTGCCATGGGTGGTTCCACCAATACGGTGCTGCATTTGCTGGCTGCAGCACAGGAAGCCGGTGTCGATTTCACCATGTCCGACATTGATCGCATTTCGCGCAACGTGCCGTGCCTGTGCAAGGTGGCCCCTGCCACGAACAAGTATCACATCGAAGACGTCCACCGTGCCGGCGGCATCATGGGTATTCTTGGCGAACTGTCCCGTGCCGGTCTGCTCAATCTTGATGTTGGCAACGTGCACAGTGGTACGCTGGGTAACGCTATTGCGCAGTGGGACATCAACGGCGGTCAGGCGTCACAGGAAGCACTCGATATGTTCAAGGCTGCGCCGGGTGGTGTTCGTACCAGCGTGGCATTCAGCCAGGATCGTCATTACACGGAACACGATCTCGATCGCGCCGCCGGCTGCATCCGTTCGCGCGAACATGCCTACTCCCAGGACGGTGGCCTGGCCGTGCTGTACGGTAACCTGGCTGAAAAGGGTTGCATCGTCAAAACGGCGGGTGTCGACGAAAGCATTCTCACTTTCACCGGCATTGCGCGTGTTTATGAAAGCCAGGAAGATGCCGTTGAGGGTATTCTGGGCGATAAGGTCAAGGCGGGCGATGTTGTCATCATTCGTTATGAAGGCCCCAAGGGCGGCCCTGGCATGCAGGAAATGTTGTATCCCACGTCGTATCTCAAGTCCAAGGGCCTGGGTGCCTGCTCAGCCTTGCTCACTGATGGCCGTTTTTCGGGCGGTTCCTCAGGGCTGGTCATTGGCCACGCATCGCCGGAAGCGGCCGAGGGTGGTGCCATTGGCCTGGTCAATGAAGGCGACACCATCGAAATCGATATCCCGAACCGTCGTATTCATCTGGCCATTTCCGATGAAGAGCTCGCTGCACGCCGTGCGGCCATGGAGGCTCGCGGGGCTGCTGCCTGGAAGCCGCTGAACCGTGAGCGTGTTGTATCGCAGGCGTTGCAGGCCTACGCGGCACTTGCTACATCGGCCGATCGTGGCGCGGTGCGCGACATCTCCCAGTTGCGTCGTTAACATTCTTGTTCCGTAATTACCGGCCGTGTCGGGTTGCCTGGCACGGCCGGTTTTGTTTCTTGTGCACACTTTCTGAAGTTGAATGTGTTGTCACGTTGTCTGGGTCGATCTGTGTTTTTGCACAGGTTTTATCAGGTTTCTTCAGTCAGGGCGTGTTTGTGCAGCGTTCGCTTCAGGTTTCTTGAGCCGGTCCTGGCGGGTGCGGATGGGCGCCGGATGTGCATCACACGGCCCCTTCGGGGCTTCCCGGTGCCGTCGGGCTGTCCGGGGCGGGTCCAGAACTCGCGCGGTCGATCCGGTGGATCGACAAGCGTCGCGCTCAAACAGCTGGACCCTTGAACCCCCGGTCAGCCCGACAGCACCGGCGTGTTCAAGCCCATCCGGCGCCCATCCGCACCCGCCAGGACCTGATGAAGTGTGTGTTTGAAGCGGTGGTTTGCTGGACCAGAGCGTGCATTGCCAGGAAGCGGTGGTCGGTACGGGTAACCGATGTGTGCTGAAAGTTGAGTGCTGTAGAAATACTGAACGATGCATACTGGGTGATGCAAATGTGCTGGTTGGTGCAGAAATATCGGGCGATGCAGAAATGGTTGATGGTGCAGCAATCCTGGATGGTGCAGAAGGATTGAATGGTGCAGAAGGACTGGTCAGCCGGCAATGACTGCATCCTGCCAAATAGCCTTGCTGATCAGGTCTGTGGGCGTGTGTGAGGGCGGGGGGGCTGCTTGAGCACGCCGGGTTTTTCGTGCGGAATGGGGGAGCAAGGGCCCAGCTGTTTGAGCGCGCGACCCAACGGGTCGACTGCGCGAGTTCTGGGCCCGCCCCATTCTGCGCGAAAAACCCGGGAAGCCCCGCAGGGGCCGTGCGATGCAGACGCCCCGCCCTCACACACGCTCACAGACCGGGTCAAGAACCTCTTGGCAATAACCTGCCCTCGTCAAGAACCTCTTGGCAAGAAAACCGAACTCGCTCAAGAATCTCTGTGCATGACGCAACCTTTGTCAAGAACCCGTGATCAGCCCTTTCTGAACGCAGGCCCAAAACGCCACAACAGAAACAGGCAGAGTGTTGCAGGCACCGCCAGTGTTGCATACGCCAACCCATAGCTACCCAATGTTGTGGCAATCAAGCCGAACAACGGGGGGCCCAGAACAACACCCAAGAATGTCATGGATAATGTGCCGCCGGTAGCCAGACTGGCTTGACCCGCCGGTGCCTGCCGTGCAACCTCGGCCAGATACACGCCGTTCCAGCCAATCGCCGAACTGCCAAAAGCCGACAGCACCAGCAGTGTAACCAGCAGCGTGTCGAACTGGCCCAGCCAGGGCGTGATCAGTGCGCATGCACCGATGACCAGTGACAAGACCACCAGCATGCGTACAGAGCCCAGATACTGGTCAGCCACATAGCCCCAGATCATGCGCCCGGCGACCCCGGCAGCCTGTGCCACGGCCAGCACAATGCCTGCAGTGATCAGGCTCATGGATAAATCTTCGTGAAGGAACGTCACCATATAGGTCAGCAACGACAACTGGCTGATCGAGAACATAAAAGACAGCAGCGCCAGAACCGTCAGTGGACGGTGGCTGAATACCAGTTTCAATGGCGAAACCAGGCTGCTGCGAATGGACAGCTTGCGTGTTGTGTCTTTGTCGGCATCAAGTGTTTTGCACAAGGGTTGTATGACCGCAGCGCACACAAGGCAGCAGACGGCGACAAAACCGAGCGCACTCTGCCAGGAGGTGAATTCGGCAAGACTCGGCACAATCAGCCCTGCCAGCCCACCACCCAGAGGAACGCCGGTCTGTTTCACTGAAAAAACAAACGACATGCGGTGTGCCGGCGTCGACAGCGCCAGCAAGTGCGAACTGGCCGGTGTGATCGGCCCGTAGCCCAGACCGATCAGTAAGGCGCCCATCGCGGCAAAGACCGGGTTGGGCGTGATGCTGATGCCCAGCCCCAGCGCACACAAGGCCAGTCCAGTTTGACTGCACCGTATAGCGCCAAAACGTCGCACCAGGCCCCCGGACAGCAAACTGGCCGTCATGGCGCCCATGTAGGCCACCGCAATGTAAAGACCGACCAAGGCGGGTGACACGTTCAAGGCAAGCGCAACAGTGGGCGCGATGACCGGTATGGTCAATAACGCCATGGCTACCAGCGACTGAACGGCGAGTGTGGCGAGCAGGACCAGGGTGTTTGATGGAAGGCGGGCTGAAGGGGTCGATGAGGACATCATGTCTCGGTGAGGTTTATTGTTGTGGCGTGTTGGTGGTCAACCGGGTTGTATCGGTCAGTGTGCTCCGGTCGGCGTGCGCTGGCATGCCCGGTATGCTGCAAGTCGGGTGTCATATGGTGTCGTTTTGTTTTGCTTTATCTGATTTTTCTTGTGTCGTTGTGTTTTTTGCTCTGCAATAGAACCTTGTGGCCGCGTAGAGTGCACTATGCCAGAGTTGCAAACCGTTGCACATGATAAACCGTGCATCCTGTCATTTTCCTGTAATCCACGCGTAATGCTGCAGTGCAGTTCATAACGTGCTCATGTCTTGCCGTGTCGGGTTTTGTGGCCCTGCGTGCCTTTAGCCAATCAATCGGCAGCCAGCAGGCTGGACTGTTATCCTTGCTTCCTGTTCTCTGTCTTTGTTCAAAGGATTTTTGCCGTGCTAACTTCCGAACAACGCGCTCAACAAAGCGCCATCAGCCGCCTGCTGTGTGTTACCCCAGCTTTTGATCCCGCGTTTGAAATTGAACGCCGTGTTGATTTCCTGGCCCGTTATCTGGTGCAAACAGGCGCCCGCGCCCTTGTGCTGGGTATCAGCGGCGGCGTTGACTCGCTGGTGGGCGGGTGTCTGTCGCAGCGTGCGGTGGAACGCGCCCGTAGTGCCGGTCACTCGGCCCGTTTTGTGGCCATGCGGCTTCCCTACGGTGAACAACATGACGAAACCGATGCGCAAGCGTGCCTGAACGTGATCCAGCCCGATGAACTGGTTACGGTCAATATCAAGCCGGCTTCGGATGCCATGCTTGAAACCTTGCTGGCATCCGGTGTTGCTTTTCGCGATGCTGAACACCAGGATTTTCTGCACGGCAACATCAAGGCACGTCAGCGCATGATCGCCCAGTATGCCGTTGCGGGAGCCCATGGCGGGCTCGTGGTGGGAACAGATCATGCCGCCGAAGCGCTGATGGGTTTTTTTACAAAATTCGGTGATGGTGCTGCCGATGTCGTCCCGCTGACCGGTCTTTGCAAGCGGCGCGTGCGTGCCCTGGGTTCTTTGCTGGGCGCGCCTGATTCGCTGGTGTACAAAGTCCCCACGGCAGATCTCGAATCCTTGTCGCCGCTCAAACCGGATGAAGCCGTCTTCGGAGTAAGCTACGACCAGATTGACGACTTTCTGGAAGGTAAAGAGGTCACTCCGGAAGTCTTCGCGACCATCCTGCGGGTGTATTCGCGTTCGCAGCACAAACGCGATCTTCCCGTCAGTCCCGTCCAGCCCCTGGCGCACTGAGCGCTTCTCGGTGCGCGTTTCCTCCCGCTGTCATGGCCTCGTGTGCAGCGGGTTTTTTGTGTCAACACCATGGCTTCTTCCTCGTCCAACCGCACCGCAGCTTCCGCTCAATCGTCAGCTTCCGCTCAATCCCCGGGTTCAAACCTTGCCTCGGGCTCAACATCAGCCCCAGGCTCAAGCGGCGTGCCCGATTCCCAACCCATTTCACCGGCCGTTATCCCGCATGATGCGCACCGGGCATCGCCCAAGGGGGCTCGCGGCTATCCAGGCCGCGAATCACTGGGCAAGCCGGTTCAGGGTTGGCGCCTGACGCTTTATAGCGTCATTTTTGAAGCCGATACGGTTGCCGGCCGGCGCTTTGACCTGACACTGATCGCTCTGATTCTGTGCAGTCTGGTGGTCATCATGTTCGATAGTGTCGAGGCCTACTCCACGCGTTATGGTGTGTTGCTGCACACCCTGGAATGGGCTTTCACCCTCATCTTCACGGTCGAGTATGTGTTGCGTCTGGTCTGTGTGCGTCATCCGGTGCGCTACGCCACCAGCTTTTTCGGCATTATCGATCTGCTGGCTATTGTGCCCACCTATGCCGCCTTTTTCTTTCCGGAGTTTGCACTGCTCATCGGTGTCAGGGCGTTGCGACTGTTGCGCATCTTCCGGGTCTTGCGTCTCACCCTGTTCATCAGTGAATACGTCATGCTGGGGCGGGCGCTCAAAGCCAGCGCACGCAAAATCTTCGTGTTCTTGTCTGCCGTCCTCATGGTGGTGCTTGTCATGGGCACCATCATGTATGTGGTCGAGGGGCCGGAAAACGGGTTTTTGAACATTCCCGTCGCGGTGTACTGGGCGATCACCACCATGGCAACGGTCGGGTTTGGCGACATCGTCCCGCACACAGGGCTTGGCCGCTTCATTGCGTCGTTGATGATGCTGCTGGGCTGGGGTGTGCTGGCCGTGCCAACCGGTATCGTCACCATGGAAATGACCATTGCCCAGCGTTCAATGGCCCACTTGGTGCCTACACGAACATGCCGCGAATGCCTGACCGAAGGGCATGAAATCGATGCCAAATTCTGCAAACAATGCGGTGCCGCCTTGCTGGATCGTGAAAACGGTGTGTAGTCTGTGCCCTGGTATTTTGTCGGGCATGAACGCGGGGCTATGCCCCGTTTCCCGGCAGATCACGTAAAGACCCGGAAATCATCAAAAACTCCCGGATTTGTCAAACCGCGCCTGTCGGCGGTGCGTCGCAGAAATTGATGGGTATCAATTATTGATTGCTAAAACAAATAAGAATCATTATCATTACTAAATGATCATTGTTGAAGGAATCTACCCATCATGCATGCTTCGCGAACCACCTGGACAGGCGTGTTGCTGGCGCTGACAGTCACCCAGGCGAACGCAGAACCCCCGGCGATACCCTCTGCAACACACCCCGTCGTCCCCCGGTTGTCGACCGTCACCGTGCAAGGTGCCGCATTGGCCACCGAACTGCCGGAAGGTTCAACCGTCTTGATGCGTGAACAATTGCAAGAACGCAGCATTTCAAATTGGGAAGACTTTGGGAAACGCGGTAATCCCGGCGTCACCTTCAACCGTCAAAGCAACAGTATCAACGTCCGGGGTGTCGACAAAGATCGTGTGGTGGTTCGCGTTGACGGTATCCGTATCCCCTGGCTCGACGACGGTGCCCGCGGTGAGCAGGGCGGGCTGTCAACCATTGATTTCAATGCGCTTTCATCCATTGATCTGGTCGGTGCAGCCGGTGCCTCGCAGTCAGGCGCGCTGACTGGCTACCTTGATGTGCGGACGCTCTCGCCCGATGATCTGCTTCTGCCCGGACAGTCCTTCGGTGCTCTGGCACGTACAGGCTATGACAGTGTCGATACAAGCAGTTATCTGGATGCTGCCCTGGCCGGCACACTGGCAACTGAGTCCACCAAGTGGCTGGTGCAACTGGGTCAGCGGCGTGGCCATGAAACACGCAATCAGGGTGCGATTGGCGGTTATGGGGCACTGCGTGATGAACCTGACCCGCTCAGTTACACGCAGCGCAATGCCATGCTCAAGGTGCAGCATGATTTTTCACCTGAACATCGTGCACTGTTCAGTGCTGAAATATTCCGTCGCACCGATTCGCTCGACAACCTGCGCGAACAAGGGGCGGGCACCAGCTACCTGCAGGGGCAGAATGGCGTTGACGAGACCTCGGAACGTGACCGCGTGGTGTTTGGTTACGATTACCGCTCCACCGCTGAAAAACAGGCAATCGATGCTGGTAATGTGCGTGTTTACTGGCAGCGCAGCCTTGTATCCAGCGACCAGTCCGGTCGCCGAAGCATTGATAGCCGTGCCCGTATTGTGCCGGGTGATCCGTTCCGGTACGGTTTTCCCAACGGGTTGTACGGTCGCGACAACAGCGTCAAGCAGACTGGATTTGGGGCGCAAACCGAGTGGGCAGGGTATCTGAACAGTGCGGTGGTGGACAGTTACTGGCAGGCCGGTGCCGACTGGTACGGCAGTGAAACACGGCAACGCTCCAGCGGTGTTGATAACTGCCCGGTGGTGCGTCCTGGTCTGCCGGCCCCGTTTGGCCCCCGTTCCTGCGACTTGTTGCATACCAATCAGGCTGACGTACCCAACGTAAAAGGGCGTCAGTGGGCCTTCTGGGCACAAAATACATTTTCCTGGGATGCCGGGCGCTACAGCCTGACCCCCGCGCTGCGTCTGGATGCCTACCGCTATGCGCCTGATGCATCCGGCAACTACCTTGAAAACGTCAATGCCGGCAACGTGAGCATGAACACCAACAGCGGGCACCGCGCATCACCTTCGCTGCGGGCAGCCTGGCAAGCCACCTCGCAAACGCGTGTGTATGCATTGTACGGGTACGGCTACAAGGCGCCTACACCCACTGAACTCTACATGAACTACGGGGCACCCGGCACCTATCTTCGTGTCGGTAATCCTGATCTCAAGGCTGAAGTGAGCCGAGGCTGGGAGTTTGGCGTGGAAACCGGCAACGAAACGCTGGGCGGCCGTCTGGCTTTCTTTAATAACCGTTACCGTGATTTCATTGAGCGCGAAGTCGTTATCGGGCCGGCTTCGCCTGAATGGAATCCCGCATGGGCTGGCCAATACCCTATGGGGGTGACCGGTTTTGCCAACCGGGCCAATGTGCGGATCTATGGTGCCGAACTGGCCGTGAATGCGGCTTTGACGGACCGTTGGTACACCTGGGGTGGTCTGGCCTGGGCGCGAGGCCGTGATCAGGACACCGGGCGTGCCTTGAATTCCGTTGCTCCTCTGAAATTCGTTGCCGGACTGGGCTACAAAACCACGCAGTGGGGGGCAGAGGCCTTGTTCACGGGTGCCGCACGCCGCAGCCAGGTGGAATACCCCGATCCCGTTCCGGAAATGCCCCAGGCCGATTTTCAGGCGCCCGGTTATGGCGTGCTCGACCTGACGGCCTGGTGGCAGCCGGAGCAGGTGAAAGGTCTGCGGGTGCAGGCGGGTGTATTCAACGTTTTTGACAAAACCTACTGGAATGCGCTCGATGTGCCCCGGTCGAACGCACGTGGTGCGGCGCCTCTGGCCAGTTATACGGAACCTGGCCGCAACGTCAAGGTGTCGCTCACCTATCAGTATTGACCGCTTTCTTCATGACAACGACTTTAAATACTTTTCGGCAACCATTTGACGGAGATGCCCGCATGAAACAACAACTCGATTATCCCGCCCATGTGTATTCGCTGCGCGAACGTTATCAGTCGTTGAGAGCTCGCCAGCCTTCGATGCGGGTGCGTCAGGCGGCCACCCACCTGGGCGTCAGTGAACTGGAACTGGTGGCTGCGCACTGCGGCGACATGCAGTCAGTGATTCTTGCGTCACCACCACAAACCGTGTTCAAGGAACTGGGGCGTCTTGGCCGCGTCATGGCGCTCACACGCAATGACGCTTGCGTTCATGAGCGCCACGGGGTGTATGAAGATATCCGGGCCGGCAAAAGCATGGGGCTGGTGCTGGGGCCGGACATCGATCTGCGCATGTTTTTTCAGCATTGGGCCACCACCCTGGCCGTGAATGACGGCGGACGTAAAAGTATTCAGTTCTTTGATGGTGCAGGTTCCGCCGTGCACAAAGTGTTCGTGACCGACCAAACGGATCTGGCCGAGTACACTCGCCTGGTCAATGAGTTGGCGGAAATGCGTCCGGTGTGGCCGCAGGTGCGGCCGTTGCCCCAGCAGCCTGCCCCGTCCAGCGGGATCACCACTGATGCGTTCCGGTCCGACTGGCTGGCCATGCAGGATACGCACGAATTCCATGGTTTGTTGCAAAAACATGGTCTGGCCCGGGTTGCGGCGCTCAAAGGCGTCGGATGTGATCTGGCGCAACCGGTTGAAACCGCCCTGGCTGAACGCTTGCTGACCGATGTCGCCCGGCTTGGTATTCCGTTCATGTGCTTTGTGGGTAATCACGGCATGATCCAGATTCATACCGGCCCCGTGACCCGCGTCATGCGTACAGGCCCCTGGTTCAATGTGCTGGAGCCGCACTTCAATCTGCATCTGGACACCACGGCCATTCACAGTGCCTGGATCGTGAACAAGCCGTCAAAAGATGGCTGGGTCACGTCGCTTGAGTGCTTCGATGAGCAGGGGCAGATGATTGTCCAGTTTTTCGGGGCCCGCAAACCGGGTGTGCCGGAATTGGCTGCCTGGCGTGCCTTGCTGGTGTCGTATTGTCCTGAACCTTTGGCGGCATGATCATGCGCCGTGTGTTCCAGAAGCGGCGCAGGTTGCTGGGCGTTGCACTATCCGGCATTCCGTGGGCTGCAGGATCCTTGCTGGTTTCATTGCCTTCGATGGCCGGTTCGCAGGTACAGGTTGCCGTCAAAGTGCCGCAGCGTGTGGTGACGCTGGGCGGTAGCGTGACGGAAATCGTGTATGCATTGGGGCTTGAGCATGTGCTGGTGGCCGATGACGCCTCCAGCCTGTATCCCGACGCAGCCCGCCGTTTGCCCAAGGTGGGGTATTACCGTGCCGTACCGCTTGAAGGGGTATTGTCCATGTCGCCGGATCTCGTTCTGGCCTCGGCCAATGCCGGGCCGCCAGCTACTTTGCAGCGCCTGAGCGCGCTGGGTGTGCGTGTCGAGCGCGTGCCGGATGAGCCGGCCATCGAGTCGCTTTACGCCCGAATCCGGACGATTGCTGCGTTGTTCAATGAACAGGCGCGTGGTGAGGCGCTGGTTCAGGCCATCATCCAGGCGCTCGAGCAGGCTGTTCGGATACCCGGTGCGGATGCACAGGCTGGTGCCGATGCCCTGACGCGCGGCCAAGAGGGCGCGGGTCCTGTGCGGGCGGTTGTGTTGCTCAATCGAACGGGCACGTATCAGGCGGCGGGTCGTGATACCGCAGCGCATGTGGTTCTGGGGTTGGCCGGGTTGGTCAATGCGCTCGATACCTGGAAAGGCTATAAACCGTTGTCACTTGAAAGTCTGGCGGCACTGGCACCCGATGTCATTGTGCTCACATCGGCCTCATCCGACGCGCTTGGCGGTGTTCGGGTTTTTCGTGATCTACCCGCCGTTCAGCTTACGCCGGCCGGCCGTCAGGGCAGGGTCGTGGTGCTTGATGATCTGCTGATCCTTGGGTTGGGGCCGCGGGTTGCCCAGGCGGTCAAAGCGCTTCGGCAGCAGGTGTTCGTATGACGACGCCAACGGGTTCTGTGTTTCGGGTGCCTGCGCAAACGCTGTTTGTGCTGGGGGGGCTGGTGTTGCTGGGTGCAGTGGTGTTGGCCAGTTCAGGTGGTGCATTTTCCATTGCCTGGTTTGAACTGCCATCTCTGGTGAGCGGTGATGCGAATCCGCTCACCGCCTTGCAGGCGCGTATTCTGTTTGAGGTGCGTTTGCCCCGGGTCGTGTTCAGTGCGGTTGTGGGTGGTGCCTTGGCGCTGGCCGGGGTGGTCATGCAGGCGTTGTTTCGTAACCCGTTGGCCGAACCGGGCCTGGTGGGTATTTCGTCCGGAGCCGCCCTGGGGGCCGTGATCGCGATTGTGCTGACTTCGGGCAGTTTTCTGG
>JAAYGT010000044.1 GCA_012727555.1 Alcaligenaceae bacterium | reverse complement strand
TCACGGCGGCTTCCAGTTTCCGGGTGTTTTCCGGTGCATGGATCGCATAAATTGACCAACTGCCCGAAGGTTCGTACGACGAGGCTTCCAGGCCGCTGCCTACGGTGTACGATAAACCGTCCTGCACCCGTACCCGGTTCCACAGGCGCGATGTGGCCGATCCGCCCAGCAGGTAATTGCCCACCACCAGGGCAGGGTAATCCGGGTTGGTGTCCTGCAGGGGCAGCGGTGCGGCAGCCAGCAGAAACGCATTGGCTTTGTCGGGCGTGTTGATCAGGAAGGTTTCCGGTTTCACCGGGCGGTAGGGGTCATCGACACGCACGTACTCCGGGGCACGCTTCCAGCCCTTGACACCGGCCTGCAGCGCAGCCCGTACCGCATCCGGATCAAAACTGCCCACGGCGGCAAACCGCAGCGACCCTGCGCCGTAGAAACGATCATGGAAGCGTGCGAGCTGTTCGCGAGTCAGTGCAACGATACGTGCCTGTTCTTCGTCGAAGGTGGGGGTGTAGCGGATGTCATCGGCTGGCCAGGGATTGTCATGGCGTGCCAGCGTGCGCGATGCCAGGGCCGTCGGTTCGGATTTGGCATTGTTGATGGCGGTATTGACACGTTTCTGGTATTGCTCAAGTTCGTTGGCCGGCAAGTTGGCGTTGCGCAAGATGTCAAACACCACTTCAAGCGTGTCGGGCAGGTTCTTGCCCAGGGTGGAAATGCCCACACCGACCACACCGCCACTGCCTGAAAAACCGACTTCGGCGTCCAGTGCGGTCAGGCGGTCTTCGATGTCCTGGCGCGAGCGGTTTTTCGTGCCTTTATCGAGCAAGGCCGCCACGGCCGCCGCCACTTCCCGTTGGCCCTTGAGGCTTTCAGCCGTACCGAATTGCATCAGCAGGCTGGCTTCCACCCGGTCACCCCGGGTGGGCTTGGGCAGCAGGGCCAGTTCGATGGTGCCGTTGTCCAGCACCAGCGGGGCGCGCTGGGTGCTGTCGTCGATATTCCGGGCGCTGCTGTCGAAGGCTTGCGTGGTGGTGTCACCGGCCTTGCCCGTGTAGTTGGCGACCAGGTCAGTCAGGTTGATATCCGCCGTGGCGGGTGCCCGTTCAGGCGCTTCCGTGGGCAGGTACAGGCCCTGGGTACGGTTCGACTGAACCAGCCAAGCCTGGGCGACACGGGTTACGTGCTCCAGGGGCATGGCTTGCACGCGGTCGCGCTGCAGGAAGAACAAACGCCAGTCACCATCGGCGCTGGCCTCGGACAGGGCGGATGCCAGGGCAGCCGGGTCGGCATAGGTTTGCGACCAGCCCGACAGCCAGCGACTGCGTACACGGTCGAGGGCTTCCGTGGTGAAGGGATTGACTGACTGCGTCGTGTCGGCAGGCACACTTTGCTGCGCAACGCGTGCTTCAAGTGTGGACGTCAGTGTGCCCAGGGCTTTTTCCGGGTCCATGCCGGGTTCCAGCTGGGCACCGAACAACACATAACCGGGCTGGCGTTGCCCGGCCGAGAAACCGAATGCCGTGCTCGCCAGGCCGGGCTCGACCAGATTCTTGTAAAGCGGGCCTGCCGGGGTGTCGGTCAGAATGCCGGTTGCCAGTTCCAGGGCGGGGTAGTCGGGGCTTGCTGCCTGCGGTGCGTGGTACAGGGCCGCCGCCAGCGGGCTACCGCCCTGGCGGCGCAGGATCACCTGGCGTTCGCCGTCTTGCACGGGTTCCTCGGTGTATTCAGCGGGCAGGGTGCGTGCGGGTTTGGGAATGGTGCCGAACGCCTTCTGAATAGTGAGCAGGGTGTCTGCTACATTGAACTGGCCGGAAACGATCAGCACGGCGTTGTCGGGTTGGTAATACCGGCGATAAAAGGCACGCAGTTGTTCGATATCAACGTTTTCAACATCGGAGCGCGCCCCGATCGTGCTTTTGCCGTAGTTGTGCCACTGGAAAGCCGCTGCCAGCATTTTCTGCATCAGCATCTGGAACGGGCTGTTTTCGTTGCGTTCCATTTCGTTGCGTACCACCGTCATTTCGGCATCCAGGTCTTCACGCAGAATCAGTGCGTTGACCATGACATCGGCTTGCCAGTTCAGGTACCAGTTCAGCGTGTCCGGGTTGGCGGCAAAGCTGGCGTAGTAGTTGGTGCGGTCGGCACTGGTGGTGCCATTGGCTGCCAGCCCGCGTTTGGAAAACTCGGCCAGCGCATTGCGCAAGGTGGGCGTGCCCCGGAACAGCATGTGTTCCAGCAGGTGGGCCATACCGGTTTCGCCATAGTTTTCATGGCGTGAACCGACCAGGTAGGTCATGTTGACCGTGGTGGTGGCGCGTGATGGTTCCGGGGCCAGCAGCACCCGCAGTCCGTTGTCGAGCGTGTATTCAGTCACGCCTTCAACCGTGGGCCCCTGCTTGACGCCGGGCGGCAGTTCGTTGGCGATTGAAACGCTGGTGACCAGAAAAGCCAGCAATGCGGTCAGCCACAGCAAGGCCTGCCGTGGCAAGGGGGCCGAACGCAGGAAATCAGTCTGCATGAAAAGGTGTCCTTTCAGAGTGAGCGGTCGTGCTTGGGATGGTTCAGTGTAAGGCCGTTCTGCTTGGGGCGGATCGACCTTGGGTGTAGCATGCCGGCGTATGAATCGCCGGCGCCAGAAGGGATTGGACAACCGTTATCGAAATAAGTGCCATCTTGATGGACTCGTGGCCTATGCCGTGAGTGTGGCATGATTGCGGTGGCCAGTGCAGGCAGCGCAGGGTAGGGCGTTCCTGCCCCGGCAAATGTTCACTTCGATAAATGCCGCATGGCCTGCTCGATACCGCTCATGGTAACCGGGTACATGTGGTCGTGCATGATGTCGCGGATCAGGGCAATGGACTGCCGGTATTGCCAGTAACCGGACGGTTCGGGATTCAGCCAGACGGCGCGTGGCCAGTGTTCCAGCAGGCGCTGCAGCCAGACGGCGCCGGCTTCCTTGTTGTAGTGCTCCACCGACCCCCCGGGTTGCGTGATTTCATAGGGGCTCATGGTGGCGTCACCCACCAGGATCAAGCGCCAGTCATCGTTGAACTTGCGGATGAGATCCCACGTGTCGAAGCGTTCGGTGTGACGCCGCCGGTTGTTTTTCCAGAGCGATTCGTACGGGCAGTTGTGGAAATAAAAGACTTCCAGGTTTTTGAATTCGGTGCGTGCTGCCGAGAACAGTTGTTCGATGCGCGTGATGTAGTCGTCCATGCTGCCACCAACATCGAGCAGCATCAGCACTTTCACGGTGTTGTGTCGCTCGGGCACCATGTGAATGTCAAGAAAACCGGCGTTGCGCGCCGTGCTGCGTATGGTGCTTTCCAGGTCGAGTTCCAGTTCCGAGCCTTCGCGGGCAAAATGGCGCAGGCGGCGCAGCGCCATTTTGAAATTGCGGGTGCCCAGTTCCTGCTGGTCGTCGTAGTCGCGGTATTCGCGTTTGTCCCATACCTTCACGGCGGTACGGTTGCCCGCAGACGGCCCCCCCACCCGGATGCCTTCGGGGTGGTAGCCGCCGTGGCCAAAGGCCGACGATCCACCCGTTCCGATCCATTTATTACCGCCGGCATGGCGCCCTTTCTGTTCTTCAAGACGCTGCTTGAAGAGTTCCAGCAGCTTGTCCCAGCCATGTTTTTCAATGGCGGCCTTTTCTTCCGGGCTCAGGTTTTTCTGGAATTCCTTGATGAGCCAGTCGAGCGGGATTTCCTTGTCGGCGGGCAAGGCCACCTGCAATTTGCGGTAGAACGCCCCGAAGGCCTGGTCGAAGCGGTCGAACAGGGTTTCGTCTTTGACGAGTGTCATGCGGGCCAGGTGGTAGAACTGGTTGATGTCCGGTGTCATGACCTGGGCGCGCAAAGCATTGAGCAGCGTAAGGTATTCCTGCACGCTGACCGGCAGTTTGTGCGCCCGTAAATGGTAGAAAAAATCAAGCAGCATGGTGCCGCTCCAGTTGATGCACAAGGTGGCGTTCGATTTCAGGCCATTCGCCTGCAATGACGCTGTACATGACGGTGTCGCGTACCGAGCCGTCGCGGCGCAGCGCGTTGTGACGGATCACGCCGTCTTTGCGGGCCCCCAGGCGCTCGATGGCACGTTGCGAGGCAAAATTGAAAATGTCGGTGCGCCATCCGACCACGCCGGCCCCCAGGGTGTTGAATGCATGGCGCAGCAGCAACAATTTGCAGGTGGTGTTCACGTGCGAGCGTTGCCAGCGCCTGGCATACCAGGTGTAGCCGATTTCCAGGCGGGCTACGTCGGGCAGGATGTCGTGGTAACGGGTGCTGCCGATGATGTCGCCGGTGGCATCGTGACGCACGGCAAAGGGCAGCATGGTGCCCTGGGCCTGGCCCTGCAGTGCCGTTTCGATGTAGGCGGCGGCCATGCCCGGTGCCGGTACCGACGTAACCCGCAGTGTCCAGAGTTCGCCATCGGCCGCCGCCTGTTCCAGGGCGGGTGCGTGTTCGGCCGACAGCGGGATCAGGCTGATGCCCTGGGCCTGCAGGGTAACGGGCTGCAGCGGCGCCTTGAACCCGGCCGGGTGAAGGAGGGTGCTCATGGGCGGCTCCGGATCAGTGACGCGGAGCGCCGCGTGTCATGGCGGCCAGGCGCTGCAGCAGGGTAAGGTCTTGTTCGTTCTTGAGCAGTGCGCCGGCCATGACCGGCAGTTCGCCGTTGGTGCGTTTGACGGATTCGGCCGGTACGCCATCGTTCAGCAGCAGGTGCAGCCAGTCGAGAAATTCTGATGTGGAGGGCTTTTTCTTCAGGCCGGGGGCATCACGCAGGCTGAAGAAGGTATCAAGGGCGGCCGACAGGACATCTTCACGAATACCGGGGTAGTGAACATCGACAATGGCTTGCAGCGTGGCCCGGTCGGGGAAGTTGATGTAGTGGAAGAAGCAGCGGCGCAAAAAGGCGTCGGGCAGGTCTTTTTCGTTGTTCGAGGTAATGATGATGAGCGGCCGGTGTTTGGCCTTGATGGTCTGGCGGGTTTCGTACACATGGAATTCCATGCGGTCGAGCTCGCGCAGCAGATCGTTGGGGAATTCGATGTCGGCTTTGTCGATTTCATCGATCAGCACCACCACGGGGGTGTCACTTTCAAAGGCTTGCCACAGAACACCCTGAACGATGTAATTGCGGATATCGCGCACTTTTTCATCGCCCAGCTGCGAGTCGCGCAGGCGTGAGACGGCGTCGTATTCGTACAGACCCTGGTGGGCCTTGGTGGTTGACTTGATGTGCCATTGCAGCAACGGGCGCCCCAGGGCGGCAGCCACCTCTTCAGCCAGCATGGTTTTGCCAGTGCCGGGTTCGCCCTTGATGAGCAGCGGACGCTGCAGTTGCAGGGCAGCGTTCACGGCCAGTTTCAGTTCATCGGTGGCAACGTAGCGCTCGGTACCGTTGAAGCGTTCGGTGGATGAAGCAGATGCAGCGGATGTCATGGGGCAGGTTTCCTGAGATGAACCGGCGCTGTACCGTGTTGCAGTGCCGGCTGGGGTCAAAAAGCAGAATGCAGTGCATGAAGATTACCCTTGATCGTACAACAACACAGGCCGTACTCGTACAGCGACACAGGCTGCGGAACACGGTGTGGATCAACGGCTGGCGTGGCGTCGGATCAATTCAAGGTAGGTATCACTGTTGAAGGGCGTGCCCAGCCGCTGCGCTTCCCAGACCACTTCACCCAATGCTTCCATGATGATGTGGGCGGCATCGTGGGGCGAGCGCGTGGCCAGCAAGCCCTGGTAGGCCGCCTTGATGCCGGGCGGGTGGTCGATGGACAGCTGTTCGTCAATCGCCAGGTGCATGGATAAATGCAGGAAGGGGTTGGTGCGGCCCTCTTCAACGGCATAGTCGGCCGATGCTTTTTCCGGGTCGGTCAGGTCATCGTGATATTCAGGGTGCTGGTCGATCAGGCGGGCGGCCATGTTTTCGAGCGGCGTGAGCACCCCGCCGTTGCGGTGCTTGTTCCAGGCTTCGGTGAAGAACGTACGAACCTGTTCGCGGGTGGGATTGAACATAGGGGTGTTATGCAGTGAGTGTGAATAGAGAGCGTCAGTGACATTTTATCGCCGGGTGCGATGATCGAAGACGGCGCGAGTTTGGAGTGTTGTGCCTGCAGGGTCGTGCGTGGCATGGCAGTGAACGCCCGTGCGGGGCCGTGGCCAGTGTGCTCATGCGGCGATCTACACAGCAGGGTACAGCAGCGTTACAATAAAAGGTTGAAAAAATAGGCTACACTAGTCTTATATAAGACTGCCTGTTTTTGTCGGTACAGTCGTTGTCTGTCGATTCCACTCCGTATGGAGCACAACTGGAGCATCCATGTCCTATCAGCATATTAAAGTTCCGGCCGCTGGCCAGAAAATCACCGTCAATCCCGATTTCTCGCTCAACGTTCCCGACGAGCCCATTGTTCCCTACATCGAAGGTGACGGCACAGGTGCTGACATCACCCCGGTCATGCTCAAGGTTGTCGATGCCGCGGTGGCCAAAGCTTACAACGGCAAGCGCAAGATCCACTGGATGGAAGTGTACGCCGGTGAAAAATCCACCAAAGTGTACGGCCCTGACGTCTGGCTGCCCGAAGAAACCCTGGAAGCCGTGCGCGACTACGTGGTGTCCATCAAGGGCCCGCTCACAACGCCCGTTGGCGGCGGCATTCGTTCACTGAACGTTGCCCTGCGCCAGCAGCTCGACCTGTACGTCTGCCTGCGCCCCATCCAGTACTTCAAAGGCGTGCCTTCGCCCCTGAAAGAACCCGAAAAGACCAACATGGTCATCTTCCGTGAAAACTCGGAAGACATCTACGCCGGTATCGAATTCGAAGCCGAAAGCGCCAATGCCAAGAAGCTGATCAGCTTCCTGCAAAACGAACTGGGCGTCACCAAGATCCGTTTCCCCGAAACGTCCGGTATCGGTGTCAAGCCCGTGTCGCGTGAAGGCACACAGCGTCTGGTTCGCAAGGCCATCCAGTACGCCATCGACAACGACCGCGCTTCGGTCACGCTGGTCCACAAAGGCAACATCATGAAGTTCACCGAAGGTGGCTTCCGTGACTGGGGCTACGAACTGGCCCAGAAAGAATTCGGTGCCGAACTGATCGACGGCGGCCCATGGTGCAAATTCAAGAATCCCAAGACAGGTCGCGAGATCATTGTCAAGGACTCCATCGCCGACGCCTTCCTGCAGCAAATTCTGTTGCGCCCGGCCGAATACGATGTAATCGCCACACTGAACCTGAACGGTGACTACGTCTCCGACGCCCTGGCTGCCCAGGTGGGTGGCATTGGTATCGCCCCCGGCGCGAACTTGTCCGACTCCGTGGCCATGTTCGAAGCCACGCACGGTACAGCACCCAAGTACGCTGGCAAAGATTACGTGAACCCCGGTTCCGAAATTTTGTCGGCTGAAATGATGCTGCGTCACATGGGCTGGACCGAAGCCGCTGACCTGATCATCTCCAGCATGGAAAAATCCATTCTGTCGAAAAAGGTCACCTACGACTTCGCACGTTTGCTCGAAGGTGCAACGCAGGTATCGTGCTCCGGCTTTGGCCAGGTCATGATCGACAACATGTAATCGGTTCTGAACTGATTCATTGAAGTCTGGAAAAGCCCTGTTCTCATAGGAGGATGGGGCTTTTTTCTGTCCGTATCAATCTGGGTTGATCGAGATGGGTCAACTTGTTTTGGGGCCATGGTTTGGGGCCACAGGTGGTAATATGGCCCCAAAATTTTTTCACATGGCCCCATGCCCCGTACATTCACATATTCTCTCCGTGTAGCCGCCATTGAGGCGGCAAAACCCAAAGACAAAACCTATGTGTTGACCGACGGCGGCGGCCTTCATATATGATGTGCTGCCTTCTGGCACGAAGGTGTGGCGCTATAAATATCACTTTGGCGGCCGGCGCGACAAAATCACTATCGGTCGCTATCCGGCTATTTCGTTGAAGCAGGCCAGGCAGATTCACGAGGCTTTGCAGGCTGCTGTGGAGCAGGGCGGCGATCCCAAGGAACTTGAATTTGCCGGTTTTGTCGGAACGCGTGTCAAACCCGCCGGGCCAACGTTTGAGGCGTATGCCCGGCAATGGGTGGACGAAACACTGTTTTACCGTTCAGCGGCTTATCGTGTTCAGCAATTGCGCTGGCTGGAGTCCTATGTTTTCGGCAAGATCGGCGCTATGCCCTTGAGCTCGGTGCAGCCTAAGCAAATTCTTGAAATTCTGGATGAGCTGCGGCCGACGCCTACCACTGCTGAAGGCGTGCGATCCCTGATCCAGAGAATTTACAATTACGCGATTCGCAATCTGCAGGCTGAATCCAACCCGGCCTTGATGGTGCGTGGTGCGGTGTCAGTACCGAAGCGCACCCATCATCGCCACCTGTTGGAACCGGAGCTTGCCCGATTCTGGCGCTTGATTCCTCGCCAAGGCGCTCATTTCACCACTCAGGCAGCTACGCAGCTGCTGGTATATACGATGGTTCGTAAAGGCGAGCTGATCCGCAGCCGTTGGGGTGAGTACGACCTTGATGCTGCTATTTGGGATATCCCAGCTGAGCGCATGAAGATGCGCAAACGCCATCGCGTATTTCTGTCGCGTCAGGCGGTGGAGTTGCTGCGCCTTGTGCATACCATGACAGGACATCAGGAATACGTTTTTCCATCTATCTTCACGGCGAGTGGTCGTGTGGCGCCGATGAGTGACGTCAGTCTGAACCATTTCTTCAAGCGCATGGACTTTGGTGTGCCTGACTTTTCTCCGCATGGTATTCGCGGAACAACTGCTACCTTGCTGCGCGAGCATGGCATCCGTTCGGAGGTGGTGGAATTGCTCCTGTCTCACGCGCCTAGCAGCCTGTCGGTCTTACCCCCTGCAATGCGACAATACCGTCTCCCACAACGAACCCCTCTGACACCATGAGTCGTTTTCGTCCCGTTGACCGCCAGACCGGCTATTTGCTTCCCCCTTCGGTCGATGACTGGCTGCCCGAAGG
>JAAYGT010000043.1 GCA_012727555.1 Alcaligenaceae bacterium | reverse complement strand
TCTGACAGGATAGAACCTTCAATAACCTTAAATGTCTGCTCAATCTCTTCATCAGATACATTCCCCAACTGATCCATCACGCACTTGAGCGATTTTTCACTTAATTTTGTCCAACTATCAGTGTGCCGGTTTGCCCACAACAACAGGTAAGCCCAGGCATCCACAGGGCGCTGCCCCAGTGCCTGTAGCGCGTCCAGGCCGGCCTGCCAAACCTTGGCAATGGGGTGGGCCATCAACATCCCCAGTGCATGTCTGAATCCGTACCCTTGGTCAATCAGCTCATTAAAATAAAACATCAAGTCGTCAAGGTCCTCGTCCAACTTTTCCGATGGATCCGTTTGGATGAGCGGCGTGGTGCTATCTTTTGGCGCGTCAGATGCGGGTGGCGTGGTTGGGTCAGGCTGCCGGCGCAAGAATGCGGGTAGTTCAAAATCGTCGGACATTGTTTCACCCCGACGCAAGAATACGGGAAGACTAAAGCTGTGCGGTAATGAATCCAACGCACTGGTGCTTGCGCAAGCGCGTGGGGTGATCCCGCGTGCTGTACCCGTTCCTCCCCAGCCAGCCGGTGTCATGTGGGTGACCTGATGCAGTTCGGGCATCCCATCGGTCTTGTCACTCTCGGCGCGTTCAACGACCAGCAGCAGGTTCGTGTACTGCGTCACTAATTGGTACGTTTCAGCCAGGGTGGTCGCCTCCTGGCGATTGGCGGTCAAGGCAATTTGCTGATGGGCCAGAAGGCGCGCAATGACATCGCTAGTCGTGGGCTGAATGTGATCCGCAGCAAAACGTGTGCCATTGATCTGCAAGGCAGGTGTTTGTGTCAGCGCACCGGATGTACGAATGAACAGGTGAACGGTTTCATCACTGGCCAGTCGTTGCGGTGCAGGGCTGCACCAGAGAACATCCTCGCTCACGATCAGATGGCTTTCGACCTGCAGGGTCTCACGCATTCGCGCCATCAGACGGGTGATTGCCTGGACCATGTTCTCATTGGGCGTGACCATTTCACACGCGCCACCCGTGGCTTCGGCAAGCTCCTGAAGCAAGCTTTCAGCCGGTGCGCTGCCCACACCCAGCGCATAAATGCGGTGTCCGCTGACGCGGGCACGGTTGACAATGGCTTGTGCGTCCCACACGTCACCATCGGTAATCAATAGAATGTCTGATTCTTTGGCGCTGCCTTCCGGAAACTCGAGTTCGAACGTGTTTTCGAGCGCCGCTTTCAGTTCTGTGCCCCCAAGATCGGCCTGCATATTCTTGAGCTTGGCCATCAACTGTTCACGGCCGGATTCCGTTGCTTCAGAGGGCTGGATTTCACGTTCAATTCGGCTGCCAAAACGGGTCAAGCTGAAGCGATCAAAGGGTTCAAGCAAGGTGTTCAGGCCCGACAGTGCCCGGCGAGCCTGCTTCATGCTGTCGCCCTGCATCGAGCCCGAACAATCCACAAGGATCTTGACATTCATAGGCCGTGTTTCATGCCCGGTCAGGCCAGGATGGAAGCTGGCCAAGGTGGCGATATGCCCCGGGCCGGAGCGCAGGTCTGGCCCGCAGACGGCAAGAGATTTACCTTGAAGATTGCCCAGGAGCAGCACAAAGTCGCGGTCAAGCCAGGCATTGCCGGTGATGCGAAGGGTGATACCGTCGTCGGTGCGTTCACGCTGAAGCGAGTGCGATGGGCTGAAAATGTCTGCACAAGCCAGTTCACCCGCGATGTCCATCTGCAAAGAAAACGGATACTCCACCAATAGGCTGGAATCGGGCGTTTGTTCCGGGCGCAAGCCGCTCTGGCGAGTTGCATCGCCAAAGCGCGGCGCAAGCGTGGTGGGCAAGGTCAGCCGGATGCGCCCCTGCTCATAACGAAGCAGTTGTGCGTAGGTCAGTTCGATGGTCAGCGTTTCATCGGGTTTGAGACTGCCAACCGAGCTGCTGTAGAGCCCGTCATGGATGATTTCGACCATGACCGGGGCATCGCCGCTCTGGACAGCGGTTTCGTAGCGCTCGCTGGCTTCTTGCCGTGGCATCACGACCCCCCGCTTGCGTTGCCCATTCAAACTCACGTTCATGTCCAGCAACACAGCTCCCCAGGAGAGCGGGAAGGTGTAGATGACCTCCAGCGTGTCTTTCGTGGTGTTGCGAAACACCTGGCTCAGTGTCATGGTGTGGATCAAACCTTCCAGCCGCCCGTGGGCCTTGACGGACTGCAGTACAGGGCTGCTTTGGTGGTTGCGGGTGGTGAGGGTTGCGGTTTGGTGTTTCATGCAGAGCCTTTTTTGATGTGGTTCCAGGCCTCGATCACGGC
>JAAYGT010000042.1 GCA_012727555.1 Alcaligenaceae bacterium | reverse complement strand
TGGCCGGCGAAGATGGCAGCGAGCAATCGCGCGCTGCGCAGTCAGCAGCCCAGTCGGCAGCGGCCCAGACAGCGGCGAAAACCCTGAAGTCGTTCACCGGCAATGCCGGGGCGCAGTAATGGCACGGACGGTTCGAGTTATCTTGCAGCAACCCGTGGCTGTTCTGAACCGCCCGACCAATGCGGGCATGTACGGACTCAGGCAGCAGGGCGGTGTTCTGGTCCTTGGCACGATCATGCTTGCTGCCGCTGCCCTGATGCTTGTGCGTTATCACGCCGTGGGCCAAATGGCGGCCCACAAGATCGGTCAGGACCATGCTCTTGATGCTGCAGCCTATAGTGGTGCCATTGTGCAGGCCCGGTCATTGAACACTCTGGGGTACGTGAATCGGGCACATGTCGGTCATCAGATTGCCATGGCACACCTGGTCACTCTGGGGGCGTGGGCCCTGTGGGGCGGGAACAAGGCGGCTCAGTTGGCATCGGGAAACCCGCCTGCACATGTCATCACTATGTTTTTCGGACCAGAACACGGGCAGGCCTATTTGGCGGCCGCGCGTGCGGCCGGTTTTCAGGCCAAGGCAGGTTCCGGTGGTGATCTGGCACGCGCCTATACAGACCATGATGCGGTGATTCGTACTGTTCTTGTGGGTGTGCAACACGATATTGTTCGCACTTTGCCGTCTGCTCGTGAGCGTGCCATACGCCAGATACTGCATGAACAGTATCCCGAAGTTGCCACCACTGATTTCAATCTGAGTATTTCACACGATAACTGGCATGGCTTTCTTGAGCGTACATCGGGTCACAACACCTTGCGCAGTCTGGTACTTGACGCTGCCGCCATGTATCGATTCCTCGATCCCCGCAACCATACTGCATCGAACACCTGGATGGTTGACGGGCGCTGTCCTGCCTTGCGTCACCAGTTGCGTCGGCGCGGGCACACTACACTCAATGAGGCAGGCGTCTGGAGCGCCGTGGATACCGAGTCGTTTCATGCACTCAGATCGAATCGATGGATAGGCTGCTACTACCGCGAATATGCGATGGGATGGGGGTGGATACCTGCGTCACAGGCCGAGCCCATGGGGGAGCCCCATGTAGATGATCCCCCTGTCAATTTTTCTGCCCAGGATTTCTGGCGGTGGGTCAGTGAGTCTACTCAGTGGAACATACATTCCGGTACAGATAATCCGCTGGCCAATTCGTTTGCCAACGCACAGAAACCACATTGGCAGGGTGGCGGGTTGCCCGCCGTCTACGATGTGGCCAATCAGGCAGACCAACAGGGTTTGAAGTTTGCCTTGACTTTGAAATTGCCGGGGCCGGAGTCGCTCACGGTAACCAGCCATAGCGCAGCGCGCACCTTTTTTGCCCGGCCAAACCTGCGTGAGGACGGCCGTCATGAGCGTCCCAACCTGTTTCGTCCCTATTGGCAAGCGGGTTTGATCCCGTATCCTGTCATGCCGGGCACGCCGCCCGGGCAGGGGGCACCATGAACGTGCGTTGTCTGTCCATACGGGGCTCAGGTACTTGTGCCACTGCACGTCATGGTCATGTCGAATTGGCCCGGACACAGGCAGGGCAGGCCATGATTGAAGCCTTTGTTGTCTGTCTGGCCCTGTGCGTGTTGTGGGTTGCAGCAGCCTGGTTGGCCCGATTACAGCATCTTGGCATGACAACGCGTCATGCAGCAGCCTTTGGATCCTTCAGTCTTGCACGTGATCCGCAGGCCCGCGTAGAGCCTCGGTTGCTCAGTCATTTCTATGGTGAGCGTGAACGTCGCGCCTGGGTTGATCGCAGTGGTTTGCCCATGCTGGCGGATCCACAGCGTCAGGTCCTGGTCAATATCGAGAGAAAACGTCTGCCGGCAGAGTCCCTGGTCTGGACCAGCGGCAGTCACGAAGCCCGTGTGCGCAACGATTGGCGCACCGGTCACGACGGGGTTGTTCGTGTGGGCCTGAAGGTCAGGCCTGATTCGAATATTCTTCGATCATCCAGATCCTGGATCGGTCAGACCTTGAATGATTTTGCCCGTTTGACTCCCAATCTGCATCGTGATCAAACCGTGCTGGTTGATGCCGGGCATGCCTCAGACGATACCCGGATACACAGGGTTCTGGCGGGTTCCCCGGTTGCCTGGTCATCGTCCGCAGACGCCTCGGGGGTGGCAGGCGACCTGGCTGCACATGGTCTGGGTCGTGCCGATCAGGCTTGGCATCGACCTCTATTTTCAAGTGACTGGCTGCAGCCCTGGGAAACGCACATTCCAGCCATTCATCTCAACGACAGCCCTCTTCAGGAGTTCCTATGCGCTCACTGCACTTTGTTTCCAACCGTTCCGGTTCCCTGAGTCGTAGCATCGCTGCACGTGTCGGATATCGAATGGTGGGGTGTCTGAAAAAGCTGGCGTGTTCAACGGGGTTGATGCTTCTCGCTGGCGTTCAGGCCCATGCCACACTGCAGGCAGCGCCCTTGCCGGGCGAGATGCTGGTCTGGAAAAATCAGGGTCTCGTCTGGAAGCCACCTGAACGCTCAACGCTTTTTGGCGTCACGGTCTGGTACCGCCACTTTTCATCAAGCGAAGCGTTGGGTACGGTGGCTGAAGGATTCGCGCGCAATGAACACCGGTTTCAGCGCGTTGTTGCTCACCGGAATCGACTGATTCTTTCCGGAATCGAGAATGGGCATCATTGGCTGGCCGATGTTTCAGATGCAGGCTCCGTGGTCAGTGGGTATGTGTCTGTCCTGCCGTTTCGGAGCTACGTTGAACCGGGTGTGATGCCTGGCAAGGATACCCGCGTGGCATTGGAGACCGGGCAGGAACTCATGCACGGGCTGCTTCCTTCTGGCAGCACTCGTATTTTGCAGCATCAGTCGGCTGATTCAACGCAACGCCAGGAAATATACCGCGTGCCGCTGCCGTGGCAATCGCTCAGCACCTATCTTGAGCGTGCCTTACGTTCCAGTGGATGGTTGTTGAGTGACGATGGGCTTCTGGCCAACGGCCCGAAGTTCTGGTCTCGGGGGCAGGCACGCATGATGCTTTCACTGCGGGCTGCAGGGCAGGGGAGCGCACTGTATGTGCATCACATGCCGTAATGCCACCCGGACAGGGCTCCTTCCACTTTGCCGGAAGTTTTTCGATAACGTGCCGGAGGCATGATGCGTAAATTGATTTTCAGTCGCTCCGGCGCCTTGGCCGGATTGGCCCTGCTGGCCGGCGTGCTCGCCGCATGGTCGGCGCGCGAGCATATCCAGCAGCGTGTTGAGCGTCTTGAAGAGCAGGCGCGTGTTCCCATGGTGTCTAGGATTGTTGCGGCCCACGACCTGCCGGTGGGTGCCCGCCTGGAAGCCAGTCATCTGGCGGTACGTTCGTTTCCGGCCGCACTTGTGCCCGGTTCAAGCCTGCCTCCGGAGGCATTCACACAAGTGCAAGGAGGCGTGTTGCGTGCGCCGCTTTCTGCAGGTGACCCCGTACTCCCTGTTCATACGTTCACCACAAACCAAAGCGCATTTTCAAGTCAGATCGCTCTGGGACGTCGCGCAATCACACTGCCGGTGGATCGCATCAATTCGGTGTCTGGATTGCTTGAGCCCGGTGACCTGATTGATCTCTATGTCAGTTTCGAGTATCAGCGGCGCATGATCACAGCACCTTTACTTCAGGGAGTGCTTGTTCTGGCGACCGACACACGAACGCGTGACGATCCCCTGGCGGCTGATGCCGGTGGGCACCCAGGTTCAGGCTATTCCACTGTGACGCTTGATGCAGCGCCTGAAGATGCCGTCAAGCTGGTGGCTGCCCGGCAGTCGGGAACATTGACCGCTGTTCTGAGAGCCGCTCTGGATACCGATGCCTCCACCCGTGCCATCCGTGGTGACCTGGCCAGTTTGCTGGGTGTCAACCGCCCACCCCCATCGGCCTCGGGGCGGGCGCCGGTCATTTATGGTAATACGCAGCCCCGTACGGTGCCTAAACTGGTCCCGGGCCAGAACGGGTCGTCTCAGCCTAGTGGTTTGTTTGACTTGCCATCCTTGCAATTGTTGGCCAGCGCATGGATGAACCAATCAGCCCAGTCTGGCTCAATGGCGGAAGATCCTTCAGGGCTCGCTGCTTCTTCACGGGGTGATGAACAATGATGCCGGCTTCCTTCCTTCGTATCCCGGGCCTTGTCCTGTCCCGTCAGATCAATATCAGGTGCCTGACGCGGTCACGCGGCCGTGTTTTTTGGGCTCCGCAGGCGCAGTGGGCTGTCGTGTCTCTTGGGGGGCTTGTCAGAGTTTTGATTGTTTTCTTGCTTGGTCATGCCGGCCCGGTGTGGTCTGCATCCGACAATGCTTCCAAGGTTCTCAAAATGCAGGTTGGAGAAGTCCGTGTACTTGCCATTCCCGATGTTGCCCGTGTTGCGGTTGGCGACGGACACGTGGTCAATGCAGTCACCACAGATGAAAAAGAGGTGATTGTCTTTGCGCGGCATGAAGGTCTCAGTTCCCTGCAGGTCTGGAGTGCATCCGGGGCGCGCAGGCAATATCAGATACACGTCGCTCCGGAGGGCGCGTTGCAGGTGCAGCAGGAGCTTCAGGCTGTTTTGCAACGTATTCCCCAGGCGCGCTTGTCGATCGTGGGTGACAAGCTTGTTGTCGAGGGTGATGATCTGTCGGACGATGACCGGGCACGTATTGCAAGTCTTGCCAAACGTTATCCCCAATTGGTTGACCTGACAGGTCAGGTCGGTTGGGACAGTATGGTGTTGCTGGATGTCAAAGTGGTTGAAATGCCCCGTTCCCGCCTGCAGGAACTGGGTTTGCGGTGGGGAACGGCCGGTGGCGTGAATGCCGGGCTTGCCTGGGATGCAGCTTCATCCGCGCTCATGGATCGTCCCGGTGAAATTGTTGTGCCGGCTGTTTTTCCGGCCACCGCTGCAGCGGCGTATTTCGGGGCTAATGCACTCTTGTCAGCCAGCATTCAGGCCATGGCACAATCCGGTACGGCGCTCGTTCTGGCTCAGCCGCAGTTACTTGCACGCAGTGGATCCACAGCCGAGTTTCTTGCGGGTGGTGAAGTGCCCTATGCCACAACCGATGCCAATGGCAATACCAATACGGTTTTCAAGCCCTATGGTGTTTCCCTGCGCATTACCCCCCAGGTGGAACGCAATGGTGCCGTGCGTTCCCGTATCGAGGTCGAGGTCAGTGCGGTTGATACGGCAGTTTCGTTGCCCGGCGGGCCATCGCTGAAAACCCGGCGTGCGGCAACAGAGTTCAATGTCCGTTCCGGCCAGACGCTGGTGCTTGCCGGCTTTCTTTCACGTGATCTGTCACGCACAGTTGAGCAGGTTCCCTTGCTGGGCAGCATACCGCTGCTGGGCGAATTGTTTCGTACGCGTAAGGCGCAGCATCAGGAAACCGAACTTGCAATTTTTGTAACGCCCGTGCTGGTGACGCCTGATCATCCGGTTTCCGCCGGAAGGTTGAGCCGTGTTGATCAGGTGCTTGAACAGCATTTTCCCGATGCGCCCCGACTCAATGCAACGCTTTTACCCCAGCCTTGGCCGACTGAACAGCCCAGGCTCCAATCCGCCGGCTCTTCATGGGCAGGTCAGACATCTCAGTGGACAAACACGGCAACCCAGCCGAGGGAGCGCCCATGAAAGTCATTCTTCGCTTTGAGGCGGGTCGGGTGGAAACCCGTGCGCTCAGCCTGCCACTGAGTATCGGACGAGGTCCTGACAACGCACTGTGTCTGCGAGGTTGGCGCGTAGCCCGTCATCATGCACGACTGGAGCGCCGTCCACACGGAATTTTTCTTGAGGACCTGGGCGGCCTGTGTGGTTCATGGGTCAATGGTGCCCGCGTTTCACATCATGGTCCGCTTGCCAGTGGTGACCAGATCGTGATCGGCGAGTGTCTGATCCAGATTGTTGATCCAGACTCCGGGCATTTGAGTACTGTGGAGCCTTTGCCTGTTCTCGGCCTGCCGGATTCTGAGGTCCAGTCTGAGCCCGCGTTTCGGGGCTGCAGTGATACCGAGCCGGTACTCTATATGGCCGACCCTGTGCAGGAATCGGATGCCGAAATCGGGAAAGCACAGAGGGCTCGAACGCCGGTAACACGTACCGGGATTCCGGCAGCAAAGCACACCCGGGTTTCTTGCGATGCCGATGTTTTGCTTCGGCATCGCAAGCGCATCCATCTTGCTTTGTTACATACGTTGGACCTGCGCCGCAGAGACATTGCCGCCATGAGCGATACCGCACTGCGGGCCGAGGTGCACGAGGCCCTGACAGGAATTCTTGCCTCCGATACCGAGTTGCCGCAGGATCTGGACAAAACCCGTTTACTGACCGATGTTCTTGACGAGGCTGTCGGTCTTGGGCCACTTGAACCCCTGCTGGCTGATCCTCGCGTCACAGAAATCATGGTCAATCGTCATGACCAGATCTATGTCGAAATCAATGGCCGAATTGAACCGGCCGGCCGTATGTTCAGCAGTGAACAGGCCGTTCTGGGGATCATCGAGCGGATCGTTTCGCCCCTTGGACGGCGCATTGATGACAGTTCACCCATGGTCGATGCCCGATTGCCCGATGGTTCACGTGTGAATGCCGTGATTTCGCCGGTAGCCCTGCGTGGCTGCAGTCTGACCATACGAAAGTTTCCTGAACGCCGTTTGTCCATGACCGACCTGGTCGAGCGTGGGTCGCTTGATACCGCCATGAGCCGTTTTCTCGAGATTTGTGTCCGTGAACGTTGCAATATTGTGGTGTCAGGAGGCACCGGTTCTGGAAAGACAACGTTGTTGAATGTTTTGTCAAACTGCATTCCCGCTCATGAGCGCGTCATCACAATCGAAGATGCTGCAGAACTCAGGTTGAATCACGAGCACTGCGTTGCACTTGAGGCCCGGCCGGCCAACCTCGAAGGGCGTGGTCGCATCGAAATTCGTGACCTTGTACGTAATGCCTTGCGCATGCGACCCGACAGGATTGTGGTTGGTGAGTGTCGGGGGGGCGAGGCGTTTGACATGCTTTCGGCCATGAACACGGGGCACGAAGGTTCGTTGACAACATTGCATGCCAATACGCCGCGTGATGCGCTTGCTCGTCTGGAAACCATGATTCTCATGGCCGGTATGGATTTGCCATTATCGGCTGTTCGTGAGCACATTGCCGCCAGTATTCATTTCATTGTCCAGCAGGCCAGACTGGGTTCCGGACAACGTGTGATTACCGCGATCGTTGAAGTGACGGGTATGGAAAGTGGTCGTATTCAGCTGCAACCGGTTTTTCGTTGTGCAAACCACACACCTCTGGTTTTTGAAGGGTGTGGCCTGATGCCCGAGCATTTTTCTGCCTCCGATACGGGCAGCCGTCAGCCGGCCGATCTTCAGGTGAGTCTCTTTCAGCAACGTACGGTTCTGGAGCCGGCTGCACATGGTTTTCTTGCCAATACCCGGCAGGGGACATCATGATGCTGCTTGGAAGCATGCTGGCCACCGGGCTTTTGGTTGCGATTGCTGTTTGGTTTGTGCAACGCAGCCTCATCAATGGCCTGGCCCGTTATCATCAAGCTTTTCACCAACTGGCAACACGTGGTCTGGGCGAGTTTTTCCTGTTTCTCGACCCGGCGCAGGTCTGGATCGCTGCAGTGATGGTTGCCGGCATGACCGCACTTCTGGTTTATTTTCTGCTGGCTTCCTGGCTGCTTGCCGTTTTCACAGGTGTTGCCTTTCTGAGCGTTCCCCACTTGGGAATGCACTGGTTTCGACGACGGCGCCTGGCCCGCTGCGATCAGCAGTGGCCTGATCTGCTGATGGGGTTGGCAGGTGCCTTGCAGTCTGGAAGTGGTTTGCAATCTGCCTTGCGGTATCTGGCCACCCGTGCGCCGGCGCCATTGGGCCAGGAACTTTCCCTGATGGTGCGCGAACAACGTATGGGGGTACCTGTTGCCGCTGCGCTCCAGGGCTTGTATCAACGGGTTCCCACCGAAGCAACCGGTTTGATCGTGGCGGCATTGGTCATTGCTTCGAACAGTGGTGGCAGTCTGGGCGCGTTGCTTGAAGACATGGCTATTACGATCAGGGAGCGTCTGCAGTTGGCGGGTCGTATCGATACCCTGACAGCCCAGGGGCGTTTGCAGGCGGTGATCATGACCGCATTACCCGTTTTGCTTGGCTTTGTCCTGAATTTCCTGGATCCTGATGCCATGGCACCGCTCTGGGGAACCACGGCGGGTTGGGCCGTTCTCGTGACGATTCTCGTACTCGAACTGACGGGCATCTGGCTGATACGTCGTATTGTCGCCATACGGGTTTAGCAGCATGCTCTGGATCAGTTCTTTTGCCGCAGGGCTTTGCCTGGCACTTGTCGCCCGGGTTGTACTGGGCCCATGGGCCCGGCGTGTGCCTGCCTGCCCCTGGTTGCTGTCGCCCGGCTCACCGCTGCGGTTGATCTGGTTATGGGTCTGCTGTCTTGCGCCGGCGCTGGAGCCCATGCTTTCGTGGCGATACAGGGCACGCCTTGAGACCCTACTGCGCACGGCAGGGCTTGACCGGCATTGGCTGCCGGTGCACGTATTGGCATGTCAGGTGCTGGCCGGTTGGGTTCTGCTCGCGCCGTCTGCCATCTTTGTTTTTTTGCTGGGGCTTTCACCGGTTTCCGGGCTGGTCGTGCTGGTTTTTGTGTTCACTGGTGCATCGCTCGGTGTCGCAGGGCAGTTCAAACGCCTTGGTCAATTGCGCCAGGCCGCCATGCTTCGAGAATTGCCCTTCATGCTCGACATGACAACGTTATGTGTCAGGGCAGGTTTGAACTTGCAGGGGGCACTGGAACAGTCAGCCCGTCATTGTCCACCGGGCCCTTTGCGTGCAGAACTGGAGCGCGCCCTGGGCGATATGCGAACGGGCGTCTCACGACTGCAGGCGCTGTCGGATATGGCGCAACGCAGTCAGCTTGATGAGGTCAGTGCATTGGTCAATGCCCTGAGGCAGGCCGATCAACTGGGTATGAACCTGGGGCCATTGCTGCAGGCTCAATCCAGCCAACGACGTGTCGAGCTTTTTCAGCGTGCCGAAAAACTGGCAATGCAGGCGCCCGTGAAAATGCTCTTTCCGTTGGTGTTTTGTATCTTTCCCTGTACTTTTCTGATCATCGGTTTTCCGGTGGTGATCCGTTTGCTGGCGTGGGGCTGAGTTCATGCTTGATGCGAAAGTGCTCCAATTGCACCCGGCCCGAGGGTTTCTTGAGCGGCTCAAGGGGCTGGCGTTCAGCCGGCGGCTTGAGGGCAATCGAGGGTTGTGGTTCCCGGATTGCCGGTCAGTGCATACTCTGACCATGACCTTTCCCATTGATATCGTCTTTCTGGGCGCATCGCTGGTTCCTGTTCGTACCGAGCACGCGGTGCCTCCGGGTCGGATCCTGTGGTGCCCTGCTGCTGCGAGCATTGTCGAGCTGCAGGCCGGTTATATCCGTGGCAACCCGGGTTATGCGGATCTGATCAGGGCTGCTGTGGATCGGATTCAGTGAGAGGTTGGCCGAAAATGCTGATGTAGGCCGGATAAAAACTGCAGTAGAGTACGGCCGCCACAGCGATATTCACAGGCGTCATCAGCATTTGTGCAACGCCTGCCGGCATGCCGATACCAGTGAGCGCGCTACCCAGAAACTGCACACCGATGAAAATGGCAGCCCAAGTGATACCGTAGGCCAGAAATGCCCATTTGTTGCGCCAGCAGGCCACCATGGAAAAGAACAGGGCTTGCCCTAAACGGATGTTGTGCCAGCCGATCAGTGCAGGCGCGTGCCAGAACAGCGCGGAAATCAGCAAGTACATCAGGCCAAACGTGAGCAAAGGCCCACGCATGGCACTGTATATGGCTGCTTCGTCAAGGGCGCCGTCAGGGTTGATGCTGGCCATCAGATCGCCCAGAAAGGGCAGCGTTGCCAGAAAACCGCCCGCCAGGCAGGTGAGCAGATACGCCATCCCCAAAACAAGCAGGCGTTTGCGCGTTTCGCGATCACGCAGCGGTTCGAGCCACATGTGCAGGAGCATGGTGCGCCCGGCTGCCACATTCTTGCAGGCAGACAGGCTGATGAAGGTCAGAACGGGTGTGCCGGCAATCAGGGCCATTTGCCCGAAAAGCGGAATAATATAGCTGACCGTAATCAGGAAGCTGGTGACCAGGCTCCAGAAAAACAAGGGTACAGGCTGGCGGCGGAACAATCGATAACCTTGTTGAACCCATGACCAGCCCGCGCTCACGGGAAGAATGGCTGCTTGCATGATGGCGAATTGATGTGTGATTCGGAGTTGCGTTGGGTATGGACCGGGTCAGGGAAGCGCGGGGGCAGGATGAGCGCGTCGTTCACGCAAAATGCGTTCGAAGTGGCGGGGGTCATGGGGTTTTAGCGTTTGGGCCGGACGTGGCAGGAAGAAATCGAACAGTCTGGAAACCCAGAAGCGCAGGGCGGCTGCCTGCAGAATGGTCGGCCAGGCCTGGCGTTCTTCCGCCGTGAAAGGTCGAACAGCGGCATAGGCCATGAGCCAGGCGTTGAGTTTTTCGGTGTTGAACACACCGGTAGCGTGATCAATGCACCAGTCGTTCACACTGACGGCCACATCGAAGATCCAGGTGTCGCAACCGGCAAAATAAAAGTCGATCAGCCCACCCATGCGTGGTGATTCGAAGGTGCCATCGAACAGGACATTGTCACGAAACAGGTCACAGTGGGCTGGCCCGTACGGCAGCGCTTTATAGGTTTCGGTGCCCGCGAACTGTTGTTGTTCGGTCAGTGTGGTCTGAATCATGTGAGCCTGATCCGGAGAAAGGAAGGGCACAACTTTGGGAATGGTTTCGGTCCACCACGACAGACCACGCAGATTGGGCTGATGCAATGTGAAACTACGACCTGCCAGGTGGGCGTTGGCCAGTGTGGTGCCAGCCAGGGCGCAATGGACAGGGCCCGGTGCAGGTTCGTAGCCCCCCTTCAGACGGGACACAATCGCACAAGGCTTGCCATGCAGTGTTCCGATCCGTGTTCCGTCAGTGCGTGTCTGGGGTTCGGGTACCGGCACGCGATGCTGCGCCAAGTGATGCATCAGTTCAATATAAAACGGTAACTGTTCGAAGGTCAGGACTTCGAAGAGGGTGAGCACGAACTCACCGGCTGTGGTGGTCAGAAAGTAGTTGGTGTTTTCAATGCCCGCTGTAATGCCACGCAAGGAAACCAGTTCGCCCAATGCGTAGTTTTCAAGAAGGTGCTGGGCGTCAGTGGGGCTGACAGGGGTAAAAACGGCCATGGGTTGTATGCTCGGGAAAAGTCGGTACTTGGCAAGGAAAAGGCTGGGAACCCTGAAAGGGCAATGACAAGCCTGAATGGGTCAACACCCTCAACGGGAATCGGGATTTTAGACCAATGTGCCCGAATGGGAAAAACAAGAGGGGGTGACATCACAACGCGGGATCCTGCTTTGCGTAAAATGTTGCTTTGACTGCTTTGCACACAAATCATGCCCGTAGCTTCCGACCTTAACCCTGCCGACTGGCAGTTGTGTGTTGCCCCCATGATTGACGTCACGGATCGTCATTGTCGTTTTTTTCATCGGCAACTGGCGCCGGCAGCACGTCTTTATACCGAAATGATCACCACAGGTGCGCTGCTGCATGGCAATGTGGCACGCCATCTGGATTTCAACGCCTGTGAGCATCCGGTGGCATTACAGCTTGGCGGTAGCGAGCCCGATGCCCTGGCAGCCTGTGCCCGTCTGGGCGAGCAATGGGGATACGATGAAATCAATCTGAATTGTGGTTGCCCTTCGGAGCGTGTGCAACGGGGCGCTTTTGGTGCCTGCCTCATGGCCGAACCCGGCCTGGTGGCCGATTGCATCAAGGCCATGCAAGACAGCGTTTCCGTACCGGTGACAGTCAAACACAGGCTTGGACTCGATTACAACGACTCCTATGATTTCGTGCGTGACTTCATGGGCCGTTTGCACGATGTCGGCTGCCGGGTGTTCATTGTGCATGCGCGTAACGCGGTGCTCAAGGGCTTGTCACCCAAGGATAACCGTGAAATACCGCCGTTACGCTACAACGATGCGCTGCGCCTGAAGCAAGATTTTCCCGATTGTGTTGTGGTGCTCAATGGTGGTCTGGCCGACGTTGATCAGTCTTTGTATTGGGCTCGACGTTTCGATGGTGTGATGCTGGGGCGTGCTGCCTGGCATATGCCGGGTGTTTTGTCGGAACTGAGCGTTGCCCTGGGGCAGGTCGTAAAGATCCCCGATGAGGCCGGAGTGGTGCAGGCAATGGAGACCTATGCAGCGCAAGAGGTCGCCAAAGGGGTGCCTCTGCGTATCATTGCGCGTTCATTGCTAGGCTGGATGACGGGAAGGAAAGGTGCCCGGCAATGGCGTCGCACGCTGTCTGACCCGCAGTGCCTGAATGCCAACGAGGCAGCGCTGATCGGGCAGGCGTATGAAGCATTGCTCAGGCGCATGGCCTGAACACGGCAGGGCGGCAAGCGATCAAGCGGCGCTTGGATCGGAATCGGAGGGCCAGTCGCGAATATAGGCCTTCAGCATTTTGTTTTCAAATTCCTGTGCCGCCACAATGGCCTTGGCCATGTCGTAGAACGAAATGACCCCCATGAGCGTGGGGCCGTCCATGACGGGAATGTAACGCGCGTGTTTTTCGAGCATCAGGCGTTGCACTTCATCGGCGCTGGTGTTGGGCGAGACACTGACCGGGTGGTCGTCCATGATGTGTCGCACCGTGAAGTTGCCGGTGTTGCCGCCGTTGGTGTGCAGATGGCGCAATATTTCCCTGAAGGTCAGCATGCCGGCCAGTTCGCCATGTTCCATGACCACCAGCGAACCGATATCAAGTGTGCTCATGGTCTCAAGCGCTTTCTGTATGGGCATGTCGGGGGTGGCCGTATACAGAGTGTCGCCCTTGACACGCAGAATTTCACTGACTTTCAACATGATGCTTCTCCTGGGGCGGCGCTTGCCGCATGATGCCCGATATTTTGCACCATTCAGGCGCTTTACGGTAGGCGAGATCTGTATTGTTTTCTGAAAGTGGGGCTTTTGCGGGGGTAAGTCGTTCGCCCGGTCACCCTTCTGGTACGTGCCCGATACCCGGTCGTTCGCCCGGTTGTGCCGGCTCGGTCACGTCCGGTTCGGGAGGATCGAACAGGGAGCAGAGTTTGACGTTGCTGCCTTGCAGACTATCGGCAACGGCTTTCACCAGTCGGGGCTGTTGCAGCAAAGACGGTTGGTTGCGGTCGAGCAGCAGGGCATCGATCAGGGGGGCGAGATCGGCTTGGCGCTGGTCGCAGGCCAGGACCCATCGGTCGGTGTCGGTATGTTCTGTATTCACGGCCAAACCAAGCGCCTTCAACTGCAGCAGAACCGGTTCCAGTTCATCGGGGTGCATTTGCAGATGGGTGCACAGGAAGCGTACGCTGCGCCCGCGCGGCTGACCTTGCTGGGCTTGCCATAACAGATCGAGCACGCGAAGCGCATCAATGAAGCGATCACCTGTATGTCGTTGAACAGCCCAGCGTTTCTGCCGCAGGGCAGGCAAGGTGGCCGCTACCGTGGCACCCAGCAAAATGGCCAGCCATGAAAGGTAGATCCAGAGCAAAAAAATGGGCAGCGTGGCGAACGCGCCGTAAATGAGTGTGTAGGAAGGAAACTTGGCCAGGTACAGGGTGAACCCTTCACGCATGATTTCCAGCACGATCGCTGTGCCTAGTCCTCCGATCAGGGCATCGCGCCAAAGGACGCGCCGGTTTGGCACAACCACGAACAGCCCTGTGAAGCCCAGGCCGGTCGCCAGCAGCGGCACGAAGGAAAGCAGAAGACGAAGCGCTTCAGGAAGCTCACCGATATAGCCCAGTGATTCGCGTGCAAGTAACGAGGTCGCCCACAGACTGGCGCCCGTAAGAATCGGGCCCAGTGAAATGATGGCCCAATACACCAGAATACGTTGTGTCATGGGACGCTGTCGTTCAACGTGCCAGATGCTGTTGAAGGCCTCATCGATGGTTTTGATCAGCATGACCGATGTGACGATCAGAAACAGGCTGCCCACTGCCGTCAGGCTTGAGGCTTTGGCTGCGAAGTCGTTCAGGTAGACCATGACGCTGTCGGAGACTGACGGGGGCATCAGGTTGCCAGTCAGGAATTCTTCCAGGGCACGACGGAATTCATGGAAAAGCGGGAATGCAGTGAAGAGTGAAAGTACCACGGCCAGCAGAGGCACCATACTGAGCACTGTGGTGAATGTCAGGCTTGAGGCAACCTGGGTCAGATTTTTTTCGGCTGCACGGTGCAGGGCATACCGGGCGATAATGAAGCCGTTTGAAAATTTTTTGGCGGGGTCGTTTCCGGTTTCGGGGCGGGATCCCCGGGGTGCGGTTTCCGGCATGGTGTGTATCCGTTTTTATGTCGTGCATGGCCGCCCACACGAGGCAGACCGCTTTCAGGGATAATACCAGCATGAATCAAAAACCTGCTCCACTGCTGCGCTTCGGCGCTTCTGTTTCGCTCGTTGGCCTCATTGCTTTATGCCTTGTGTGGGAACTCTGGCTTGCTCCCTTGCGGCCGGGTGGGTCATACCTCGTGCTGAAGGTCATACCGCTGCTGTTTCCTCTTCGGGGTGTCCTGAAGGGCGATCTTTACACGCTGCAGTGGTCGGCCATGCTCATTCTTCTGTATTTCATGGAAGGTGTGGTCAGGGCCTGGTCTGATCCAGCCCCGATGTCGGTGCTGATGGCGTGTGTTGAAATCCTTTTTTCCACGGTGTTTTATCTGTGTGCCATTTTTTATTTGCGTCCCGCCAAAAAACAGGCCAAACGGCTGGCTGCACTTGAAAAAGAAAGGCTGGCCCAGGCCGCACTGACAACCAAAGAACACCGTACCACGGAACCCGCACCATGATCAGCTCGATTGCCCAGTGGCACCAGGTTAATTCCTTTGCAGCATTGCCGCCCGACTTTTACAGCCGGGTTCGACCCCAGCCACTCAGTGATCCGCAGCTGTTGCACGTGAACACCGACGTCGCCGCCTTGCTTGACTTGTCGCCTCAGGCCCTGCACGACCCACTTTTCCTGCGTGTGTTTTCAGGTCAGGAGCCCTTGCCTGGCAGCGAACCTCTGGCGGCTGTGTACAGTGGTCACCAGTTCGGTGTCTGGGCCGGGCAACTGGGTGATGGACGTGCTCACCTGTTGGCCGAGGTCACTACATCGACAGGCAATCATGAGCTGCAACTCAAGGGTTCGGGCATGACGCCTTATTCCCGTATGGCCGATGGCCGTGCGGTAGTGCGATCCTCTGTACGTGAGTACCTGGCCGGCGAAGCCATGGCCGGGTTGGGTATTCCCACAACACGGGCCTTGTCGCTCGTTGTCTCCAATGATCCGGTCTATCGTGAAACCGTCGAAACTGCAGCGATCATCACGCGGGTTGCGCCATCGTTTGTACGTTTTGGTTCTTTCGAACACTGGCATAAAGCCCCTCGTCAGTTGCAGTGGCTCACCGACTACGTCATCCATCGTTTTTATCCGGAATGCCTTGATACGACGGCGGGTTTGCCGGGGGCTGGCAAGGCGTATATTGTGAACTGGCTTGCCCAGGTTGTGAAGCGAACTGCCCAGCTGATCGCCCACTGGCAGACCGCCGGTTTCTGTCATGGCGTCATGAATACCGACAATATGTCCATTCTGGGGCTCACGCTCGACTACGGCCCGTATGGTTTCATCGATGCTTTTCAGGCGGATCACGTCTGCAACCACAGTGATACCCGGGGGCGCTATGCCTGGAATGCACAGCCTGCCGTGGCCCAGTGGAATCTGCACCGTTTGGCCAGTGTTTTCACCACCCTCGATATTCCTGTCGAGGCCTTGCAGGAAGCCCTCTCCGGCTTCGAAGCCGCTTTCCTGGAAACCTACCGTGGCAGCATGGCGCGCAAGCTGGGTTTACGCGCCTGGCAGCCGGGCGATGACGATCTGTATGACGGCTGGTGGGGGCTTTTGCACGAGCAGGCGGCCGACTTTACATTGGCTTTCCGGCGTCTGGCCCAGGTGCCGGAGCAGCCTGATACCTTTCTGGCGCTCTTTCCCGACCACGAGCCCGTGCACGACTGGCTTGATGGCTATCTGCAACGTACTGCACACGATAACCTGCCAGCGGCAGAACGCGTCGAGCGCATGAATGGCGCCAATCCTCTGTACGTGCTGCGCAATCATCTGGCCCAGAACGCGATCCAGGCGGCAGAGCAGGGCAATGGTTCGGAAATCGATACATTGTTGCGGTTGCTACGCAATCCGTTTACTGAAACTGATGGCCATTCCGCCTATGCCGAACCCCCGCCGGCAGGTTCCAGACCTGTTGCCGTCAGTTGCTCATCCTAGAATTCTCTTTTTTTCAGCGATCAATCACCATGTCAGGCAATTCTTTAGGAAAACTGTTTTGTGTCACGAATTTCGGGGAATCCCACGGTCCGGCCATCGGTGCCGTCGTTGATGGTTGCCCTCCGGGGCTCCCCCTGACCGAGTCCGATATCCAGGCGGAACTGGATCGGCGTCGCCCTGGCACCTCGCGGCATGTCACGCAGCGCCAGGAAGCCGACCAGGTTGAAATTCTTTCAGGGGTTTACCAGGGTGTCACTACAGGCACGCCCATCAGTTTGCTGATCCGTAATACCGATGCCCGCAGCAAGGATTACTCGGCCATTGCCGACACCTTTCGGCCAGGCCATGCCGATTACACCTACTGGCGCAAGTTTGGGGAACGTGATCCGCGCGGTGGCGGACGATCCTCGGCCCGTCTCACGGCGCCTACCGTTGCGGCAGGCGCCATTGCACGCAAGTGGTTGCATCAACAGTTTGGCCTCACCGTCCGCGGTTACATGAGCCAGCTCGGGCCCATCGCCATTCCGTTCGAGTCCTGGGACCACGTATCCCTGAATCCGTTTTACGCGCCCAATGCCAATATCGTTCCTGAGCTGGAAGCGTTCATGGACCAGTTGCGTCGTGACGGTGACTCGATCGGTGCACGCATCGAGGTCGTGGCATCCGGCGTGCCGGCCGGCTGGGGCGAGCCTTTGTACGACCGTCTCGACGCCGATATTGCGCATGCCATGATGGGGCTGAATGCGGTTAAGGGGGTTTCGATCGGCGCGGGTTTCAATTGCATCATTCAGCGCGGCTCGGAACACGGCGATGAAATCACGCCGGACGGGTTCGTGTCGAATCATGCGGGCGGGGTTCTGGGTGGTATCTCCTCGGGGCAAGACATCACCGTGTCGCTTGCCATCAAGCCCACTTCCAGCATTCGCATCGAGCGCCGTTCAATCAACCGTGCGGGTGAGCCGGTCAACGTACAGACACTCGGTCGTCATGATCCCTGTGTCGGCATACGCGCCACGCCTATCGTCGAGGCCCTGCTGGCCATTGTTCTCATGGATCATGCGCTGCGTCATCGTGCCCAGAACGGAATTTTTCGCTGACAATCTTTCGGGCCTGGGTCATCAACGGCGAAAATCAATTCCGGTGACACCGGTGTCCGCCGGCGAGCCCGCCGATGATTTCCCGGCCTCGGCAGTCTGCCAGACCTGAACGCGCGTTATCATTATTGAAAAGTTGCCAGGAGACATCATGTTGTCACGACTGACCCTTAAACGAACTTTGGCCCGACTTGGCGTGGTGGCCTCGCTGGGTCTTTTGGGTGCGTGTGCTGCCGTCAGTACCACCAGCACCGGAACCGTCGGTATACAGCGCACGCAATACATGTCCAGTCTGGTTTCCGAGCAAGCCTTGCAACAGGAAGCAGCCCAGCAATACACCAGCTTGCTCGGCCAGGCGCGTGCCCAGAAGGCACTCGACACCGATCCGGCCATGACTCGCCGTGTTCAGGGTATTGCCGGCAAGCTGATCGCGCAGACAGGTGTGTTCCGGCCTGATGCCACTGGCTGGAACTGGGCCGTGCACGTCATCAACAGCGATGAGGTCAATGCGTGGTGTATGCCGGGCGGGAAAATTGCGGTCTACAGCGGGTTGATCCGTCAACTCAAACCCACCGATGCCGAACTGGCGGCCGTCATCGGTCATGAAATTGCCCATGCCCTGCGTGAGCATGCCCGCGAACAGGTGTCGCAGCAAATGGCGGCCGGTGTGGGTTTGTCTGTGCTGGCTGCCGTCACCGGATCCCAGGCAACCGCCGATCTGGGGCAGCAGTTGACCGAAGTCATGTTCACATTACCCAACAGTCGTACCCACGAAGCCGAGGCCGACCTGATCGGTGTCGAACTGGCAGCACGGGCCGGGTACGATCCTCGCGCTGCGGTTACCCTGTGGCAAAAAATGGGGGCATTGGGTGACCGTTCCACGCCGGAATTTTTGTCAACGCATCCTTCGCCGGCCAGTCGCTCAAACGATCTTGCCGAAGCGGCCGCTCGCGTCATGCCCCTGTACGAACAGGCACGTTCCCGCTAGCTGCCGGCCATTCCCGTGCCGGGCATGCGGTGTCGACCCGACAGGCTTCATCGGCGTGTCTGCCAGGTGCGCGATGTCTGTGGTCATGTCTGCCGCCATTTTGCAAAGTGGCATAATTACTGTTTGATTTCATCCTTCCAACATTTCCAAGAGCTCCTGCCATGGCAAAAACTCTGTACGACAAACTCTGGGATGCACACGTTGTGCACCAAGAGTCCGACGGCACCTGCCTGCTGTATATCGATCGTCATCTGGTTCATGAAGTGACCAGTCCCCAGGCCTTTGAAGGCCTGAAACTGGCGAACCGCAAACCATGGCGCATCAGTGCAAACCTGGCGGTGGCTGATCACAATGTGCCCACCACGGCACGTGCCCAGGGCATTGTTGATCCCGTTTCGCGCTTGCAGGTAGAAACGCTTGATGCCAACTGCGAACAGTATGGCATCACCGAATTTCGCATGAACGATTTGCGTCAGGGGATCGTTCACATCATCGGGCCTGAGCAAGGCGCCACGTTACCCGGCATGACCGTTGTTTGCGGCGATTCCCACACCAGCACCCACGGTGCCGTTGGTGCGCTGGCGTTTGGCATCGGTACCTCGGAAGTCGAGCATGTACTGGCTACGCAAACCCTGCTCATGAAGAAAGCCAAAAACATGCTGGTACGTGTCGAAGGCGAGCTTCCTCGCGGTTGCACCGCCAAAGACCTTGTTCTGTACATCATTGGTGTCATCGGTACGGCCGGTGGTACCGGCTATGCCATCGAATTCGGTGGCAGTACACTACGCGCCCTGTCGGTTGAAGGCCGCATGACCGTCTGCAACATGGCCATTGAAGCCGGTGCGCGATCCGGTATGGTGGCTGTTGACCAGAAAACCATCGATTACTTCCGTGGTCGTCCGTATGCACCCATCGGGGCGCTGTGGGATCAGGCGGTAGGTTACTGGCAAACGCTTCATTCCGACGAAGGCGCACGCTTTGATCGTGTGGTCGAAATCGATGCGCGTCAGGTTGTTCCGCAGGTCACCTGGGGCACGTCGCCCGAAATGGTGTTGCCCATCGATGCTCGCGTGCCTGATCCCGACAAGGAAAAAGACGATGTCCGTCGCAGCGGCATGGAGCGCGCCCTTGAATACATGGGCCTGAAACCCAACATGCCGATCACCGATATCCGCATTGATCGGGTGTTCATCGGTTCCTGTACCAATGCACGTATCGAAGACATCCGCGCCGCGGCTGCGGTTGCGCGTGGCAGGCGCGTGGCTTCGTCCGTCAAGCAGGCCATGGTGGTGCCCGGTTCCGGGCTGGTCAAGGCACAGGCCGAAAAAGAAGGTCTCGACAAAATCCTCAAAGAGGCTGGTTTCGAGTGGCGTGAGCCCGGTTGTTCCATGTGTCTGGCCATGAATGCCGACCGTCTTGAGCCCGGCGAACGCTGTGCGTCAACATCGAACCGCAACTTTGAGGGGCGTCAGGGGCAGGGTGGGCGTACCCACTTGGTCAGCCCCGCAATGGCTGCTGCTGCAGCCATTGCCGGCCACTTTGTCGATGTCCGTAACGCCTGACAGGAACCCATCATGCAAGCATTTACCACACACAAGGGTCTGGTCGCACCGCTCGATCGTGAAAATGTCGATACCGACCTGATCATTCCCAAGCAGTTTCTCAAGTCCATCAAGCGTACCGGCTTCGGCCCCAATCTGTTCGATGAGTTGCGTTACCTTGACCACGGCGAACCTGGCATGGACAACAGTACGCGGCCGCTGAACCCCGATTTCGTCCTGAATCAGGAACGCTACCAGGGCGCGTCCATTTTGCTGGCCCGCAAGAACTTTGGTTGCGGTTCCAGTCGCGAACATGCGCCCTGGGCGCTCACGCAGTATGGCTTTCGCGCCATCATCGCCCCTTCGTACGCCGACATCTTCTTCAACAACAGTTTCAAGAACGGCTTGCTGCCCATCATCCTGCCAGAATCGCAGGTTGCGCGCTTGTTTGACGACGTCAAGGCGTTCCCGGGGTACCAGTTGCTCATCGACCTTGAACGTCAGGTGGTCGTTACACAAGACAACCGTGAGCTGCCCTTCGAGGTCGATCCCTTCCGCAAGCATTGTCTGCTGAACGGTTTCGATGACATCGGCCTCACCTTGCAGAAGTCCGATCTCATTCGTGCCTTCGAGGCCGAGCGTCTGGCGCGTCACCCCTGGCTGGAGTCCCGTCCGGTGGCCTGAGCCCCGCACGTTTCCCTAACGGAGCATTAAAAAACATGAGTCACAAAATAGCCGTTCTGCCAGGTGATGGCATCGGACATGAAATTACCGAACAAGCGGTGCGCGTGCTGTCGGCGCTGGGTCTTGATCTGACCCTTGAACAGGCACCGGTTGGTGGCGCTGCCTACGAAATTCACGGACACCCGCTGCCACCGTCCACCCTGGAACTGGCACGCAGTTCATCGGCCATTCTGTTTGGTGCGGTCGGTGACTGGAAGTACGATACTTTGGCGCGTGAACTTCGCCCTGAACAAGCCATTCTGGGCCTGCGCAAGGCGCTGGGTCTGTTTGCCAACCTGCGCCCGGCCATCTTGTATCCACAACTGGCCAATGCCTCGTCGCTCAAGCCTGAAATTGTTTCGGGCCTGAACATCCTGATCGTGCGCGAACTGACTGGCGATATTTATTTCGGTCAGCCCCGTGGCGTGCGTACTCTCGAAGACGGCCCGTTCAAAGGTGAGCGCCAAGGTTACGACACCATGCACTACGCAGAAAGTGAAGTGCGTCGTATCGCCCATGTGGCCTTCCAGGCAGCGGCCAAACGCAACAAGCGTCTGTGCAGTGTCGACAAGGCCAACGTGCTGGAAACCTCCCAGTTCTGGCGCGACATCATGATCGATGTGGCGCGCGAATACCCCGATGTTGAACTGTCGCACATGTACGTTGACAACGCCGCCATGCAACTTGTGCGTGAGCCCAAGGCCTTCGATGTCATTGTTACGGGCAACTTGTTTGGCGATATCCTTTCCGACGAGGCCGCCATGCTCACCGGCTCGATCGGCATGCTGCCTTCAGCGTCGCTCAATGCATCGAATCAGGGTCTGTATGAACCCAGCCATGGTTCCGCCCCCGACATTGCCGGCAAGAACATTGCCAACCCGCTGGCCACCATTTTGTCTGCTGCCATGTTGTTGCGCTATTCGCTGAATGAAAGCACCCAGGCAGACCGCATCGAACAGGCCGTTCAGCGTGTGCTCGAACAAGGTTTGCGCACAGCCGACATCTATGAAGAGGGCACTACACGCGTGACGACCAGCCAGATGGGTGATGCCGTTCTCAACGCCTTAAAATAAGTCCGTCATGTCCGCTGTCCGGTCTTTGTCCGGGCGTGCGGGCGTTCCGGTGGCATGCAGGCATTCAGGTTTACAGTTTTTCCAATCTTTTAGAGTGATATCAACATGAGTCAATCCGTAGGTCTGGTCGGCTGGCGTGGCATGGTGGGTTCCGTCCTCATGCAGCGCATGCGCGATGAAAACGATTTTGCCCTTTTTCAACCGGTATTTTTCTCTACCAGTAACGCGGGCGGCGCTGCGCCTGCCTGGGCTGATGGCGCGGGTCCGTTGCAAAATGCCTACGACATCGATGCCCTGAAAAAGCTTCCCGTCATCCTGACTGCTCAAGGCGGTGACTACACCTCCGAGGTATTTCCCAAGTTGCGTGCAGCTGGCTGGACAGGTATCTGGATCGATGCCGCAAGTACCTTGCGCATGGCTGATGATGCCATCATCGTGCTTGACCCTGTCAATCGCAACGTCATCGATACCGCCCTGAACCGTGGTGTGAAGAATTTCATCGGTGGCAACTGCACGGTCAGCTGCATGCTGATGGGTCTTGCAGGTCTGTTCAACAAAGACCTCATCGACTGGATGACCAGCATGACCTACCAGGCGGCGTCTGGGGGCGGTGCCCAGCACATGCGTGAACTGCTCACCCAGTTCGGTATCCTCAACGCGGCCGTCAAGCCCCTGCTCGATGACCCCGCTTCAGCCATTCTGGAAATTGATCGTGGTGTGTTGCAGACTCAGAAGGATCCTGCGCTGCCTCATGAGCACTTTGGGGTTCCGCTGGGTGGCAACCTGATTCCCTGGATCGACAAGGATCTTGGCAATGGTACATCCCGTGAAGAGTGGAAGGCCGGCGTTGAAACCAACAAAATTCTGGGTCGGGGTCCAGGTTTCGGTTCCGAATCCATTCCCATCGATGGTCTTTGTGTTCGTATCGGTGCCATGCGTTGCCACAGCCAGGCCCTGACCATCAAGCTCAAACGCGATGTTCCGCTCGATGAAATCACCGACATCCTGCGCGAAGGTTCCAAATGGGCCAAGGTCATTCCCAACGAGCGTGATATCACCATGAAAGAACTCACGCCAGTGGCCGTAACCGGTACACTCGACATCCCGGTGGGGCGTCTGCGCAAACTGGCCATGGGGCCGGAATACCTCAGCGCCTTCACTGTGGGTGACCAGTTGCTCTGGGGTGCGGCAGAACCTCTGCGTCGTATGCTGCGTATCGCATTGGGCGAACTCTGATCATGCGATCCGGGCCGCATTTCAAGGGCGCTCATGCAGCGGGCTGTTTTAGTGCGGCCCTGGTTTCCTCGACGCTTTTGCTGGCGGGCGTCGCCCAGGCATTCACGTTGGGTCATTCCAGGCTCATGTCTGCACCTGGAAGCCCTCTATTGCTTTCGGTGGCTGTACATAACCTTACGCCGGCCGAAATCGATTCCCTGACGGCCCAGGTGCCGCCTGTCTCCGCGTGGGTGCAGGCGGGCCTGACACCGCCGGTGTCTCTGGAGTCAATGCAGGTGCGTGTTGTACAGGGGCACGTGCCGGCCACTCGTATCATCCAGGTCACCTCTTCTAATCCTTTCGAAGGCCCGGTTGCTGATCTCCTGCTTGATATACGCACGACGGTTGGACAACAACGACATCAAGTCAGCCTGTTGTCACAGGCGGGTTCCACGGTGCGGCCCGCTGCCGTTGGCGGCACATCTGCAGCGGTTCGCAGCGGGTCTCGTAATGACACATCGTCTTCCGGTTCGTCTGTTCCTGTGCGTCGTGGCGATACGCTTTTCGCCATCGCGCGTGGCAATGCGGTACCTGGCGTCACCGACTACCAGTTTCTTGTGGCACTTTATCGCGCCAACCCCCAGGCATTCAGCCAGCGCAACATGAATCTGCTGCGTGCCGGCAGCACGCTTCAAATACCCGAAATGGCCCAACTCACCGCCATCTCTGACCGTGAAGCGCGACGTATTTTCAGGCAACATGCCCGTGCGTTTGCCGCTTATCGGCAAGGGCTGGCAGCAAGCCCGGGAGTTGCCGCTGACACGGGTGCCGTCTCGGGCCAGGCGACAGCCGCCGATGCCTCCGACAACGGCGGCACGACCAAAGTTTCTGAGCCTGTGGTTCAAACGCAAGTCCAGGCTCAAGGCACGATTCCTTCTGCAGAAACGTCTCAGCGTGACCGGCTGCGTTTGTCGGGTGCCGGCACTAATGGCGCCTCATCGGCAGCGTTTTCAGGGCAAGGTTCGATGCCTGCGGATCCTGCAACCAACGCAACAGGGGTAAACACGGTTGCAAGTACAGTGCCGGGCGCGTCTGCCGGCCCGGGGGTTGCTGCGGGCACAGGTGCTGGTGCGCCTGCCTCAACTGCCTCCGATGCATCTGACCAACGCATTGCACTTGAGCGTTCAATGGCAGATGCTCAGGGCCGGGTGCAAGAATTGCAGGCCAACGTACACGCCCTGCAGCAATTGAACGAAACAACGCAGGAACGTGCTGGCCCGGCATCAGGCTCCGGGAACACAGCGTCATCGGCCGGTTCCGAGGCGACTCCTGGACAACCATCAGCGGGTGCAGACCCGGCTGCAGGAGCAGGAGCAGGAGCAGGAGCTGCTCAGGGTGATGGATCCGGGTCTGTTTCCGGCGCCGCGAGCAGCACCCGGCAGCCATCGCCGGCAGTGTCCACACCTGCTGCTGTCCAATCGTCCTCAACGCCACCAACTGCCGTCCAATCCTCCGTCAGTCCTGCCGCGATGTCAGCCTCCATCGAGCAGAAGGCGGATCAGACATCGTCCTGGTTGAAGGACAATATGCTGGCTTTTGGCGTGGCTCTGGCTTCATTGCTCGTGCTGTTGATTGCCTGGTTGCTCAGGCGCAGGCAGGCAGGCAGGGCAGCCGAACAGGCTGCGGCGCAGGAAGTTATCACTGAAGCCATGATTCGTGAAAAACTGGAGCAGGTTGATCTTGATCTTGACTCACCTTCCAACGACAGGCGCTGATTTTCATGCCACGTGTTGCTTTGGGCATTGCTTATGAAGGTTCAGAATGGAAAGGCTGGCAAACCCAGCCTTCCGGTTTGACCGTACAAGACCAGCTTGAGCGTGCGTTGGGCCAGTTTCTTGCTCAGCCCGTTGACACGGTATGTGCCGGCCGCACCGATGCGGGTGTGCATGCATTCGCGCAGGTAGTGCATCTTGATACCACTGCACAACGAACGGAAGAATCCTGGGTGCGAGGTCTGAACGCCTTGTTGCCCCGCAGCATTGCCATTCAATGGGCAAGAAGCGTGTCGGATGACTTTCATGCCCGTTTTGCGGCGGGAGCGCGTACCTATGTCTATCTGCTGCGTACAGAACGTGTGCGTGCTCCGCTCGTTCGGGGGCGTATGGGCTGGACCCATTATCCGCTTGATCTCGACATGATGCGTGCGGCAGCCAATTGTTTGCTGGGCGAGCACGATTTTTCCAGTTTCCGGTCCTCTGAATGCCAGGCAGCAAGTCCGGTGCGTACGTTGAGTGCTCTCGATATTCAACGCAACGGTGATTTTTTTCTGTTTACGTTTACTGCCAACGCTTTTTTGCACCATATGGTGCGTAACCTGATGGGTGCGCTTTTGCTGGTGGGTCGGGGACGCAAGCCCGTCGAATGGGTGTCCGAGGTGCTGATGGCGTGTGACAGGCGTCGTGCTGCTGCAACTTTTGCACCTGATGGTTTGTATCTCGCATCGGTCGATTATCCTGAGCGTTTCGGCTTGCCGGTTGTTGATGCGCATCAGGCCTTGTTTTCTGCGACGGGACTATGTTTTCCAGGCGCATGAAACCCGCTGTGAAACCCGGTCGGGCCGGGTTTCATCCGTGTATTCCGGTCTTGCAGGGAATGCCCCAAATGTCAATCCGGTTTGAATCGTTTAGAATTCAGGCCATTTTTCGCCACGTTGGCCGACACTGACGGCTTGCCGTCCACGGATCATCATGAACTTCTTTCTTGCTTTGTCACGCGGTATTGACCGCCTGAATCAGGCCGTTGGCCGTTCAGTCATCTGGCTGACACTGATTGTTGTTCTTGTCAGTGCAGCGAATGCAATTGTTCGCAAAGTCTTCAACAGCAGTTCCAATGCCTGGCTTGAGTTGCAGTGGTACTTGTTTGGTGCGCTTTTTCTTCTTGCTGCAGGGTATACCTTTCTGCGCAACGAGCATGTTCGGGTTGATGTGATCGCCCAGCACTTGTCGCGCAGAACCCAGATCAAGATTGATATTTTTGGTGTGCTTTTTTTTCTGTTCCCCGCTTGCGCGCTCATTTTCTGGTTGTCGATTCCTTTTTTCGTCGAATCCTTCGTTTTGAATGAACAATCATCGAATACGGGTGGACTCGTGCGCTGGCCTGCCAAATTGCTTATACCGGTCGGATTCTTTCTGCTGATACTTGCTGGTATTTCACACCTGATCAAGTGTGTCGGATTTCTCATGGGTAAATGCCCTGATCCGCTGGCACGTGTGGATGCCGAGTCGGCTGAAGAAGCCTTGGCCAACGAGATTCGTCGTCAGGCAGAAAGTACCGATTCCCGTCGCCAGTCCCTGGAAAATTCCTCTTCCGTCAAAGGTCAGTAATCATGGAGTTCTTTGTCGATAATCTGGCCCCGATCATGTTTTTCAACCTGATCGTCTTTCTGCTGCTGGGCTTTCCCGTGGCGTTCGCGCTTGCTGCCAACGGTATTCTTTATGGGTTGGTCGCCATCGACCTCGGGCTTATGCAACCGGCCCTGTTCCAGGCCTTGCCCCAGCGTGTCTTTGGCATTGTATCCAACGATACCTTGCTCGCTGTGCCGTTTTTTACGCTCATGGGGCTGATCCTTGAACGTTCAGGTATGGCTGAAGATCTTCTTGAAACGGTGGGGCAATTGTTTGGGCCTGTGCGTGGCGGGCTTGCGATTGCCGTGGTGATCGTCGGCGCCATGCTGGCTGCAACAACCGGTGTCGTGTCGGCATCCGTCATTTCCATGGGGCTCATTTCGTTGCCTATCATGTTGCGGTACGGGTACGACGCCCGTTTGGCCACGGGGGTCATTGCGGCATCGGGTACGCTTTCGCAAATCATTCCGCCGTCGCTGGTGCTGATCATTCTGGCTGACCAACTGGGGCGTTCAATTGGTGATATGTATCGTGGCGCCATGGTACCCGGTTTATTGCTGGCACTTTCCTACATTGCTTATGTCATCATCATGGCCCTGCTCAAGCCATCCAGTGCGCCGGGTCTGCCGCCCGAAGCCCGCATGTACGTCAAACCCGACGGCAGTCGTGGTTTGCGCTCATTGCTGGTGCTGGTGCTGGTTGCCACAGGTGTTTCCTACGCGGTAACCCAATATTATTTCGCCGAGCACACGAATGTGGCCATCGATGAAAAAGTGGTGATCAGCCTTGTTGCCTGGGGGTTGACGGCGCTGGTCATTGCGTTGATCAACCGCGTGCTGCGGCTTGGCTTGCTGTCCGAAATTGCCGAGCGTGTCACGTTTGTCATGATTCCGCCCCTGTTCCTGATCTTTCTTGTGCTCGGTACCATCTTCATTGGTCTGGCCACGCCGACTGAAGGCGGTGCCATGGGGGCCGTGGGTGCATTGGTCATGGCGGTTTCGCGTGGGCGTTTTTCCTGGAAACTGCTTAAACAGGCGATGGACACCACGACCAAGCTCTCGTGTTTTGTGGTTTTCATTCTTGTGGGTTCCACGGTGTTCAGTCTCAGTTTCCGTGGCGTCAATGGGGATATCTGGATCGAGCACCTGATGACAGGCCTGCCGGGTGGCGAAATGGGTTTTCTGATCGTTGTCAGTATTCTTACCTTTTTCCTGGCTTTCTTCCTCGATTTCTTTGAGCTTGCCTTCATTGTCGTGCCCTTGCTGGGGCCCGTGGCCGACAAAATGGGTATCGACCTGATCTGGTTTGGTGTATTGCTGGCCGTGAATATGCAAACATCGTTCATGCATCCGCCCTTTGGTTTTGCCTTGTTCTATTTGCGTTCGGTGGCTCCCAAAGACGACTACCGTGACAAGGTTACCGGGAAAATGCTTCCCAAGGTGACTTCAGGCCAGATCTACTGGGGGTCCGTACCTTTCATCTGTATTCAGTTGATCATGGTTGCTGCGGTACTGTTATTCCCCGGTATGGTCACTCACTATAAAGATGATGCGCCGCAGGTTGATCCGTCCACGGTCGATTTTGGATCGGGCAATGTTTACGGTACGGATTCTTACGGTGGGGGTGATGCTGGCGCTGCCCCTGATCCGGCGGCAGCTTTTCGGTGATCCCTGAGCATTCCAGGGTCTTTGCGTTCGTTTTTCTGCGTCCTGGCATGGGCCAAGGTGCACGTTTTTGACAAAGGGTATTCACATGGAAACCGGTGCGGCCCCTGCTTTTCCCGCAGCACGGGTCAGGGTGAAAATATGCGGGCTTCGGTCCGGGCACGATGTCGATGCGGCGATTGCCGCAGGCACGGATGCAATCGGCTTTGTTTTCTATGCGCCCAGCAAGCGGGCCATTGATCCTGAAGTGGCTGCCCGGTTACGTCGCCGGATACCTGCCTTTGTTTCTGTTGTGGCCTTGTTCGTTGATCCGCACCCCGAGCTTGTGCAGCAGGTACTTGATCGGGTTCAGCCCGACCTGCTGCAATTTCATGGTGATGAATCGCCCGACTACTGTGCCTCGTTTGGTCGGCCTTACATGAAGGCTTTCAGGGTAGGCGGCGGCGCGTTGTCAACAGCAGATCAAGTGCTTGCGTGCTGTCGGCCTTACCAGGGTGCGTCAGCCTGGCTGTTTGACGCCTACAGCACGGCTTACGGCGGCAGCGGTCTTACGTTCGATCCGGCGTTACTCGCATCTGTGCAATCGCTTGCTGCGCGCCCGGCCCTTGTGCTGGCGGGCGGCTTAAAGCCTGATACCGTTGGTGATGCCATTGTGCGTGTCAGGCCTTATGCCGTTGATGTGAGTAGTGGTGTTGAAGATGCGCCAGGAATAAAAAACTATGCTAAAATGCTGTCTTTCGTTTGGGCAGCCGGTAATTTTCAGGGTGCTTGAACTGATTGCTTGCTGTGTTTTGGTTTTTGTGTGTTTCAAACGTGTTTTATAAAAAACACGTTTGTGCGATTCGGTAAAAAAGTTCAACAAGACACTTTGCTGAAAAACAAAAACAGGTTCTCAAATTGATTTCAGTTTTTTTGAAAACCACTTGACACCAACAAGATAAACAGTTTAATATAATGATCTTTCTTAGGCGGTTAGCTCAGTTGGTTAGAGCGCTACGTTGACATCGTAGAGGTCGCTGGTTCGAATCCAGTACTGCCTACCATTTTAAATGGTTTTGAATGTTGAATTGGCCCGTAAGGGCCTTTTTGTTTTTGTGCTGTGTTTCCTGCTCGTGCAGAATTTCTGGTCTTGGGTAGGCAGTTTTTTTGTGCGCACTCAGGCTTCGGCACGTTCCCTTCTTACTTCCCAGGCTAATCGCAGGCGTGCTCCAATGTCCAGTAAAGGGCGTGGCGGAAGGCGTGTGGCCTGGCCCAGGGCCTCGAAGTCGGCGATCAGCGGGTTCTCGATGCCGCACGCCAGATCCGCAGCCAGCAAGCCACCGATCGTGCCACGCGTAACGCCCATGCCGTTCTGACACACGGCAGTGTATAGCAGCATGAAATTTTCCTGACTGTTGCCAGTCGCAGTTGATTTTATGGTGATCAACAAGTTCCTTAAGGTGTGTGATCGCTGCTCTGGACAGCCGTGTATGGCCCCGTGCGAAACCGAGTGCATTCATTGAGCTGTTCACGTTATGTGGTATATCAATGGCAAAGCCCGAATTTCGGCCCTGGGCGCCTTCGCCCACCTGCCGGGCTTCCAGTACAAGGATACGTTGTTCAGGCAGGTGAGTCGCCAGTTGGCGTGCCGCTGCCAGGCCCGCAAACCCGGCACCAATGACCACCCAGTCTGCCTCAATGTTTCTGTCCAGTGCGGGTTTGGGTTCGCGTACCGGTAAAATCCGGCTCCAGCCGTTTGTTGTATCGTTTTCGGGAAGGGTGTTGATGGTTTTCATTCAAGGGCAGGGCAATTGGTAACCAGGAATTCGTATCGGAATGTTCCGTATGATGGTACACTAGGCGCCTGATTTTTTATGCCGTTGTCAACTCGCGCAACATCACTTTCTGGAATCTACCCGGTGCGTATCATGGTTACGAGCGGATCATTCACGACTCGAACGTCGTTGACCCTGCCTTCTGTGGTGGGCGGCGTTGTGGTGTCTGCGGGTTAATTGCCCCAGTTGCTCTGAACGCGGCCCAGGCCGCGTTTTTTGTTTTTTCCGAACAGGACATCTTATGGTTCAGATCACTTTGCCCGATGGCTCGCAGCGCCAGTTTCCGGGTCCCGTTTCAGTTGCCCAGGTAGCCCAGTCCATCAGTACCAGCCTTGGAAAGGCTGCTCTGGCCGGACGCATCACGCTGCCCACCAACGAGACGCGTCTGGTCGATACCAGTCATCTGATCGAAACCGATGTCAATCTGGCGATTGTCACAGGCAAAGAGGCCGATGGCCTCGATCTGATCCGGCACTCCACGGCCCACCTGCTGGCTTATGCCGTCAAATCGTTGTTTCCTGAAGCCCAGGTCACGATCGGTCCTGTCATCGAAAACGGTTTCTACTACGATTTTTCCTACAAACGCCCGTTCACGCCCGAAGACCTCGAAGCCATCGAGAAAAAAATGCATGAACTGGCCAAGAAAGACGAAGTCGTCACGCGCGAAGAATGGCTGCGCGACGATGCCGTGAAATTTTTCCGCGATATGGGCGAAGCCTACAAGGCCGAGATCATCGCGTCCATTCCCGGCAATGAAACCATCAGCCTGTACCGTGAAGGCGACTTCATCGACCTGTGTCGTGGCCCTCATGTGCCATCCACTGGCAAACTGAAAGTGTTCAAGCTCATGAGCGTTGCCGGCGCTTACTGGCGTGGCGACAGCAACAATGAAATGCTGCAACGCATTTATGGCACGGCCTGGGCAACCAAAGAAGACCAGCAGGCTTACCTGACCATGCTGGAAGAGGCCGAGAAGCGCGATCACCGAAAGCTCGGACGCGAACTTGAGCTCTTTCACTTTCAGGAAGAGGCGCCGGGCCTGTTGTTCTGGCACCCCAAGGGCTGGACACTCTGGCAGCAAGTGGAACAGTACATGCGTGGCGTGTATCGTGACAACGGTTACCAGGAAATCAAGGCACCACAAATCCTTGATCTCTCGTTGTGGAAGAAAACGGGTCACTGGGACAACTATTCGGAAAACATTTTCACGACTGAATCCGAAAATCGTCTGTATGGTCTGAAGCCCATGAATTGCCCGGGCCATGTCCAGATCTTCAACGCGGGTCTCCACTCTTACCGTGAATTGCCGATTCGCTACGGTGAATTTGGCCAGTGTCACCGCAACGAGCCCTCGGGTTCGCTGCATGGCATGATGCGGGTACGTGGTTTTACCCAAGACGATGGCCATATTTTCTGTACGGAAGATCAACTGCAGGATGAATGTGCAGCCTTTACGGCTTTGTTGCAAAAAGTCTACGCCGATTTCGGTTTCACTGAAATTTTGTACAAAGTGGCTACGCGTCCGGAAAAGCGCATCGGTAGCGATGAAGTCTGGGACAAAGCCGAAAAAGCGCTCATGGACAGCCTGGATCGTACCGGCTGCACGTACGAGGTCTCGCCGGGTGACGGTGCTTTTTATGGCCCGAAAATCGAATATACCCTGAAAGACGCCATTGGCCGTCACTGGCAGTGCGGAACGATTCAGGTCGATTTTTCCATGCCGCAGCGCCTGGGTGCCGAATATGTCGATGCCACCGATCAGCGTCGTACGCCCGTCATGCTGCACCGCGCCATCCTGGGATCCTTCGAGCGTTTCATTGGAATTCTCATTGAAAACCACGCAGGCGCAATGCCACCCTGGCTTGCGCCCGAGCACGCTGTGGTGTGTTGTATCTCGGAAGGATCAGCCGATTATGCGCACGAAGTTGCTGCCCGGCTCAAGGCGCTCGGATACAGGGTCAGTGCCGATTTGCGCAGTGAAAAAATCACTCGTAAAATCCGGGAACACAGTATGAAAAAAGTGCCGTATATTCTGGTGGTTGGCGAAAAAGAACGCGAATCGAACAGTGTAGCGGTACGTGCGCGTGGCGGAATCGACCTTGGTGTCATGTCCGTCACCGAATTTGCAGAGCGCCTTGGCACCGACATCACCTCCCGCACTCAGGTGGGGCAGTCCGGCCAGGCATAATTAACCAAACTCAGGAGTTCTAGACATCGCAACCGAAAAACCCCATCGCATCAATGGTGAAATCCGCGTACCCGAAGTCCGTCTGATCGGTATCGACGGCGAGCAGTTGGGTGTTGTCCGTACGGCCCAGGCTATCCAGCAGGCTGAAGACAACGACGTAGATCTGGTTGAAATCGCACCCAATGCGACACCGCCAGTTTGCCGCCTCATGGACTACGGCAAATTCAAGTACCAGGAACAAAAACGCCAGCAGGAAGCGCGCGCCAAGCAAAAGGTCATCCAGGTCAAGGAAGTCAAATTCCGGCCTGGTACCGATGAAGGTGACTACCAGGTCAAGTTGCGCAATCTGCGTCGTTTTATCGAAGACGGCGACAAAGCCAAGGTAACCTTGCGTTTCCGTGGCCGCGAGATGGCGCACCAGGAACTGGGAATGCGGGTACTCGAGCGCGTTCGCGATGATCTCGAAGAACTGTGCCAGGTTGAAGCAATGCCCAAACTTGAAGGCCGTCAGATGGTCATGGTGCTTGCACCTCGCAAGAAAGCCACGCCCGGCAAGGCTGGCGAACCCGCGGCCTGAACCTGCGTACCGGAACAACCGGACCAATCCACTCTGAAACAGGGTGGGTGCCGCGTGTCGTTCCGGTGCACGGTTTCAAAAAGACAGCCGGATTCGGCATACCGGCTGTCGTTCTTTTCAAGCTCCCTGTCGTTCGCAACGTATGGGCCTTCATGCCGTGCCTGCCGTGTGAACATTTATAGGCATACCGGCCATGCACGTCCTGTTCATTATCGATCCTCTGCCTTCCCTCAAGGCGTACAAAGACTCCTCCGTGGCCATGATGCAGGCCCTGGTGGCGCGTGGTCATGTGATCACCGTTGCCTATCAACCCGATCTGTTCATTGAACAGGGGGTGGTGCGTGCCCGGGTGCATGGCATCGACCTTGTTCCCGGTGCCAATTTGCACGGGCACGCATGGTGGCAGTATCGCGATCAGCCTCGCGAAGCCATGCTCAACGAATTTGATGCGGTCATCATGCGCAAGGATCCGCCTTTCGACATGGAATATGTGTACGCAACACATTTGCTGGAATACGCACAAGCCCAAGGTGCACGTGTTTTCAATTCCGGGGCGGCCATTCGCAACCATCCGGAAAAACTGGCGATCACCGAGTTTGCGTCATTTACGACCCCAACCCTGGTCACCAGCAGCATGGAGCGTTTGCGTGCTTTTCATGCGCAGCACCATGATGTCATTGTGAAACCCCTTGATGGCATGGGTGGAATGGGCATTTTCCGTTTGCAAAAAGCGGAAGCCAACCTGGGTGCCATATTGGAAACGCTCACCGATAACGGCGCACGTACCATCATGGCACAGCGTTACATTCCCGAAATCGTCCAGGGCGACAAGCGTATTTTGTTGATTGCGGGCAAACCTGTTCCCTACGCTCTGGCCCGCATACCGCTGGCCGGTGAAACCCGGGGCAATCTTGCCGCGGGCGGGCGCGGTGTTGCCCAGGCACTTACAGCGCGTGACCGCGAAATTGCCGAAGCGATCGGGGCGCGGCTCGCCGGGCGTGGTTTGCTGCTTGTGGGGCTTGATGTCATTGGTGAGTACGTCACTGAAATCAATGTCACGAGCCCGACCTGTTTTGTCGAAATCACCGAGCAAACCGGCTTTGATGTCGCCGATCATTTTGCCCAGGCGCTTGAGCAGGCGGCAGGTGCCTGAATGGTGCAGCTGTTTCTGGTGATGCACGAACCTTTGGGCCAGGCTTTCCAGGCGTGTGCCCGTCACGTATTGGGCGTTGAGCCCGGGCTGACTGTTGTCGATATCCCTCCGGATGCAGATCCCGACACGCTTGTGGCTGAACTGGTTTCCCGGCTTTCTGGCGACATGAATCAACAAACCCTGATTCTGTGCGATATTTTTGGTGCAACCCCTTTCAATATTGCCAATCGGGCGCGTAAACTTGTTACCGATGCGGGGGGGAACGTCTGTGTGCTTGCAGGAGCCAATCTCAGTATGGTTCTGAAGGCGCTCACCGACCCCTCCGGCAGCATGTCTGAACGTTACCAGCGGGCCAGCGCCAGCGCAGTTCGAGCCGTCGCAAATCCTGATCAACCAGCGTGTTGAATCAGAAACGGATTGGGTGGCCGCACGCACAAGGCGTGCTCGCCGGCTCGGCCGGGTTCCGGTTCGGTTACTCTTCGTGTCATGTGCTGTGTTCCGCTCTTACTGTAACCTGTTATTTCAAGTTCCTATGCCCTCTATCGATATCGTCATTTCAAACAAGCTCGGATTACACGCAAGGGCAGCCGCCAAACTGACTCAGCTGGCTGGCAAGTTTGCCTCGGAAATCCACATTGCACGTGGTGCCCAGCGGGTCAATGCAAAAAGCATCATGGGTGTCATGATGCTGGCTGCCGGGTTGGGTGTCACGGTTCGCATCGACGCCGAAGGCAGTGACGCCGATCAGGCTTTGCAATCGATCCAAACGCTTTTTGACAGCAAATTTGGTGAGTCCGAATAAGGTGCTGTGTTCATGAGCAAACAGGCCCATTTACAGGGAAGTCCGGAACACAGTGCCATGGTATGCCTGCACGGGCAGGGCGTTGTGAAGGGGTACGCCATTGGTCGTGCCGCTGTCATGAGCGCAGCCTCACTGGAAGTTGCCCACTATCGCATTGCCGATACCGATATCCAGGCTGAATGCCTGCGTCTTAAACAGGCATTGCAGGCGGCCAGCCGTGATCTCCAGGCTATGGCGCAGGCTTTGCCCGACGATGCGCCGCGTGAATTGGGTCCGCTGCTGAATGTGCACAGCCTTTTGCTCGATGATCCCATGCTGTACGAGCAAACCTGCGCCTTGATCGAAAGTCGTCACTACAACGCGGAATGGGCCTTGACAGCACAGGGCCAGGTACTGGCCGAGCAGTTTGCCGTCATGGAAGATGACTACCTCAGGGAGCGCGCTTCCGACATACGGCAGGTCATTGAGCGGGTTCTGCGTGAGATGTCCGGTTCGCCGGCATTCATCAGTGATCTGGTCACCAGCAATTCCAGTGATCCCCTGATCGTGGTGGCGCGCGATATCTCGCCGGCCGATATGTTGCGTTTGCGTGGCGGGCGTTTTGCAGCTTTTCTTACCGATCTGGGTGGTCCAACCTCGCACACGGCCATCGTTGCACGCAGCATGAATGTGCCGGCCGTTGTCGGTATGGGTAACGTACGGGCGCTTGTGCGCGATGGCGATATCCTCATCGCCGATGGTTTCCTGGGTACGGTGCTGATCAACCCGTCGGAACAGGTGCTGGCTGAATACCGCGAGCGTCAGGCCGGGTATCAGCAGGAACGCGCCGAGCTGGCATTGCTCAAAGATGCGCCCGCCATCACCCTTGATGGCATTCAGGTTCGTTTGCAGGCCAATATCGAACTTCCTGAAGAAGCCCAGGAAGCCCTCGCGGCCGGTGCTGACGGTATCGGCCTGTTTCGCAGTGAATTCCTGTTCATGGGGCGTCGCACGCTGCCGACTGAAGAAGAGCAATACGAGGCCTATGCCGCCGTGGTCAAAACCATGCAGGGTAAACCGGTCACCATTCGTACGCTTGATATCGGTGCCGATAAAACCCTTGACGGCGATGTCACTGTGGCCACGAATCCGGCTCTGGGGCTGCGAGCCATTCGTTATTGCCTGGCCAACCCGGCCATGTTTGCCACCCAGTTGCGTGCCTTGCTGCGGGCTTCGCTGCACGGTCACATCCGGGTGCTTATTCCCATGATTTCCCATATGCACGAAGTGCACGCCACCCGGCGTGCCCTCGACAACGCGGCCAGGGAACTCGAAGAGCAGGGCGTGGCGTTTGCACGCAACATATCGCTGGGCGCCATGGTCGAGGTGCCGGCCATTGCCATTGCCATCGAACCGTTTGTCGATGCGCTCGATTTTCTCTCGATCGGTACCAACGATCTCATTCAGTACACCCTGGCCATCGACCGTGGCGACAGCGATGTCGCTGATCTGTACGATCCCATGCACCCGGCCGTATTGCGTCTTATTGCCCATATCATCAACGCGGGTGATCGCGGTGGTAAATCTGTCTCGGTCTGCGGGGAAATGGCCGGGGATTCCCGTGTCACGCGTATGCTGCTTGGCCTGGGGCTGAAAGAATTTTCCATGCATCCGCAGCAATTGCTCGATGTTAAAAAAGAAGTTCGTCTGGCGCACTCCAATGCCCTGCGTGTGAAAGTGGCTTCGGCACTGAACCGGGCTGAACGCATTGATCTTGCCAGTCTGGCTTGATCGGTCGCGTGGCCTGATTATGTCGTGTCACCCTTTGCCGTTTTCAGTTTTTTCGTTTTCTGTTTTTTCATGTGCCCGTGGCCATACTGCTTGATGCAGTACGGCCACGGGGGTAGATCGTGAAGGGAAAGCCGGTGACGGCTTTCCGCCTGTATCAACGGTGGTAGGCTGTCTCGCCGTGTGAGTGCACATCCAGCCCTTCGCGTTCGGCATCGGCACTGACCCGCAAGCCGCATACCTTGTCAGCAATGAAGTAGGCTATCCAGGCAACAACGGCAGACCAGAGCAGCGTGATCAGGACACCCTCAAGCTGCAGCCAGACCTGATAGGGCACTTCGGCCAGCGTTTCCAGACCAGGCCCGCCCAAGGGCTTTGCATTGAAAATGCCGGTCAGCAGTGCACCCACGATACCGCCCACACCGTGAATGCCGAACACGTCCAGTGAGTCATCGGCATTGAGCATGCGTTTCAGGCCATTGACACCCCAGACGCAGACGGCACCCGTGATCAGGCCGATCAGCAGCGCGCCGCCGGGACCGACCAGACCTGCTCCAGGGGTAATGCCCACCAGACCGGCCACGGCCCCCGAAATCGCACCCAGCAAGGAAGGTTTACCCTTGTAAGCCCATTCAACCAGTGCCCAGGCCAACACACCGCCCGCTGTTGCCACCAGGGTATTGAAGAAAGCCAGAGCAGCCACCTCGTTCGCACCCAGTGCCGAGCCTGCATTGAAACCGAACCAGCCTACCCACAGCAAGGATGCACCAATCATGGACATGGGCAGGTTATGAGGCTGCATCGATTCGCGGCCATAACCCAGACGTTTTCCTACAACGTAGGCGCCCACCAGACCGGCAATACCCGAGTTGATGTGCACAACGGTACCCCCTGCAAAGTCCAGCGCGCCGCGTTCCAGCAGGAAGCCGCCTGCACCCCACACCATGTGGGCCACCGGGACATACGAGAATGTCATCCAGATCAGCGTGAAGACAACCACGGCCGAGAAACGGACACGCTCGGCAAAACCACCCACGATCAGTGCGCAGGTGATACCTGCAAACGTGGCCTGGAACGCAGCAAATGCCAGCTCCGGTATGCTTCCCGTCAACTCAAAAGTGCCTGATGACAGGTCATACATGCCATTGAACAGCAGCCGCGACATACCACCGATGAGTGCATTGCCTTCCGTGAAAGCCAGTGAATAGCCATAGATGAACCAAAGTACAACGGCCAATGAGAAGGTGACGAGAACCTGAATCAGAACGGAGAGGACGTTCTTGGAACGAACCAGTCCGCCGTAGAAAAGGGCCAGGCCCGGGATCACCATCATGAGTACCAGCAGGGTCGATACGCTGACCCACGCCAAGTCGGCTTTATCCATTTTTTGCTCCAGAATGGGGCGATTCCGTTCAATGTGTGAGGGTTCGGAATCGTTGACTGTCAGTCAGGGTTCATCAATCAGAGTGCACTTTCGCCAAATTCGCCCGTACGGATCCGTATGGCTTGTTCCAGCGAGGTCACGAAAATCTTGCCGTCACCGATCTTGCCGGTATGGGCTGCCGAGCACAGATTCTCGATAGCCTGTTCCACCAATTCGTCGGCGACGGCCAGTTCGACCCTCAGTTTGGGCAGGAAGTCCACGGTGTATTCCGCACCGCGATACAGTTCTGTATGGCCTTTCTGGCGTCCGAACCCCTTGACCTCAGTGACGGTCATGCCCTGGATTCCAATGTCGGACAGGGCCTCGCGCACTTCGTCGAGTTTGAAAGGTTTGATGATTGCAGTTATGAGCTTCATTGCCGTTCCTCGTAGTGTGACGCTTTCCACTAAGCAAAAGCCGTGCCAGTTTATTGGGTACGACAAAAGGCCATTACACCGGCGGGAACTGAGGGTCATGCACGTGCGTGGCGCATCCGTTGTGCGTCCACCTGGTGCGTACTCTGTTTTTTGCACCCTATTGGTGCATTTTTGATGTCTTGATGCCACTGGACGGTTGCAAATCACTGCTGTCAGGCAAACCAGAAGGTTCGTGCGCTGATTCTGTGCAACCCCAAAGGGTTTTCAGCCCGGTTCATGCGTTTTTTATTTACACTGGGACATTGTTCATTCTCAGGAGTATTGATCATGCAACGCACAGACTGGATCGAAGATTTCCAGAAAAACATCAGTGAGCTTATCGCCAAAACGCCGGCAGCCGACATCGAACGCAATGTGAAGGCCATGATGACCCAAACCTTCAGCCGCCTTGACCTGGTCACGCGTGAAGAATTCGACATACAGGCTCAGGTTCTGGAGCGCGCCTTGGCCCGTATTGCCCAGCTTGAGCAACGTGTTCAGGCGCTTGAACAGCCCGCGTCTGACACCTCCAGCGCATCCAACTGATCACAGGTGATCGCCATGCCCCCGGATACTGCCCCGATTCTTACCGACACTGGTCGTCTGCACCTTGAACAGGAGCCCCGGATCGCTGCGGCTGCGGTGCGCCATGCCCATGATGCTTTCGTCATTCTTGATGGCAACGGACACATCGTGTCGGTCAATCCTGCGTTTACACGCCTGACTGGCTCAACCGAGGGCAATGCGTTGCGGCAACCCCTTGGTGCGTTTGTGGCATTGTCTGATAACCCGTCGTCTGCCGTGGCCGATACGGAAGCGTTCGTTCAGGGTGTTTTGTCCACGCTGCCCGGTGGAGCAGGCTGGGAAAGCGAGGTCCTGGTCCGGCGTACCGGCACGCCAGGCGTTGCGGCCTTGCTGTCAGTCAACGGTTTCACCGATGCATCGGGCAGGGTGTCCAATTTCATTTGTGTGCTCACCGATCTCTCGGCTCAGAAAGCCCTCGAAGAAGAGCTCCGGCAGGCTGCCCTGCACGACCCCCTTACCGGCTTGCCCAACCGCAATCTGTTCATGGAGCGTGGTAACCGCGCCTTGCTGCTTTCCGAACGTCATGATCAGGGGGTCTCCGTCGTTTTCATCGACCTCGATCACTTCAAGCCGGTCAACGATATCTATGGTCGTGATACCGGTGATTTTTTGCTGATGCAGGTGGCTGAGCGTCTGGTGGGGTGTGTGCGTGCCTCCGATACCGTGGCGCGCCTGGGGGGCGATGAGTTTGTCATCTTGTTGCCTGAAGTCAGTGACACCGACAAGTTGATTATCGTGGCCGAGAAAATTCTGGCGGCATTGAACGAACCGTTCCAGATCGACGATCTTGATCTCGAAATCAGCTGCAGCATTGGTATTGCCCGTCATCCGGTCGATGGTGCCGACATGCCCTCGCTGCTGCGGGCGGCTGATGAATGTCTTTATCGTGTCAAACAATCAGGCCGCAATACCTATAATTTCAGTAGCGTTGACCCCGACTGAGTAAACCCGCAAGGAAAGGCCCCGCATCAATGCACAGCATGCATGATGCGGGCGAATAGTCAATGCTGGTCAGGGCCAGGGTTGCCGGTACTGTATGGCCTCGGCCAGGTCCGTGGCGCAGGTAATGTCTGCATGCCGCATGTCGGCCACCGTGCGGGCCACGCGGAGCACCCGATGTACAACGCGCGCCGACCAATCCCAGCGTTCCACAGCCTGGTCAAGCAACTGCCTGCCTTGGTCGTCGGGGGTGCACCAACGTTCGGTTGCTGTTGGGGTAAGCCGCGCATTGAGCATGCCTTGACGCTTGATCTGACGTATTCTGCAGGCTTGAACCCGTTCAGCCACAGCGCCTGAAGCTTCTCCCCGGGGTAGTTGCATCCAGCCGCGGGGTAGGGGTTGAAGCGCAATTTGCACATCCAGCCGATCCAGCAAAGGGCCCGACACGCTGCTGCGATAGCGCTCGATCTGGTCAGGCGAGCAGCGACATGCGGTGCGCGGATGGCCCAGCCACCCGCAGGGGCACGGGTTCATGGCTGCAACCCACTGGAAACAGGTTGGAAACGTGACTGTCCGGCCGGCCCGGGCAATGCTGACAGCCCCATTCTCCAGGGGAGCCCGCAAAGCTTCAATCACTGGTTTTCTGAAGTGGGGCAGTTCATCGGTAAACAGAACCCCATGGTGCGCCAGACTGATTTCACCCGGTTGAGGGTTGGCGCCACCTCCCACCAGGGCGGCAAGGGTTGAGGTGCTATGGGGTGTCCTGAACGGGGGTGTCCTGAACAGTACAGGCCGTGCTGTCTTGCCATAACCGGCAAGGGCGCTGGCTTCAAGGGCCTGTTCGTTCGTCAGTTCGGGTAACAAGCCCGGCAAACGCTGGGCCAGCATGCTTTTACCCGTACCGGGGGGGCCCGACATCAGCAGACTGTGGCCTCCGGCGGCAACCACTTCCAGCACACGGCGGGCTTGTGTCTGACCGCGAACATCCGACAGGCACAGGGGCAATTCATCGGGTGTGTGAACGGCGCAAGGC
>JAAYGT010000041.1 GCA_012727555.1 Alcaligenaceae bacterium | reverse complement strand
TTATCACCCAGGAAGACACGGTGTCGATCGAGCAGGCCAGCCAGGTCATGCTGCAGATATGCGACCTGAACGACTTTGACACCATCAAAACCATTGAAGAAATTCAACCCATGAGTACCCTGTACGACCCGGCGCCTGCTTTGCCGGTCAACCTGCCAGGCAACATGCATTGAATAGGTAGGGTGTGAAGTGTTAAATCCTGGTGATGCTGTCACTTCAACGCCCTCCAGCCCGCGTCTTGAAAAGACCTAAAACAGTTCTTGCTCAAAGCTGGGTGAACGAGTCAGCCAGTGTTTGCCTTACACGCCTGTAAATGCCCGATCAGTACCGAGAAGGCAGCATCAAATAGGACCTCGTAACTGCCACGTTCAACATAACCAATGTGAGGCGTAGCAATGCAGTTGGGCAAGGCCAGCAAACCTGTCCTGTCAAACACAGGCTCGTGCTCATGAACATCAATCGCAGCCATGCCTGGACGTCCGGCTCGTAATGCAGTTTCTAACGCGCCCGGCTCAATGAGTGCAGGTCGGGCGGTATTGACAAGGACCGCATCAGGTTTCATCAGGCTTAGATCGCGTAACGTAACACTATGCCTGGTTTGTGCATTCAACCGCAGTTGCAAAGCTAATACATCGCTTTGGGCGAAAAGACTCTCTTTTGAATCTGCAAAACATACGCCTTGCTGCTGCGCGACAACACGACTGTTTTCCCGCCCCCAGACCATGACATGCATGCCGAAGGCCTGAGCATAACGACCCAGCAACTGACCAATACGACCATAACCCAGGACCCCGAAGATTTGACCATGCAATGAGCAAGCCAATTCAGCAGACTGATTACCTTTCTGCCACTGACCTTCTTGCAAGCTGCGGATATATGATGGCAACTGCCTGCGCGCAGCAAGCACCAACGCCCAAGCCAGCTCAGCGGCAGAATGGCCATCACTGGCACGACCTTCAAGAACTGTTATCCCCCTCTGCGCACAGGCTTCCTGATCAATGTGCGATGTTTCCGGTGCACCTGCTGTACCGGTTTGCACCAGCGCCCTCAAGGCAGGCAGTCGCTGCAACAGTGAATCATCAATGCGACTGCGCTCCCTGATCAGCACCAGATACTGGACATCATGCAACCGTGCCACCGCAGCGTCATCAAGCGGCTGGGCACACTCCACACGGATTACGGCATCGGGCAAAATATCACGAAGCCGGGCATACGCTTTCAACGAACACACCCGGTTTTCATAATCGTCGATGATGGCAATAACCGGTTTTAGCAACGGCATGACCAAAGCTCCGACTAAGAATCAGTTAGCTGTGATACCGGCACTCTTGACGACGTCTGCCCATTTGGCAAGATCATCTTTCACAATCTGGCCAAGTTCCTGGGGTGAACGGTAACTAGCACTCGAACCCTGAGCATTCATCTGCTCCTTGAAACGGTCTGAGGTGATGACTTTCCGCATTGAATCAGCCAGTTTTTTAACAACAGGCTCAGGCATATTGGCCGGGCCAAAGACAGAAAACCAGGCCTCGAGCTGAAACTCAGGCAAACCCGCTTCCGCAGTGGTTGGTATGGAGGCCAATTGCGGGTGGCGTTCGTTACTGGTAATGGCCAGAGCCCTTAGCGTGCCAGCCTGAAGATGGGCCATGGCTGTCGGGGGTGTTGTAATGAACATATCGATACGACCAGCAAGAAGATCCTGCATTGCAGGTGCAGCTCCCTTGTAGGGCACATGAACCATATCGGTACCTGTCTTCAACTGGAAGAGCTCACCACCCAGGTGCTGAATTGAACCGACACCCGAGGACGCGAAGTTCATTTGTCCAGGCTTCTGCTTGGCCAGTGCAATGAATTCCTGCAGTGTTTTGGCGGGCGAGTTAGCCGGAACCAGCATCAGGTGCGGACCACGAATCACTTCGGCAATGGGCGTGAAGTCCTTGACGGGATCCCAGGCAAGGTCTTTTACAAGCACGGGGTTGCCCGTGTGAAAACCTTCATAGGACAACACCAGCGTATAGCCATCGGGAGCAGCACGTGCCACATGCGCATTCGCGATACTGCCACTGGCACCCGGTCGGTTTTCCACAACAACAGTCTGCCCAAGCTCGTCTTTAAGTTGCTGTGCTAGGGCACGTCCAGCGATGTCGGTTGTACCACCAGCGGCGACAGGAATGACCAAGGTGACAGGACGACTGGGGTAGTCGTCAGAGGCTTGGGCAAAGCCCGAGGCAGTCAAGACGATACCCAAGGCAATCGAAATGGATTTAAGCGCGTTTCCCAGCATGATGTGTGTATCCTCCGGTTTTGAATGGTTTTATAGACAAGACTGTGCCCATTTGGCGAAAAACGGACAATCAGCAATCCTATGAAGCAGCCTGTCTGTTTCGCAACTGATTATGCACGCGTAACAGACCTGTCTTCTATGGTCTTGCTCTTGTATCAGCTATGCTTTTTTGATATAGAAAAAAAGACTCAGGGCAATTGCAGCGCAAGATGCAAAGGCATGGGTGCCAAGTCGATGGTTTGCTGAAGTACGGGTCGAATTTGGTCCAGAACAGCACGACCGGCTCGCGTCAACGGACGGTTCAGCGAAGTGGCGATCATCAGACGGGTTTCAAGTGAAGGTGACGTAAGCACCGTTGCCTTCAGTTGACCCGACATGACTTCGGGCACAACGGCGGGTAAGGCCAGGACAGTGTGTGCAATACCGCTCAGCGCAATATCTTTCATAAGTGTCAGCGTGTCGAGTTCGTAGTCCACACTCAAATCAATCTTAAGACGTGCTGTAGCGCTATCAAGCGTACGACGTAATCCGTGCGAGCGACTTGGAAGTGCAAGAGGCAAACCCGCCAACTGGTTTAAGGGGAGACTTTTTTTACGCAGCAACCCTGCATTGGCGGCCAGATCGGGGTGGGACACAAGAAACAGACGAGCTGAAGCAAGGGGATCAACGGTGATATGTTGTGAACGGCGTGCGTCGTGCAATATGGCAATATCAAGGCGACCATCGACCAACCATTCATGCACATAACCACTGTAACCAGTCAGAAAATTCAACTTCAGGGCAGGTGCCAGTTTGCGCATGTGCAGCAACATGGGTAACCCCATCAGGGTCATCAGGGTGGGGGTGAAACCCAACGTGATCGAACCCGTCAAAGGCTGCTCAGCCTCGTTCAGACCTTCCGTGGCCTGAGCCAGTTTTTTCAGTAGCGGACGCACACGTGCTGCGAAGAGCTCACCCTCGGGCGTCAGGGAAACACCACGACCATGTCGGTAGAGCAGTCGCACACCACAGTCTTCTTCCAGGCGTTGCACCTGACGCCCAAGCGCAGGTTGCGCCACACCTATAACACTGGAAGCACGTGAAAAACTGCCGTAATCGGCGACCAGAAGAAAGTATTCCAGACGCTTGAGATCCATAGACGACCTGCCGGAAAAAGGCTATGGGCCATGCCGTTTATGGCATGCAGGACTAACCCGAAAAGTATAGCTGATATACCCTGTCCGTTCTTGCCAGCCCAGGAACCATTACGCACAATGCCGCATCAACCAGCCCCGTTCCATCCTGTTTTTTACTGAACCACCATGAATAACACTTCCGCACACGCCTTGCTCAATGTTTTACATACCAATGGTATTGATCGCGTTTTTCTGGTGCCAGGCGAAAGCTACCTGGGCGTGCTCGATGCCCTGATCGACTTTCCCGGCATTCAATCGATCGTGTGTCGCCATGAAGGCGGTGCTGGTTACATGGCAGTGGCAGATGGCCGCCTGACCGGGCGACCAGGTATCGCAATGGTCAGCCGAGGCCCCGGAGCCAGCAATGCCACCATTGCCGTGCATACTGCACAGCAAGACGCTATCCCCATGATTCTGCTGATTGGCCAGATCCCCAAACGGGACCTTCGACGCGAGGCGTTTCAAGAAATCGACTACCAGAAAATGTTCGGCTCGATTGCCAAGTGGGTCTTCGAACCCACAGAGCCCTCCCAACTTGCCGAGGCAGCCTTCAAAGCGCTGCGCCTGGCCACAACGGGAACACCCGGGCCTGTTGTGCTGGTGATCCCCGAAGATATCCAGCAACAAGCAAGCACCCAACCCACCTGGAAGCTCAAACCCCACGCACCCTCCCTGCCAACCCACGAGACACTGCAATCACTGCACGCCTTGATCAGCACCTCGCAACGCCCCTTGCTGATTGCGGGCGGACAATTTGAAAAACCGGGGGGACGAGCCGCATTGAAAGCGTTCGCACAAGCCTGGAGCATCCCGGTCGCTGTTTCTTTCAGGCGACAAGACGTCTTTCCGCAAACCCAAGACCTTTATGTCGGGGAACTGGGCCTGGCACCCTCACTCGCCCAGTTGCAAGCCTTTCGTGAAAGCGACCTGATCCTTGCACTCGGCACCCGACTGGGAGATATCCCCACCCAAGGCTATACATTCCCCCACCTGCCCTGCCCCGCACAGACCTTGGTGCATTGTTATCCCGACGACCATATTGTCGGGCTGAATCATAGTGCAGACTATGGCTTGGTGTGTGATCCGGTCGAACTGGTCAATGCACTGGCACCTGCACTGACTCCTGAGCTCTCCGAAGAGCGCCGCACTTGGATCGCACGACTACGCGCGCTGCATGAAGCCCATGCTGCCTGGCCTGAATGCCCTGTAGCTCAGGGACTCGATTTCAGCAAAGTTGTACGTGCACTGTCTGATCTGGGGCCCGATAACCTGACAGTGTGTGTCGATGCCGGAACCTTTGCTGCCCCCGTTTACCGATACTTCCGCTTTCGCGAAAATCAACGCTTGTTATCTCCGCTCTCTGGAGCAATGGGTTATGGCACACCGGCTGCAGTTGCACATGCATTGCGTCATCCTGAACGCAAAACGGTCTGTATGGTGGGTGATGGTGGCTTTCTGATGACAGGCAACGAAATGATTGCAGCTGTTCAGCACAGCCTGCCGATCGTATTCATCGTTTCAAACAACAACTGCTATGCATCGATCCGAATCAATCAGGAACGCGAATATCCCGGTCGAGTGAGCGGCACCTCGTTGTTCAACCCGGATTTTCGTGCTATGGCGGCCGCCTTCGGCATTCAGGCTCATACGCTGGAAAAACAGGAAGATATAGAAAAAGTACTCAAGCAGGCACTGGAAGCAAAAAGCCCTGTGTTTATCGAGGTCAAAACGGACCTGGCGTGTGTGCTGCCGCAGTAACAATCTTCACTCACCAAGGTTCAGGGGGCGTTGAGACTAAAAAAAGACAGCCCCCCCTGCGGCCCCTAAACTGTCTGTGTCGGATCGCGCTCCGGACCCGCAACGATACCAGCATCGTGCAATTTCCCGATGGCCGCACCTGAGAAACCCAGGACCTCGTGAAGGATCTCATCCGTATGCGTTCCAAGCAGGGGCGCTGGTCGGGAAGACGAGCGTTCCAAACCGGAAATTCGCGCTGCAGCATCAGCACTCAGATGGGAACCTATACCGGGTGTTTCCAGACGTTCAAACACAGGGTTGGAAAGGCTGACGCGAGGATCATTTTCAAGTAACTCCATCACCGTCTGATAAGGCCCGAACAAGACTCTTTCTGCCTTGAAAAGGGCTTCGATGTCAGATCGAATCCGCACTGCAAACCAGGTTTCAAGCACTTGTGCAATGAGTTCACGTGCAGTGAAGCGCTGGGCCTCATCCGCCAGATCAAGGCCCGTGGTTTTTTCAATGTGTGCAACCTGATCCTCCAGAGAGCAGGCCCGGACAAGATTCGCCCATTGACCGGCAGATATGGCCACCACCATCAACCGATGGCCATCCAGCGTAAGAAAATCACGCCCAAATGCCCCATACAGATAGTTATCGATACTCGGTCGCTCTTGTTTCAAGACTTCGGTTTCAGCCAGCACGCCTAAATGTGACAAGGTCGAAAAGGCAATGTCGGACAATGCCAGACAAATTTCACGGCCTTCACGTGCATGCTGCCGTTGACCAACGGCAGCCGCCACCAAAAAGGCTGCATGATGCGCACAGGTTACATCCCAGGCGGGCAGCACATGATTGACCGGCCGCTGCTGGCCAGATCCTGTGACCATGGGATACCCTGTTGCACTGTTGATGGTGTAGTCAACGGCCGGGCTACCATCGCCATTACCCTGTATGGTGCAAGTGATTATGTCGTGTCGAAGCGCTGCCAATACACCGTGTGACAACCAGGGCGTTCCAAGATTGGTCAACAACACACCCGAATCAGGGCCGGGAGCAGTCGCCAGATGCTGGATCAACTCACGCCCCTCTGGCCGCCGAACATCAACGGCTATGGAACGTTTTCCTTTGTTCAGTGCAGTCCAGTAAAAACTTCGCCCAAGCCCATTTTTCTGAGGCATGCGAGGCAACCGACCGTAGTCGATACCACCTCCGATGGTATCCACACGAATGACATCGGCGCCGTATTGCGCCAGCAACAAACCGGCAAGTGGGGCCGCAATGAACGCTGCACTTTCTATCACACGCAGCGGGCTCAACAGGTTGTAACTCATTTCTTCATTACCCCTGGCGTCACGATACGTGCCCGGTTTCTACCTGGGCACGTGCAGGCACCAGACAACTACGGACAAAACGCATGAAAACCGTGCCATCTGCCTTGAAGGCTTCGGTACGTGTTGTCACGATACCCTGGCCGGGACGTGTCTTGCTTGGACGCACTGAAAGCACTTCGGACCGGGCATAGATTGTATCGCCAGGGAAAACGGGCGCGGTCAGTTCAATCTCTTTCCATCCAAGATTTGCAATCGCATTCAGACTGATGTCATCCACAGTCATCCCCAGCACAATAGCCAGCGTCAATCCACTGTTGATCAAGGGTTTTCCGAATTCTGTCGTTGCAGCATAGGCCGAATCGCAATGTAGCGGATGACGATTCATGGTCATTAAACTGAACTGTATGTTATCGGTCTCGGTCAGCGTGCGGCCTGGCCAATGCTCATAGCAATCACCCGCACTGAAGTCTTCAAAAAAACGACCAGGGCGTTTTGGACGGTAAGTCGTACTCATTTTGCAAATCTCATGGGTTGGATACGTTGCCCTTTCCAGGCAACGTATCGGGGAGGATGCGTTCAAGACACAAATTCAGGAACGACAGACATTCGGTTATTTCTTGATACCAGCCGTTTTGAGCAGATTTCCGACACGTTCATTTTCATCGGCAATGACACGTGCCATATCGGCACGCGTTGACGTGGCCAGGTCGATTCCCAGCGTCCGGTAACGATTTTGAACGTCCTGACCCACAAGATTCGCATTGATTTGTTGATTCAACGCATCAAGAACACTATCAGGCGTGCCAGCGGGTGCCAGCAAACCAATCCAGGCAATCAGGTCAAAGTCTTTCAGTGCAGTCGTTTCTGCGACAGTAGGCACATCTGGCAGAGTCTGGCTGCGATTTTTCGATGAAACAGCATAAGCACGCACTTTGCCTGACTGCACATGGGACGCGATTGAAGTGGGGGAATCAAACATGAAGGTCACTTCACCACTCATCACATCCGTCAACGCTTTTGCACTGCCGTTATAGGGAATGTGGGTCGCCTTGATGCCAAGACGATTGGTGAACAGCTCAGCTGTCAGGTGACCAATCGAACCAACGCCTGACGAGGCAAAGGTGTATTTGTCGGGATTTTTGACAAGAATATCGACCAGCTCCTGCGCCGACTTGGCCGGAAAATCAGAACGGGTCACCAGAACATAAGGAACGGTTGCTATCAGACTGACCGGTGCAAAGTCCTTGGCTGCGTACGATGCACCATTCAAAAGAGGCCCCGTCGTGATGGACCCTGTTGATCCTGCCAGCAGCGTGTAGCCATCCGGTTTTGTTCGGGCCACATAGGCAGCACCGACCGTTCCACCGGCTCCCGCTTTATTTTCCACCACAAACGTCTGGCCCATGGCATTTGACAACTTGTCCGCAGCCATTCGGGCAGCTGCATCGGTTGCCTGGCCCGGCGTCCAGGGCACAACCACCTGAACGGTTTTTGAAGGGTAAGCCTGTTGGGCTGAAGCACTGTGTCCCAGTCCAAACGCGGCCGCGCCAAGAATCACTGATTGGACAATTTTCCGGTTGATAAACATGGTTTTCTCCACCTTGATCTGTTGATGTTTAAGGTGAAAACATGTTACGAGCGAGTCAGTTTTTCAACAAATTAAATTATCATATCTATTATTCAGTTTTATCGATAAGTCATGGAACTCGCCCATAGCGCCTATAGCCGCCCCCTACCCAATGTGAACCTCAAACTTTTGAGTGCATTCATGCTGGTGGCCGAACATCAAAGCTTTCGCCAGGCGGCCGATGCCTCGCATCGTTCTCAATCCGCAGTCACGACACAAATCAAACAACTTGAAATGCAACTGGGCGTTGCCCTGTTTCACCGCACAACCCGACAGGTCAGCCTGACGCATGAAGGCAAACAACTGCTTGAAAGTGCGCGGCGCGCCATGTCGGAAGTGGAACTGGGGCTGCGCCGCATTCAGGAAGCGGCGGATCTCAAGCGAGGTCGTATTTTTTTGTCATGCTCGACCACTGTAGCTTCGACACGCCTTGCGCATATATTGGCTCTATTCGAACAGGACTACCCCGGTGTCGAGGTCTACATCAACGAACTCACACTCAGTGAAATGCTTGATTCTGTACGTAAAGAAACCGTCGATTTCGGCATCGGGCCTGTTGTAGACGCCCCCGAGTTTGACTTTGAGGAAATTCTTCAAGAATATTTGTACGCACTGGTACCCGACAAGTTCATGCCCAAAGCCAAAGGGGCAATCACCCTGTCACAGCTGTGCAAAATGCCCTTGCTGTTACTGAGCCCGGCGACAGCACTACGCACCTCTCTAGACAAAGCTGCACAGAAACTCGGACTGACGCTCCAAACCAAATATCAGTTTTCGCAAGCACAAACACTTGTATCCATGGCAAATGCCGGACTCGGCGTTGCTATTCTCCCTGGCCTTGTCGTACCCGAACAGCCTGCCCAGAACACACATACACTTCTGATCGACACGGAATCCGAAAACACGAACAGCACTCAAAAGGAACCTGTGTATCTCACACGCAAAGTCGGGCTGGTCACACTTAAAGGTCGCTCGCTGAGCCCGGCAGCGATGCGGCTGACGCAAATCGTAAGAAAACGAATCGGGGCAGGTCACGACATGACTCCCAACCCGAAACAGCACACATTACCCTGATTGCGCAATCAAATCACCCCAGAGGCCTTGAGCTGATGCAGTTTGTCTTGGCACAGGCCTAAAAGACGCGAATAAACCTCTTCATTGTCTGCGCCAAGTGCACCACCCAGATTTTTGAAATGGGCCGGTGTTTCAGACAAACGAGGTACGGAAGCCGGTATGACCGTGTCACCAAAACGCGTATCACAGACACTCATCAAATTGCCGCGCGCCTGGAACTGTGGTTCCTGAAAAATGTCTGCAATCGTATTGACTCGACCACACGGCACCCCGGCCCCGGAACACAAAGCAGTCAGCTCATCGTAAGCCTTTGATCCGACCCACTCTGCAACGATCTGGTTTATTTCTTCACGATGCTGTGCTCGGGCGGGTGCATTGGCGAAACGGGGATTATCGAAAAGCCCAGGTTGCCCCATCAGACTGGCCAACCGTTCGAACATGCGATCATTGCTGCAGGCGATGGCAACCCATTCTCCTGATGCGGTCTGATAATGACTGTGCGGGGCAACGTTGGCAACATCAGCCCCAAGACGCCCCCTGACCGTACCAAACTTGGCATAAACGGGTGCGATTTCATCGAGCAACCGAAAAACGGATTCATAAAGCGCAATATCAATAGATTGCCCGACCCCAGTTTGATTACGATGTTGCAATGCGATCAGAACCCCGATCGCCCCCCAAAGCCCGGAAATGTAATCAGCTAAAGAGGTGGAACCGGGAACAACCGGTGGGCCATCCGGCGCGCCGGCCAAGTGGCTTAAACCACCAAAGGCGTGCGCAATGCGAGCGAAACCAGGCTCATCTTTTTTAGGGCCGTCTTGCCCATAGGCGCTCACCCTGAGCATGATCAAACCTGGATTGATACTCCGCAGTGCTTCATAACCCAGCCCCCATTTCTCCAACGTGCCAGGGCGAAAATTTTCAAGCACGACATCTGACTTGGCCACCATTTCTCGGAAAATATCGGCCCCTTCGGGAGTTCGTAAATCAAGCGTCACAAACTGTTTATTGCGTGCTTCACTCATCCACATATAGGTGTCGCCACACTCGGCAGGCGTACCAAACTGACGTAGCGAATCACCCCGATCCGGCTGTTCTATTTTAATGACGTCCGCACCAAAATCAGCCAGTATGGTGCCGCAAAAAGGGGCTGCAAGAAATGTCGCTATATCGAGTACGCGGATACCCGACAACGCCTGGCCTGTTCTTTGTGCAGAATCTGTAAAAGTATCCATAATCACCTGGAGTTTACGTGTTTGAAGAGTGGTAACAAGCATAAGGCACGGCCAACACAACAAACAAATTGAATAATTAGATTGATTATTCAATTTCATCAAACAAACAATTCCCAAATTGGACAGCAAATTCAGACTACCTGCTGGAACAGGTCGATTCATGCTGCGCAGTCCTTCATCCATGCTGAACAATCCCAGGCATATCAACGGCCCTGCACGCAAAATACCCTCTATTGCGACTTAAAACCCTTGGTTACAGAAAAACAAACAAAAGGCATTACCCTGAAACCGGGTAAACCGTGTTGTTACAGTCGGCCCGCAGCACGTTAATCGGTGACCATCACAACGCGCTGACCCAGCCTGACTACTCAAAAAACATGCAGGACCACCGGAGACAACCATGAAATTCATACCCAACTGCTGCACATCCGGCACCACACCCGGCAATCCGGGCAGACGCAACTGGCTCAAGGCAGGCGCAAGCACCGGCCTTGCCGTGGCCACAGGCCTGACACTCACCCCAGGCACGGCATCAGCGGCTTCACTGACCCAAACACAGCGCGATGCCATGACGCCGGATCAAGTCATTGAAATGCTGCGTGAAGGCAATGCCCGGTTTCGCAGCGGCAAGATGCAATCCCACGATTTCCTTGCACAGAAAAGAGCCACCGCAACAGGGCAGTATCCAGCTGCTGTGATTCTCAGCTGCATCGACTCACGTGCGCCGGCGGAAATCATTTTTGATACGGGCATCGGTGACGCGTTCGGAGCTCGCATTGCTGGCAACATTTCCACACCTGACCTGATCGGAAGCATGGAATTTGCCTGCGCCGCCGCAGGGGCCAAGCTGGTGCTGGTCCTGGGACACACCGCGTGCGGGGCAATTGCCGGGGCAATCAATGGCGTGAAACTAGGTAACCTGACCGGCTTGCTGGAACAGATTACGCCCGCAGTCCAGGCAACGCCTTACAGCGGTGAACGCACCGGACGCAATGCTGAGTTCGTCAATGCGGTCGCCCGGCAGAACGTGCTGCATACAATGGAGATCATTCGCACCAACAGCCCGGTACTGGCCGGGCTTGAAAAAGAAAACCGCATCAAGATCAGCGGCGCCATGTATGACCTTTCCAACGGTGAGGTTACATTCCTGAACTGATG
>JAAYGT010000040.1 GCA_012727555.1 Alcaligenaceae bacterium | reverse complement strand
GGCGCAAAAGCGAACATGAGTTCATTGCTGGCTTGCCGTGCAGTTTCAGACAAACCCTGACCCATGATGGGCAGTACCCAAGGCCACGCAAGGTACAGCATGCCGGCCAGCACAACCCCAACCAACCAGGCCCAGCCTTGCAGTTCGCGCAGAAACAGTGTGCGTTCTTCGGGCGGGCCCTGACGGCGCAGCCGCACCAGTACGGGGATCAGAACCACGGACAATACGCCGACCAGCGTGACAGGGAGCCAGCTGGCCAGGGTCAGGGTGAACTGGTAGGCATCGACAATGTCGCTGACGCCGTAGCGATAAGCGACCGCCATTTCCTTGGCGGCACCGGCGAACTTGCCCAGCAGCAGAAAAAACGCAACGCGGGCCGCGCCGGCCGCAATGCGTCGGTGATCAGCGTTCAGGCGCACGAGCTTCAGTAGCCCGCAGCCGGGCGCAGAAAGTCAATGTACCAGGGCATGGCAACCTTCAGGCCTTGCGCAATGGTATGGGTGGGCTCATAGCCCAGCAGTGTGCGCGCTTTGGAGATGTCGGCCTGGGAATGGCGAACATCGCCTGCCCGGAAATCGCGGTACACCGCCGGCCGATCGTAGTGAACGCCGTGGGCATTGAGTTCCTGTGACAACAGTTCGAAGAGCTGGTTAAGACTGGTACGGGCATTGACCGCCACGTTGTAGATCTGGTTTCGGGCAGGATCGTTCGCCAGGGCTGCCCGCAGGTTGACCTGCACCACATTCTGGATGAAGCAGAAGTCGCGACTGGTTTCGCCATCGCCATTGATGGCAACATCTTCATTGCGGATCATGGCGGCGAGCCATTTGGGGATCACGGCGGCATAGGCCCCTTCGGGATCTTGGCGCGGGCCAAACACATTGAAATAGCGCAGCCCGATGCTGGTGAACCCGTAGGATCGCGCAAAAACATCGGCGTACAGTTCGTTCACATACTTGGTGACGGCATAGGGTGACAGTGGTTTGCCGATCACGTCCTCGACTTTGGGCAGGCCGGGGTGATCACCATACGTGGAGCTGGAGGCCGCATAAACGAACGATTTCACGCCGGCATCGCGCGCAGCCACCAGCATGTTCAGAAAGCCGCCGATATTCACTGTGTTGGTGGTAACCGGATCGAGCAGTGAGCGCGGTACGGAGCCCAGTGCCGCCTGGTGCAGTACGTAGTCAACACCTTGAACGGCGTCCTGGCAGGTGGTCATGTCGCAGATGTCACCTTCAATGAATCGGAAACGCGCCCACTGGGCAGGTGTTACGGCGTGCCGGACATCGTGCAGGTTGCGGGCGTGGCCCGTGGCAAAGTTGTCCAGACCAACAACGGTCTGATCGTGGTGCAGCAGGGTTTCCAGCAGATTCGAACCGATGAAGCCTGCGCACCCTGTGACGAGCCAGACTTTGGGTGCGGCCTGCAGGCCGGCGAGCAGGTTTGCGTAGGAAATGGGCATGGATCGTGTCAGAGTCGGATGTCGGTTTCTTGGGCCGTCAGAACGTATTTCAGGTCGTACAGCACGTGATCCGGTTTGCCCAGTGCGCGGATAGCCTGGGCACCCATGCCGGTGAATTGTCGGTGGGCAACGGCTAATACGATTGCATCATAGGCCCCTTGGGCGGGTTCTGCGACCGGTTCAATACCGTATTCTGCCCGGGCTTCGGCGGGATCGACCCAGGGATCGTAGACGTCGACGCCAATGCTGTATTCGCCCAGTTCCCGCACGATATCGACCACGCGGGTGTTGCGCAGGTCGGGGCAGTTTTCCTTGAAGGTCAGGCCCATGACCAGCACCCGTGAGCCTTGTACCTGGATGCGCCGTTTGGTCATGGCCTTGACCAGTTGGGCGACCACGTAGCTGCCCATGGCATCGTTCAGGCGACGTCCGGCCAGAATGATTTCCGGGTGGTAGCCAATCGACTGCGCCTTGTGGGTCAGGTAATAGGGATCGACGCCGATGCAGTGGCCGCCGACCAGGCCAGGCCGGAACGGCAGGAAATTCCACTTCGTGCCGGCGGCTTCCAGAACGGCCTGGGTGTCGATACCCAGTTTGTTGAAAATGAGAGCCAGTTCATTGACCAGGGCAATGTTGACATCACGCTGGGTGTTCTCGATGACTTTGGCGGCTTCCGCCACACGGATCGATGGCGCTTTGTGTGTGCCTGCCGTGATGATTTCACCATACAGTGCATCGACCAGATCGGCCACGGCGGGTGTGGAGCCCGAGGTGACTTTGCGGATGGTGGCGACCCGGTGGGCCTTGTCGCCTGGATTGATGCGTTCAGGGCTGTAGCCTGCGAAAAAATCTTCGTTAAAGCGCAGGCCCGATACGCGTTCAAGTACCGGTACGCAGTCTTCTTCCGTGGCACCCGGGTAAACCGTGGATTCGTAAATGACGATATCGCCGCGTTTGAGCACCTTGCCAATGGTTTCACTGGCCCGGATCAGCGGGGTCAGGTCCGGCTGCTTGTAGGCATCGATGGGGGTCGGTACAGTGACGATGAAGACATTGGCGAAGGCCAGTTGATCAGCTTCGTGGGTGAACGACAGGCCACCGGCTTGTGCCAGTTCCCCGGGCTCCACTTCCAGTGTGTGGTCACGCCCTTCGCGCAGTTCGGCAATGCGATGCGGATTGATATCGAACCCGAGCACAGGGCGTTTTTTTCCAAATTCAACCGCCAGCGGCAGGCCGACATAGCCCAGTCCGACGACGGCAAGTTTTACATCCTGAAGTTGCACGATGAGACCTCGAGATCAAGAGTGGGATGGGCAGCTGCGGTTCGCCTGTGCCTGTGCCCAGAGTTCAGGCATGGGGGCGAACCGGGGAGCTGCATGTTCAGGGCTGCCTTTTTTTTCGGCCCAGCGATGGCAGCAACAGCCACGAAGGCCGGCGCCACGAAACCAGGCGTGAATACAGCCAGATATAAACCAGCGAGAAAACCAGAATGCTGGCACAGAGAATCAGGGTGTTGTCCCACCACAGCGTTGCCGGCACCAGCCCGATCAGGGCCAGTACCCATAAATACGGCGATGTCATGGCATTGCACAGGGCCGGTACGGCATGACGGCGATCACGGCTGAATGTGACACGCACCAGGCGCCTGAACACCAATTGGTGCAGGTGCAATGCATCGGGCTGGTCAACCGGGGTGCCGCGTTTGAAGCGGCGCCGCCAGATCGAAAACAATGTTTCAAAAACAGGGTAGAACAGCACGGCCAGCGCATAGAATGGCGACACGCTGGGATTGCGCACCACCAATTGCACAGCCAGTTCGGCCAGCATGAAGCCCAGAAAATAGGCGCCGCCATCGCCCAGGAATACGCGCCCGAAGGGAAAGTTCCAGACCAGAAAGCCCAGGGTTGCCGAGGCCAGGGCAGCAGCGATCAGGAAGATGGGGATGTCGTTGACTTGCAGGGCAACCAGGGACAAAGAGACGGCCATCAGGGTGGCGATCATGCCGGCCAGCCCGTTCATGCCGTCCACAATGTTCAGAGCGTGCGTGCAGCCCCCCACAGCGAACATGGTGAACAGCAGCGACACGGGCCAGAACGAAAGGATCCAGTCGGCCCATTCCCAGCCCACCCGCGACACGCCGCCCAACAGCCACCAGGCAATCGCGGCCGAGCCAAAGGCCGCCAGCAGGCGTTTTCCAGAACCGATGTCTTTGGTGATGTCTTCCAGAAGCCCGGCCACGAACACGGGCATGGCGGCGATGAACAGCACGGGCCATAGCCAGGTGAGTGTCATGTTGCTGGGCCCCAGCACCAGAAGCCCGGCCAGACTGCCCGCCAGCACGGCCAACCCGCCAACGCGGGGCGTTGAGCGGGTATGCGAGGCCTGGGGCTTGTTCAGGTCAGTGTCGCCCGTGAACGCGCCGTGCCATCGTTCCGAGGCGACAATAAGCCCGCCAACCATGAAGGCGACAATACAGATGGACAGCCAGGTCAGGGAACCCCAGAGTTCAGGTTGTGTCACGTAGTTCCTGTGCGGGTTAGGAATGTGCTGCTGCAGCACATTTTAAGACAAGCAGGAATACTAGGTGAAAACCCGAGGAAAATACAGGGGCCGCTGTTTCCTGCAGGCAAAAAAAAGCCCGGGATCGTGAGATCTCGGGCTAAATCCACCAAAGGAGGAGGGTGGAGGAGACAACCTGGGCATGTCGGGCTGCTAAGGAACGACCTGAGCCTGCACACTGCAAAGTTTTGAATAGCCTTGTTGGGGTTTTCCCTTTGCAATCGTGTTTCGACATCCGATAACTGAATTGTATAGATGATTTTTGTGCGATGCAAGATATTTTTTTGAAAAAATGCCTGTGGGGCAAAAATGTGGCGTTTTTGCAAAAAAAATGCTGTGTGACATGTTTCTTGCAACCCGTATAAACCCCTAAGGGTTAATACGGGTGAAATGGCGTGTTTTGCCGGTTGGAAGCAATTAGAGACGATAGGCCGTTGTGGTCATGATGCGTGACATGATGCGCATGGCCCCTTTAACCGGAGCGGGTAACGGGGCGGCGCCACGGTTTTGTGCCGTGTGCCGGTGATCGATTTCATCGATCCGCATTTGTTCGACAATATGGCGTGAACGCTGGTCTTGCGGCGGTAGTTCCTGCAAATGGTGGTCAAGGTGCTGCTCAACTTGCCGCTCTGTTTCGGCCATGAATCCCAGGTTGTAGCGGGTGCCGGCACGCCCGGCCACCAGGCCCAGCGTGAATGAACCCAGGTACCAGAGCGGGTTCAGAACGCTCGGGTGGCTTTTCAGTTCCTGCAAGCGTTCACGACACCAGACCAGGTGATCAACCTCTTCCGCAGCCGCTTTGTAGAGCACTTTGCGAATTGCTGCATCGCCGCATAAAACGGCCTGACCCCGGTAAAGCGCTTGCGCGCAGATTTCACCCACATGATTGACCCGCATGAGTCCGGCGGCATGTTTCTGTTCTGCGGGCGAAAGATCAGCGGTGGCAGCAGACTGGGCAGCGACCTGTGCGATTGATTCTGCCGGCGCCGGGGGCGTTTCGTTTGCTGCGGCTGCATCTGCCGGATTGGGCCGGCCCGCCTGAACCGAACCATCGAGCACCTGAACGGCGCGACTGACTTCGGAAAGCAGTCGGTCGAAGGGGCTCAGACGACGACTGAAACCGGAGGGCAGGACTTCGGACGTTGCGGGTTTGCTGGGTTGGGGCGTGTTCATGAGTCATCCTGAAAACAAAATCCGGCTATAAGTCTGCCACAGGATGAGCCCCTGCGGGCTGCAATCAACGGCTTGACACGCCTTTGCGCCCCGTTGTCTTGCGCCAGATCATTTCCAGTGATCGTGGTCGGTCAGGGGGCGTGCTTTGTGTGTGTTGGTATCGATCCGGACCAGGCGCGCCAGTTCCTGATCGAGGTCAATGCCAAATGGCTGCAGCGAGGCGGCCAGCGCTTGCGCGTTTTGGGCAAGCGTATCGTGCCCGGGTAAGGTGTTTTTTGCCGTAATGATGACCCGGTTCCCCTCCAGGTTGTCGCGCAGGTTAAAGAACGCACCAAAGGTCGCGGCGAATGTGGCGCTTTCCCTGTCGTAGTGTTTGCTGCGCGTAAATGCGTTGGCGACGAAAACGCCATCGTCGGTCAGCAACTGCCGCAATTCCCGGAAAAATTCGACGGTCATGAGGTGCGGGGGAATGTAGTCAGCATCGAACGCATCGAGCAGGATCAAGTCGTACTGCTGCCCTGCCGCAGCGGCTCGTTCCACAAAGTGCCGGCCATCCTGGATGAACAGGCGTTGTCGCGGACCTTGTGTATAGCCAAAATGGTGTTCTGCAACCCGGGCCACCGCAGGGTCTATCTCAATGCTGTCGATGGTCGCCTGCGGATAAAGTTTGGCAAGGGCCCGGGGCAGTGTGGCACCACCCAGTCCGATCATGAGTACGGAGCGCGGTTCAGGGTTCAGCAACAGGCCGGCCATCATCATGCGGGTGTAGGCAAAAACCATGCGGTCCGGGTTGTCCACCTGGATGCAGGTTTGCCGTCCAGGCTCGGTCAATGACGCAAACGTCATGCAGCGTAGACCGGCTTCTGCGGTGACCAGAACCGGCGAGAAGGTGGAGGGTTCTGTGTGGACAAGGCGTAGCCCCGGACCGGACGGCAGGAGCCACCCGCCGGCGATCAGCAGGGCCGTTAATGCAATGACGCAAACAAGGGTACGCAGCCTGGGCACAACCCGCTCAAAAAGGCAGTGTCAGCGAGGTATCCAGCGCCCGGAAAGCGTTGCGGAATTCTTCTTTGATCCGTTCGATGGCCAGCTCGTCATCGCCCTCGAAGCGCAGCACAATGACAGGCGTGGTGTTCGATGCGCGTGCCAGACCAAAGCCGTCAGCGTATTCGGCACGCACGCCGTCAATGGTGCTGATATGGGTGGCGCTGGGAAACTGCCCGTGTTCCTGCAGCTTTTCAACGAAGGCGTGGGGCTGGCCTTCCTGCATTTCAAGTTTGATTTCCGGGGTGGAAATGTCTTGAGGCAGCGCTTCGAGTACTTCAGACGGGTTTTCGTGACGCGACAGGATTTCCAGCAGGCGTACGCCTGTGTACAGGCCGTCGTCGAAGCCGTACCAGCGTTCTTTGAAGAAGATGTGGCCGCTCATTTCGCCGGCCAGCGGGGCGCCGGTTTCAGCCAGCTTGGCCTTGATCAGGGAGTGACCGGTGCGTGCCATGACGGGCTTGCCGCCGGCCAGTTTCACGGCCCGCGCCACATGGCGGCTGCACTTCACATCGAAAATGATGGTGGCGCCAGGATCGCGTTCAAGAATGTCTTGTGCGTACAAGATAAGCTGGCGGTCGGGCCAGATGATCTGGCCGGATTTCGTGACCACCCCCAGGCGGTCGGCATCGCCATCGAAGGCCAGACCGAGCTCGCAGGGGGTGCTGGTAACGTGGCGGATCAGGTCTTCCAGGTTGTGCGGGTCGGCTGGATCAGGGTGGTGGTTGGGGAAGGTGCCATCGACATCGCAGAACAGTTCATCGACCTGGCAACCCAGCGCCCGGAACAGGTTGGCGGCGATGGCGCCGCCCACACCGTTACCGCAGTCGATGGCAATGCGCATGGGGCGTGCCAGTTTGATGGTGCCGGAGACCTCGTTCAGGTAGTCGGGTTTGATATCGAGTGCCTGACGGGTGCCGGGAGTGACGCCGTCAAGGTTGCGCGGGTTGGCCATGGCACGGGCCAGGGCCTGGATGTCTTCGCCGTGCAGGGTTTTGCCGGCCATCATCATTTTGAAGCCGTTGTAGTCGGGCGGATTATGGCTGCCCGTAATGGCGACCCCCGAGCCGGCTTTGCGGGTGTAGGCGGCAAAGTACACCAGCGGGGTGGGTACCATGCCCAGATCCAGGGTGTTGATGCCGCCTTCATTAAGCCCTTCGTGCAGGGCGGCCGACAACTCAGGGCTGCTCAGCCGGCCATCGTACCCAATAACCAGGGTTGTCACCCCGTTATCGTGTGCCAGTTCTGCCAGCGCGCGCCCCAGACGGCGGGCAAACTGGGCGTTCAGGGCATCGGGCACGGTGCCCCGGATGTCGTAGGCTTTGAAAACGGCGGCGGGCAAGGGCAGTGCGGTGGTCACGAAGGCATCCTTACGAAAGAGTGATGGTCAAGCCGTAATTATCCCCGATTCCTTCCGCTTTGCCTGCAATGCAACAAAATGTGCTGCATCCGGTTGGGTGCCTGGCGTGTACCGACTCGTGGCCAACGTGTGCGTCCGCAGGTTCCATGCACAAGACCGTGGAAGGATTGTGAAGGTCGCTCTACAATCAGGATTATTAATAAAATGGTTCGCCCGGCACGGTTTATCGTCCGTGGCGGTGCTTGGCAAGGATAGTTTCATCTGGAGAAGCGGGGTCAGGGCACGTTGCACGTGCCGTCCTATCCCTCTCCGGCCATGGCCGGAGGTTCCCGCGCAATGCAATGAATCAGTACGAAGAATTGGCAGAAATTGTTGGCTCCGAGCATGTCATCACGGGTGATGACGCTGTGTCCTATGTCACTGACTGGCGTGGTCGTTACCAGGGCCGTGCGCTGGCGGTCGTTCGCCCAGGTTCCACCGAGCAGGTGGCCCGGGTGGTGCGCTGGTGCGCCGCCAACGCAGTTCCGGTGGTGCCGCAGGGCGGCAACACCGGCTTGTGCGGGGGGGCCACGCCTGACGACTCCGGATCGGCCGTGGTCGTGTCGCTTACCCGCATGAACGCCATTCGCAGCATTGATACCGACAACGACACGCTGGTTGCCGAAGCCGGCTGCATTCTGCAGGCTGTCCAGCAAGCAGCCCGCGATGCCGGGCGTTTGTTTCCGCTCAGCCTGGCTGCCGAAGGCAGTTGCACGCTGGGTGGCAACCTGGCCACCAACGCCGGCGGCACGCAGGTATTGCGCTATGGCAATGCACGCGATCTTGTACTGGGTCTGGAAGTGGTCACCGCCGATGGCGAAATCTGGCATGGGCTGCGGGGTTTGCGTAAAGACAACACCGGGTACGACCTGCGCAATCTGTTCATGGGCAGCGAAGGCACGTTGGGGATCATTACCGCGGCTTCCGTGAAGTTGTATCCCATGCCGGTTGCCCAGTGTACGGCGCTGCTGGCCCTGAACTCCATCGAAGATGCAGTCACCATGCTGTCGCTGGCCCGCTCGGGTTTTGGGGCCTCGCTGACCGGTTTTGAGCTGATCGCGGGTTCCTGCCTTGATGGTGTGGTGGCTTGTTACCCGCAGCAACGTATTCCTTTCGAAGGCCCTTCAGCGACCATGCCCTGGTACGCCTTGCTGGAATTGTCCGACAGCGAAAGCGCCGACCACGCACGCGAGCGCTTTGAAGCGGTTATTGGCCAGGCGCTGGAAGCCGGTTTTGTACACGATGCCGTCATCGCTGAAAACATTACCCAAAGCAAGGCCCTGTGGCATTTGCGTGAAAGCATTCCGCTGGCTGAAAAAGCGTTCGGCAAAAGCATCAAGCACGATGTTTCCATTCCGGTTTCGCGCATGGCCGAATTTGTGCAGGTCACCAATGCGGCTTTGCAGCAGGCTTTTCCCGGTATCGAGCACGTTATTTTCGGGCATCTGGGCGATGGCAACCTGCATTACAACGTGGCGCCCGGGAAGGCATTTTCCGAAGAAACCTTGCTTGAAAAGCAGCCTCAGGTGTACCAGTTGGTTCACGACAGCGTGCATCGCTTCAATGGTTCCATCAGCGCGGAACACGGCGTGGGTCAATTGAAGCGCGATTACCTGCCGTTGTACAAAGATCCCGTTGAACTGGCCCTGATGCACAAGATCAAACAGGCACTGGATCCCAAAGGCATCATGAACCCGGGCAAGGTGCTGGTGGTGAACTGACACCGTGGCAACACGGTAGTGGCCGTTTCACGCAGAAACGGCCAACTGTGCTGCCCTGGCCCTTCATAAAAGCGGTTGCCAGGGCCGCGGATGGGTCAAAGGTCGTCGATCAGTGCCGGCAACACGCGGCCGCTGCAGGCGCCCAGGCTGATCATGGGGTAACCCGGCTTGCGGCAGAATGCTTTCAGGGTGACTTCGTCGTGGTCCTGCAAAAAGGTGCGTTCTTCGCCCCAGGGCAGCTGAACAGGCTTTTTCCCGCCCTGGGTGGTTTCGAGCAAGGATCCCTCTTGTCCGGCGTGTGGCCCCGATAGCGTTCCGGTGCCCAGCAGGTCACCCGGGCGCAGGCTGCAACCGTTCACTGTGTGGTGTGCGACCAGCTGAGCGGCTGTCCAGTAGGCATCGCGGAAATTGCTGCGTGCCAGCATAAAGGGCGCCTGTTCCTGCTCGCGTGAAAGGCGTGTGCTCAGCAGTACTTCGAGTTCGACCTCGAAGGCGCCGTATTCCCGGTTTCCGACGGAATCAAGGTAAGGCAGGGGCTGAGGGTCGCCTGTGGGTCGGGCGGGTGCCGTGCGAAAGGGTGCCAGCGCATCCAGTGTAATGACCCAGGGTGAAATGGTGCTGGCAAAGTTCTTGGCCAGAAACGGCCCCAGCGGCTGGTATTCCCAGGCCTGAAGATCACGGGCCGACCAGTCGTTCAGAACGCAGAAACCAAAAACGCAGGACTCGGCCTGGCGCAGGGGGACGCGCTTGCCCGCTTCGTTGCCCTGGCCGATGAAAATACCCAGCTCAAGTTCGTAATCAAGGCGCGTACTGGGGCCGAAGCCGGGTTGGCCGCCCTCGGTGACCGGCCGGGTCTGGCCGATGGGGCGCGGGAATGTCTGGCCTGAAACGCCGATCGTGGATGCACGCCCGTGGTATCCGATGGGAATCCATTTGTAGTTCGGCAGTAACGGGTTGTCGGGCCGGAACTGGCGGCCAACTGCCGTAGCGTGGTGAATGGAAATATAGAAATCGGTGTAGTCACTGATTGTGGCGGGCAGCCCCAGATCGATGCTGGCCTGGTTGTACAACAGGGGTTCAATCAGCTTCTGAAGGTCGGAACCCTTGCGTAGCGCACGTGACAAGGCCAGCCGAAGTGCCGACCAGTGTGCCGGCGTGAGCGCCATGAGACGATTCAGGGTGGTCGACATGCAGGCCGCCAGGGCTTCGGCGGCTTCGGCCTGGAACGGGTTGGTCGATGAAAGCGCTGCCAGATCAAGTACTTTGTCACCGATACCGACGCAGGGTCGGAAACCTTCGGTGGTGCCCGTTGGTCGAAAAACACCGAATGGCAGGTTCTGTACCGGAAAACCGTTGTCAGGCAGGTTGGCGGATTCGATCCAGCTCTGCAGGGACGGGTCGTGTGTTTCGTTCAGAAAAGACATGTGACGATCCTGGATTGGTTCAACGCATGCACTATAGCGCAACCGGTTGGCGGGGCGCAGGATGCCCGCTTAGCGTGCGTACGTATCAGCGGCGCTGGCACACCGGGCAGAAGTACGTGGCGCGTTGCCCCTGAACAATGCGTTTCACCGGCGTTTCACAGCGTGGACAAGGTTTGCCCGCGCGCTCATACATTGCCGCATGCAACGTGAAATAGGCACCGGGTTCGCCGGTGGAGTTGACGTAGTCGCGCAGCGTGCTGCCGCCAGCTTCCAGTGCCTGGCTCAAGGTTTTCCGAATGGCTGTCGCCAGCGTGTTGCAGCGTGCGGCCGATATCTTGCCTGCCGGTGTTTGCGGGTTGATGCGTGCCTTGAACAGGGCTTCAGAGGCATAGATATTGCCTACGCCCACCACGGCATCGCCAGCGAGCAGTGCCTGTTTGATCGATACGGCGCGATCCTTGAAGCACCTGTGCAGGTGTTTTCCATCGAAGGCAGTGTCAAAGGGCTCCATCCCGAGTCGTGCAAGAAGCGGATGCTGTTCGACGGGGCCCAGATTCAGGTCGTGCCACAAAATGGCGCCGAAGCGACGCGGGTCGTGGTACAGGAAACGGGCATCACCCAGCACCCATTCGGCGTGATCGTGTTTGCGTCGGGGCTCATTCATGGGTACCCTACGCAATGAGCCCGACATGCCCAGATGCACGATTTGCACGCCATGGGCAAACCTGATCAAAAGGTACTTGCCCCGTCGTTCGCAGGCCTGCACCACCCGGCCCTGCAGCGTGTGCGGCAGTTCGGCCGGTACGGGCCAGCGCAGCCGGTTTTCGTGCACAATGAACTGGTCGAGCCTGCGTCCGGCCATGACCGTCGCAATTCCGCGACGTGTGGTTTCCACTTCTGGTAATTCGGGCATCGTGCGGTGCTAACATCCTTGTCTTCGATCTTGTAATTTTGCCATTGGCTTGCTGGTTTTGGGGCCGTGGCGGTGGTTTCGGTTAATGAAACGTTCGCTTTGTTCGCTGCTGGCTGTTTTGTCCTGTGCCGGGTCCGGTTCGGTCGCGTTCGCGCAGTCCGGTCCGCCCGCCATCCTCGATGACCGTGTCGAGTATATCCGCCTGAATCCGGGCGAACTGCCTTCCGTCAGTCTCACCCCCGATATCCTGTACCGTATTCTGGTCGCTGAAATGGCGTCAACCCGGGGTGAATATGGCACGGCATCGCAACTCATGCTCGACCTGGCCCGTGAAACCTCCGATCCGCGTCTTGCAAAAAGGGCCTTCCAGTTTGCCATGGCCGAGCGCAACATGATGCGCGCTCTGGGTGCCGCGCGTGAATGGGCTTTGCTTGCACCCAAAGATCCTGAAGCCATCGCCTCGTCGCTGGCGCTTGCCGCATCCAATGGCCAGACAGCCGGTCTTGCAGGGGCTTTGCGTGCCCGCATCGAAAAAGCCGACGACAAAGAGCAGGCCGTGGCCCAGGCTGCCACCATTGTCAGCAAAATGGCTGACAAATCCCTGGCGCTCAGTGTGCTTGAGCAAGCGCTGCTTCCCGCTGTGCGTTCGCTGGCCATTACGCATCTGGCTCTGGCCGATGCCGCCTGGGGCGCACGTCGGCCCGAACGCGCCCTCGATGAAGCGCGCAAGGCACTTGTGCTCGACCCCGACTCCGATGCTGCTGCCCAGCGTATTCTCGAATACGGTCTTCAGGTTGACCCGGCTGCGGCCATTGCCGAAACGCGCAAGTTTCTGGTGGCGTACCCTGAAAACCGGCAACTTCAACTCATGCTGATCAATCGTCTGGTTGGCCGGCAGGACTTCGACGGCGCTCTCGCCCAGGTCAGCATGCTTCGCCGCCAGACGCCCGAAGATTTTGATCTGCTCTACACCGAAGCAGAAATCAATGTGCGCGCGAAACGCTTCGAGCGTGCCGAGGCTCTTTTGCGTGAATACATTCAGGTCCAGACACAACGTCGTCAGTCGCTGAATGACCAGGCCAGCAATGCCATGGCCAACGCTTCCGATGCCCGTTTGCTGCTGGTGCAAATTGCCGAACAGCGTGGGCGTCTCGATCAGGCCATTGCCCAGCTCGATCTCATCGATGATCCCGCCTTGCGGTTTCAGGCGCAGGTGCACAAAGCAGTCCTGCAGGCCCGTCAGGGTGATCTCAATCTGGCCCGCGCCACACTCGACCGCCTCAAACCTCGTAATGATCGTGAGCGTTCGGTGGTGGCGCTTACACAGGCGTCAATTTATCGCGATGCCGGGCGTACCGACATGGCCGTCAGTGTGCTCAAAAAGGCGGATCAGCAGCTGCCCGACACCCCGGAGATAAAATACGACCTGGGTATGCTCTACGAGCGCCAGGGCAAGTACGAGGAATTTGAGCAAATGATGCTCGAAGTCATCGAGCTTGACCCCGAAAACGCCAATGCCTACAACTCGCTTGGCTATACCCTGGTTGATCGTAATATCCGGCTCGCCGAGGCCCAGGAATTGCTTGAGCAGGCGATCGAGCTCGAACCCGACAACCCCTACATCCAAGATAGTGTCGGCTGGTATTTTTACAGGGTGAAAGATTACCAGGCTGCGCTCGAGTACCTTGAGCGTTCCTGGCGCCAGTTGCCTGCTGCCGATGTCGCTGCACATCTGGGCGAGGTCCTTTGGGCCATGGGGCGCAAAGAGCAGGCGCGCGCAATCTGGCAGGAAGGCCTCAAGCTCGATGCCGGTAATGAAACCTTGCTCAAGACCCTGAAAAGATTCGGTGTTTCCTTCCAATGAAGCGTTCTGCTTGCATCGTTTCACGCCGTTGCTTTGTTCTGGCCAGTGTGGCTGTTCTGGCCGGCTGCGCCACACCGGTCCGCGTGGTGGAGCCTGATCTTGCCGCTTTTCAGCGTGTCGGGCGTTTTGCCATCACGGCTGAATCGTTTGGCCAGGCGCCCGAAGCCGTGCAGGGCGGTTTTGTCTGGTCTCAGTCCGGCCGCGAGCAGCGCCTTGATCTTGCAGACCCGCTGGGCAACACACTGGCTCGCGTTCTGATTCACCCGGGTCATGCGGTGCTGACCCAGGCCAATGGTGCCACGCAATCGGCCTCCGGGCCCGACGCCTTGCTTGAAAATGTGTTGGGTAGCCCCATGCCGGTCTCCGGGTTGGCTCAGTGGTTGCGAGGCCGCGTTGATGCCGCACGTGCGCACGCCATCGAGCGTGACGCGCAGGGGCGTCCTGTGGTTTTCCTGCAAGACGGCTGGCGGGTTCAGTTGTCGCGCTACGATGCGTTGGGGCCTGTCTTGCTGCGCCTGAATCGTAATGAGGCTAACCGCTCTATCAGCGTGCGACTGGTCATCGATCCGCAATGACCCATTATTGCCGCATTTTTCACGCAAATTTCCGCATTCTTCACGCAATGCCATGACGCTCTACGACGTGCCGGCGCCGGCCAAGATCAATCTTTTTCTGCATGTTACAGGGCGTCGCCCCGATGGCTACCACCTGCTTGAAACAGTTTTTCGTTTCATTGGCCTATACGACACATTCGACTTCGATCTGCGCACTGATGGCTTGATCGTTCGCGAGGGCGACCCCGTTCCCGGTCTGGCGGCTGATGACGACCTTGTGGTCCGCGCAGCCCGTGCCCTGCAACGTGCCACCGGCACGCGTCTGGGGGCACAGATCCGTTATCGCAAGGCGATCCCGGCAGGTGGCGGCCTGGGCGGAGGGTCCAGCGATGCAGCAACCGTACTCATTGCACTGAACCGTCTCTGGTCGTGTGGTCTTGGCCGCGAACAGCTCATGGCGCTGGCTTTGCCGTTGGGCGCCGACGTGCCCGTGTTTATTTTTGGCGAATCGGCTTTTGCGCGTGGCATTGGCGAAGAGCTTGTACCGGTTGACTTGCCTGATCGTGCCTACGTGATCGTGCAGCCCCCTGAAACCATTCCCACAGCAGTAATTTTTTCATCCCCCTACTTGACACGTGATTCAAAACCCGTAATAATGTCGGTCTTTGCTGATTGGCAAAAAGAACACGCCCCAAACAACGGCTTTTTCAAGCAAGGCATGTTTGGAAGCAATGTTCTTTCGTCAGTTGCCCAGGCGGGTTTTCCCGGGGTGCGCGCTGCAGAGCAGTGTCTTGCATCTTTGGGGGTTACACCCCGCATGAGCGGTTCAGGTGCTTGTGTTTTTGTTGAATTTGAAAACATCAGCCAGGCAATTTTGTTCAAGCAGAAAATTTTTGGTAAAATTCAGCACTGTAATGCTGAACTTGCAGCGGTAATCAGAAATGTCTGGGCGTGCCCAGGTTTAACTGAGCACCCGTTAAAAAGCTGGGTAAACTGATTCAGGTTTGCAAGGCTTGTTGTGCAAGTACTGAACAATTGGGGAATCGCCAAGTTGGTTAAGGCACTGGATTTTGATTCCAGCATGCGAAGGTTCGAATCCTTCTTCCCCAGCCACTCTCAAATCTATCGAGACTCTCTTATCGTAAAGCTGTTGAGCCGGTTCCTTGCTGCGGTACCGATCAACGGCTTTGTTGTTTAGCGCTACGCAAAACCACATCCCGCCATGGCAAACGACAGATTCATGATTTTTACCGGCACAGCCAACACGCGTCTGGCTGTCGACGTCGCCAATCACCTCGATATGTCGCTCGGCAAAATGACCGTCGGCCGCTTCTCCGATGGCGAAGTCATGGTGGAAATCAACGAAAACGTACGTGGAAAAGACGTCTTCGTCTTGCAACCCACGTGTGCGCCCACCAACGACAACCTCATGGAAATCATGGTCATGGTCGATGCCTTGCGTCGCGCCTCGGCCGGCCGCATCACTGCAGCCATTCCCTACTTTGGTTATGCCCGCCAGGATCGCCGTCCGCGTTCTGCGCGTGTGGCCATTTCTGCCAAAGTGGTCGCGAACATGTTGCAGGTTGTCGGTGTCGATCGCGTCATGACCATGGATCTCCATGCCGACCAGATCCAGGGGTTTTTCGATATTCCCGTCGACAACATCTATGCCGGTCCCATCTTGCTCGGCGATATCTGGCGCCGCAATTTCCAGGATCTCGTCGTCGTGTCGCCCGATATCGGTGGGGTGGTGCGCGCACGCGCCCTGGCCAAGCAACTGGAAGCCGATCTCGCCATCATCGACAAGCGTCGCCCGCGTGCCAATGTGTCCGAAGTCATGAATATCATCGGTGAAGTCGATGGTCGCACCTGCATCATCATGGACGACATGGTCGATACCGCCGGTACGCTGTGCAAAGCTGCCCAGGCCCTGAAAGACCGCGGAGCCGTTTCTGTGTATGCCTACTGTACCCATCCGGTCCTGTCGGGCGGCGCAGTCAAGCGCATTGCCGAATCAGGCCTTGATGAACTGGTTGTCACCGACACCATCCCTCTGTCGGAAGACGCCCGCGAGTGCGGCAAGATCCGTCAGTTGTCGTGCGCTTCCCTGTTGGGCGAAACCATTCTGCGTATTTCCAACGCCGAGTCCGTCAGCTCGTTGTTCGCCGACTGAATCCCGTTTTTGCAGCCTGCTGGTCGCGGCAGGCTGTTTTCCTGTGCGTTGCCCGTGTAACGCGCTTTCATCAGCAAAGTCAGTGCCTCGCAGGTATCACGCTGGGCACGCCACTTATCAGTTTTGGAGTTTTCCATGAAATTCAACGCCACATCGCGTAGCGTCCAGGGTTCGAGTGCGAGCCGCCGCCTGCGCCGCGCCGGTCGTGTTCCTGCCATCGTTTACGGTGGTACAGAGCAGCCCCTCAACATCGAACTGGATCACAACGAAATCTACCACGCCCTGCGCAAGGAAGAATTCCACGCCTCGATCCTGAATATGGATCTTGAAGGCCAGTCCCAAACCGTGTTGTTGCGTGCCGTTCAGTGGCACCCCTACAAGCAGCAGGTCATGCACGTTGACTTCCAGCGCATCGATGCCTCGCGCGCCATCACCACCAAAGTGCCCCTGCACTTCATCAACGGTGAGACCGCACCTGCTGTCAAGCTCAGCGGCCAGATCATCAGCCATGTGCTGACCGAACTGGAAATCACCTGCCTGCCCGCTTACCTGCCGCCCTTCATTGAAGTGGATGTCGGTCTGATGGTTGCCGGTTCCAGCCTGCACCTGTCCGAAATCAAGTTGCCCAAGGGTGTTGTGCACACCGTGCACGGCCAGGAAGGCGATCTGGTGCTTGCCGCTGCGCTGCCCAAGCCCGGTGCTGATTCCGCCGACGCTGCCGCTGCTGAATAATTCCCGGAATTATTTCGCGGAAGAAGCCTGTACGTGTAATCCGGTTTGACACCGGGTTACACATCAGACTCAACCCCTGGTTGGTTAACGCCCTCCGGGGGTTTTGTTTTTTGTAGTTCGTTGTTCGTGTCCCCGGTCTTCTGGGGTTGTCTGTGCTTTCTGCCCGGCCTGATCAGGCGCGCTGCAAACCTGCGTCACATGCACGTTGTCGGGCTGGATCACCACGCGTTTTTTTGTCTGAACGGGTAAACTGCTTGCTATGACTGAATCCATACGCCTGATTGTCGGTCTGGGTAACCCGGGCCCCGACTACGAACAGACCCGCCACAATGCCGGTTTCTGGCTGGTTGACCAGTTGGCTGCCGACCTGAATACGGCGTTCACACTCGATAAAGGTTTTCATGGTTTTGTGGCCAAGGGTACGCTGCAAGGTCGCCCCTTGTTGCTGCTCAAACCCACCACCTTCATGAACCGTTCCGGTCAGGCAGTCGGTGCCGTCATGCACTTTTATAAACTGGCGCCTGAACAGGTGCTGGTGGTTCACGACGAACTTGATCTCATGCCCGGGCATGTGAAGCTCAAACAAGGGGGCGGTCATGCCGGCCATAACGGCCTGCGCGATATCCTCACCGTGTTGCCGAATCCGAAATTCTGGCGTCTGCGTGTGGGTATCGGTCACCCGCGTACGCTGGGTCTGGCGCAGCAGGTAGCTGCCTTTGTGCTTAGCGCTCCCCGGCGCGACGAACTCGAACGCATCGATGCCGCCCTGGAGCGTTGCCGTGCCATCATGCCCCAGTTGCTGGCGGGTGATTTTCCCCGGGCAACGGCGCAGTTGCACGAGGGAAACCGTGACTGACCCGTCTTCGGTGCAGCGCTTGTCGTTCTGGCAGGAAATGCGCGACTTTTTCCGGTGTGTGCGCCGCCCCCGGCTGGCGCCCCGCCTGCCCGGGCAGCGCAGCGGGCCCGGTTGGTGGACCGACTGGTTTCCTGCGGTTTCGCCCTGGCGTTTGTTGCAGTGGGCTCTGGTGCTCTGGACGGTCAACCTTTTCGTGTTCGGGCCGCTGGCCGTGGCGGCGGCGGGTGCCAGCGGAGCCAGTCACCGGCTTAATATCCACGCCATTCCCTGGGTCCACGCACTGATCTGGGCGCCGATTGTCGAGGAACTGGTGTTCAGGCATGGCCTGCGCCGTCCCGTTGCTGCACTCTTTCTGTTGCCATTGGCCGTGCTGGCGTTGTTCCAGGGCCCGGGTGTGGTCGGTCTTGTGGGTTTGGGCCTGTTCGTGCTGGCATGCACCGTGCCTTATGTGCTTGAACTGCGCAGCGGAACGCGCCCCATGTCGTGGGCCTGGCGCCGGCGTGTGGTGGCGTTTTTTCCCTGGCTGTTCCACCTTGCGGCTCTGGCTTTTGCCGCCCTGCACTTGTACAACTTCAATCTGGGCCAGACGCCCTGGTGGTTTTTGCCGTTGCTGGTATTGCCCCAGTGGGCTACCGGCCTGGTCTTGGGGTGGTTGCGGGTGCGCCGCGGGCTGGGCGCCGCCATCGCTTTGCATGCCTTGTTCAACGCGGGGCCCTTGGCCGTAGTGTGGCTGGTCTTGCAGCTGATGCCCGAACTTGCGACCTGATCGCCTACAATAGTTGTTTCAGGCGGCGCCCTGTGCGGGGCGTACCGCGTTCCTTGATTGCCTTCTTACATTTTTCAGGAATCCCATGGCTTTGCAATGTGGCATCGTTGGCTTGCCCAACGTCGGAAAATCGACTCTTTTCAACGCCTTGACCAAGGCCGGCATTGCCGCCGAAAACTACCCCTTCTGCACCATCGAGCCCAATGTGGGCGTTGTGGAAGTGCCCGATCCCCGTCTGCAGGCCCTGGCCGCCATCGTCAATCCTGAACGCGTGCTGCCTGCCGTGGTCGAGTTCGTCGACATTGCAGGCCTGGTGGCAGGTGCTTCCAAGGGTGAAGGCCTGGGCAACCAGTTTTTGGCCAACATCCGTGAAACCGATGCCATTGTGCATGTCGTGCGCTGTTTTGAAGATGAAAACGTCATTCACGTGGCGGGTCGTGTCGATCCTGTGGCCGACATCGAAGTCATTAATACCGAACTGGCGCTGGCCGACCTGGCCACGGCCGACAAAGCCCTGCAAAAGCACCAGAAAACGGCACGTGCCGGCGATAAAGAATCCATCAAGATGGTGGCCTTGCTCGAACGCATCGTTCCCGTGCTGAACGAAGCGCGCCCCATCCGTTCCATGGGGCTTGATGCTGATGAACTGGCCCTGATCAAGCAGTATTGCTTCATCACCGCCAAGCGGTGCATGTATGTGGCCAACGTGCGTGAAGACGGTTTCACCAACAACCCCTTCCTGGAAGCCGTGCAAAACTACGCCAAGGCCGAAAATGCCCCGGTTGTAGCCGTATGTGCAGCGGTCGAAGCCGAAATTGCCGAACTCGACGACGAAGACAAGGCCGTTTTCCTATCCGATATGGGCATGGAAGAGCCCGGTCTGAACCGCGTTATTCGTGCTGCCTACAGCTTGCTGGGTCTGCAAACCTACTTCACTGCCGGTGTGAAGGAAGTGCGCGCCTGGACCATTCACATTGGCGACACCGCACCCCAGGCGGCAGGTGTCATTCACACCGACTTCGAACGCGGTTTCATTCGCGCCCAAACCATTGCCTTTGAAGATTTCGTGGCATGCAAAGGCGAACAAGGTGCCAAGGAAGCCGGGAAAATGCGCGCGGAAGGTAAGGAGTATGTTGTTAAAGATGGTGATGTATTGAACTTTTTGTTTAACGTCTGACCTTGTTCCCGAATTTCGCTGGTTTCGCTGGATTTCGTCGGACGTCGTTTGAACAGTAAATCCCCTTACATCAGTGGAGTAGGGGGAGATGTTTGTCCGGTGAAGTCCAGCGGGGTCGATTGAGATCCGGATTTTTCCTGATAAAAACCGGGTACAGAGACTCTTCCTCTGGGATTTGGTGCTGACCAGGGCGTTCGTTGCTAAGTGATACCCGATGCTGACTGATGCGAAGTGTCGTGCCGGCTCTGCCTCTTAATCATAAAAGCGCCACATAGAAGGCGTATTTCCCCCTCTTCGGGTAGGTGCTTTCGTGTTTCTATCTCTGGCGGATGCCCTTCCTGATCAATGCTCTTGTTTGCCGAGTCTCGCTGCTGCTTGAGTTCTGCCGCTCTTTCTAGCAGCCTGTCGGACTTCCGCCCTGCGATGCGATAATTACAACTCTCCCAGCGAACCCACCTGAGATCATGAGTCGTTTCCGTCCTGTTGACCGCCAGACCGGCT
>JAAYGT010000039.1 GCA_012727555.1 Alcaligenaceae bacterium | reverse complement strand
CCGGCGTCTTCGAGGATCCAGGCCAGCATGGAGCTGGTGGTGGTTTTGCCGTGCGTGCCAGCCACGGCGACCACGTGCCGGCCCTGCAGTATCTGTTCGCCCAGCCATTGCGGGCCTGACACATAGGGCAGGCCCCGGTTCAGGATGGCCTCCATGACCGGTGTGCCACGTGTGATGACATTGCCCACAATGAAAAGATCAGGTTTGAAGGCCAGTTGGTCAGCGCCGAAGCCTTCAATGAACTGTATGCCTTGTTCGGCCAGTTGGGTGCTCATGGGCGGGTAAACCCCGGCGTCGCAGCCGGTTACCTTATGGCCCGCCGCACGTGCGATCAGGGCCAGTCCGGCCATGAAGGTTCCGCCGATTCCAAGAATGTGTACGTGCATGTTCGTCCTCCAGGGCTTATTGTATGCGGATGCTATCATCTGGCCGTTTGTGGCCTGTTTTCTTGTCATGTTCATGAATCGGCGAAATTTCCTTGCGCATACCCTCAACGGAGCAGGTGCCCTGCTCATGGCCCCGGCCGTGGTGTCGGCTGCCTCGATCATTGCGCCCGCAGTGTCCACCGGGCCTGCCGACATCTACCAGCACAGCTTTACCGACCTGAATGGCACCGACACGCCGTTTTCGGCCTGGCTGGGCAAACCGGTCGTTCTGAATTTCTGGGCCACCTGGTGTCCGCCCTGTGTGAAAGAAATGCCTGATCTCGATGCGCTGCATAAAAAGCACACCGGTGTTTCGTTCATTGGCCTGGCTATCGATACTTCGGCCAATGTGCGCAAATTTCTTGCCAAAGTGCCGGTGTCTTACCCTTTGCTGGTGGCCGGGCATGGTGGTATTGATCTCATGCGCTCGCTGGGCAATAGCCGGGGCGGTTTGCCGTTCACGGTGGTGTTCGATGCGGGCGGTGTGCCGCTTGGGCAGATCCTGGGGGTGGTACACCCAGAAGAACTGGATGCATTCGTGGTTAACATGCAGTTATAAATTTGCGCCCGACAGTACGTCATTTAATGGACAAATGCCGCTTTTTAGCGTAAAAAGGCGGTCTCTATTCACAAATCTTACGCAATGGCGCAGCACATACTCGTATTGCATGGCCCCAACCTGAATTTGCTCGGTACGCGCGAGCCGCAGGTGTACGGCCGGCAAACCCTGGCCGATATCAACGCCCAGTTGGTCGGGCTCGCCACGCAGCATGGTGCGCGCTGCAGTACGTATCAAAGCAACCTCGAAGGCGAGCTGGTGAATCGCATTCACGAAGCCCGCCTTGACGGCACCGATTTCATCATCATCAATGCAGCCGCCTACACGCATACCAGCGTGGCCCTGCGCGATGCATTGTCCGGTGTCGCCATTCCTTTCCTCGAGGTACACCTGTCGAATGTACACAAGCGGGAGACCTTTCGTCATCATTCCTACCTTGCCGATATCGCGCAGGGTGTCATTTCGGGGCTGGGGGCCTTCAGCTATGTGGCCGCCATGCAGTATGCGCTGGCCTACACGGCCTGAGCCGCCCGCTCCTTTCGTTCATTTGGTTAACAAACCCCGTGCGTGCCGCGCGGGGTCGTGTTGTGGGAAATTCGCATGGATCTCAGAAAACTCAAAACCCTGATTGACCTGGTTGCCGAATCAGGCATTGCCGAACTTGAAATTACCGAAGGTGAGGGCAAGGTCAGAATCGTGAAGTTCTCGCAGGCCGTTCAGCCTGTAGCCCCTGTCCACGATCTGCACGTGCCGGTTGCTGCCGCCCCTGCGCAGGCAGCTGCCCCTGTGGCGCCGGCTGCACCTGCTGCACCGTCCGGGCATGTGGTCAAGGCACCGATGGTGGGCACCTTCTACCGTGCTCCGAATCCGGGGGCGTCGCCTTTCGTCGAGGTCGGGCAATCAGTCAAGGAAGGCGAGCCTTTGTGCATCATTGAAGCCATGAAGCTTCTGAATGAAATTGAAGCCGACAAAGCGGGCGTCATCAAGGAAATCCTGGTCGAAAACGGTGAGCCCGTTGAATACGGTCAACCCCTGTTTGTTATTGGCTGATCCATGTTCGAAAAAATTCTTATTGCCAACCGCGGTGAAATCGCGCTGCGTGTGCAGCGTGCCTGCCGCGAGCTCGGTATCAAGACCGTCGTCGTGCACTCGGAGGCCGACCGTGAGGCCAAGTATGTGCGTCTGGCCGATGAATCTGTGTGTATCGGCCCGCCATCGCCGCGCGACAGTTATCTGAATATGCCAGCGATCATTTCGGCGGCCGAAGTTACCGATGCCGAAGCGATCCACCCGGGTTACGGATTCTTGTCCGAAAACGCCGATTTTGCCGAACGCGTGGAAAAAAGCGGTTTCGTGTTCATCGGGCCGCGCCCTGAAACCATTCGCACCATGGGTGACAAGGTCTGCGCCAAAAAAGCCATGATCGAAGCCGGTGTGCCGGTGGTTCCTGGCTCGCCCGGTGCGTTGCCCGAGGATCCACAGGAAATCATGGCCATCGCCCGTCAGGTGGGTTATCCCGTGATCATTAAAGCGGCGGGTGGCGGTGGCGGTCGGGGCATGCGGGTGGTCTATACCGAAGCCGCGTTGCTCAATGCCGTGGCCATGACGCGTACGGAAGCGGGTTCAGCCTTCAACAACCCCGAAGTCTACATGGAAAAATTCCTGGAAAATCCTCGTCACATCGAGATCCAGGTTTTGGCCGATGGTGGTCGTAATGCCTTGTGGCTGGGCGAGCGCGATTGTTCCATGCAGCGTCGTCACCAGAAAGTCATTGAAGAAGCCCCGGCCCCCGGCGTTTCCCGGCGCCTCATCGAGCGCATCGGCGAACGCTGCGCCGAGGCGTGCCGCAAAATGGGTTATCGCGGTGCTGGTACGTTTGAATTCCTGTATGAAAACGGCGAGTTCTACTTCATTGAAATGAACACGCGTATTCAGGTCGAGCACACCGTTACCGAACTGATCACCGGCATTGATCTCGTGCAGCAGCAGATCCTCATTGCTGCCGGCGAAAAATTCACGTTGCGTCAGCGCGATGTCAACATGAAAGGTCATGCCATCGAGTGTCGCATCAACGCTGAAGACCCCTTCAAGTTCACCCCTAGTCCAGGTCGCATCAAAACCTGGCACACGCCGGGCGGGCCTGGGGTGCGTCTCGATTCCCACGTGTTCAGCGGTTATACCATTCCACCGTACTACGATTCCATGATCGCCAAGCTCATCACCTATGGTGATACCCGCGATCAGGCCATTGCCCGCATGGAAATTGCGCTGTCGGAAATGGTGGTCGAGGGCGTTCAGACCAACATTGCGTTGCACCGCGAACTGATGCAGGATGCACGCTTTGTCGAGGGGGGTACCAGTATTCATTATCTGGAACACAAACTCTCGCAACGTCCCACCTGATACCTCCCTTGCCGGCTCATCCGCGTGGCTTTGCACGAGCCCATGCCGTGATGCTGTTGCAGAGGGTTCAAGGCCTGTCGCACTCTCTCCGGAGCCGGCAGGCTTTTTCCGCTTTTATGAACAGGAATCGCCATGCGAGAACTTGTACTGATTTGTCCTGAAGCCCAGGCCGAGCCGTTGTCCGATGCGTTGCTTGATGCCGGCGTATTGTCTGTTACGGTCGAGGATGCCGATGTCGACTCCGATGCTGAAACGCCCTTGTTCGGTGAACCCGGCATGGAGCCTCAGGTACAGGCCTGGCAGCGTAACCGGGTGGTTGCATTGCTGCCCGACGGGCTTGATCCGGCTCAGTTGGTGGAACAGGCAGCCCAGAGCCTGAGCATTCAAGTCTCCTCTGAAAACTGGTTTGTGCGCCAGGTGCCGGATGCCGATTGGGTGCGGCTGACACAATCCCAGTTTGACCCCATTCAGGTGGGCAGCCGCATCTGGATCGTGCCTAGCTGGCACCGTGATAATCCGGCTATCCCGCACGACCTTGCCGCCGGCGACCCTGCCGTTGCACCGGTCCTGCTGGAGCTTGACCCGGGTCTTGCGTTCGGGACAGGCAGCCATCCGACCACCCATCTGTGTCTTGAATGGCTGGCAGACAACATCCAGGGCAATGAAACCCTGCTTGATTACGGGTGCGGTTCCGGGATTCTGGCGATTGCAGCCCGCAAACTGGGGGCCGGTTGCACCGATGCCGTTGACATCGATCCCCAGGCTGTTGAGTCCACCCGCTACAATGCCACCAATAATGCCGTCGAGTTGAATGCACTGCTGCCTGATCAACTGGCCGCAGGCACTTACCAGGTTGTTGTTGCCAACATTTTGTCCAATCCGCTCAAGGTGCTTGCGCCCATGCTGTCGAACCGGGTTGCGCCGGGTGGTCATCTGGTGCTTTCCGGGGTGCTTGAGCGGCAGGCCGAAGAAGTGGCGCAGGCTTATGCACCCTGGATAGCACTCTCGGTGTGGCGTGCCCGCGAAGGCTGGGTGTGTCTTCATGGCCGGCGGGTTGCCTGATTCGGCCGGGTCCGAGTACTTTTTGCACCTCTTTTCATGGCTATGGATCTCACGACACGCTGTCCCAAGTGCGGTACGGTTTTCTCTGCAACCCTTGCCCAGCTGCAATTACGCAAGGGATATATACGCTGTATCAGTTGTGCCAATATCTTCGATGGCTACGAAGCGGTGGTTCCGTCTGACGATCCTGTATTCCAGGAAGAGGTCGCTCCGCCACGCTTCGAACCTGCCAGCCGGTTGCCGGCTACCGGCACGGGGCATCCTCCGGTGTCTTCGCCAATCACTCGGCCTGCTTTTGAGCCGCAGGTGGTCCGGCCTCGTTCCGGGCCCGAATCTGCCACTGTTTCCATGGCTGCAACCCAGGCGGCCGGTCTGCAGATGGCAACGGAGCCTGTCGAGCCTGCACGCGTGACATCGCCGGAACGCACTGCGCTGCCCCTGTCTCCTGTACCGCCGGTTGTGCCCGTTCCTGTTCTGCCCGAGCCTCCCGAGCCGTTTAATGAACCGGAAGCGCCCGCGTTTACGGTTCCGGTTGCTTCTGTGCCTCCTCGAACGTTGCACAACGAACCCCGCGCCCCATTCACGGTTTCTTCACGCCCCACGCTGGCCGAACATGCCGAGCCTCGCTTCCGTGTGGGATCATCGGGTGCGCCTGCTTCGGATACCCGTTTTTCCGTGGGCGACACCAGCCAGATGCCTGCTGCGCCCGAGCCCATCCGTGCCACGGACTTCCCGGCACCTGATCCGGCGCCCGCGCTTTATGTGGAACCCCGGCGTGACCGGGCATCGCCCGGCTCGGGCGGTCGCTCGTCAAAGCCTGACTTCATCGCCAGTCCGTCATCAACGGTGTCGGCGCTGATGGGGGTGTTTTGGGGTGGTCTTCTTATGCTGGCTCTGGTTGTGCTGGCTGTCCAGGTCGCTTACGTTTACCGTGCGCAACTGGCCAACAACTTTCCGGAGCTGCGGCCTTCACTGGAGTCGCTCTGCGTTCAGGCTGGGTGTACGGTGCCTTATTCGCGGGAAATTCGCCAGATTGTGGTTGTCAGTTCTGCATTGCGCGCCCCGGCGGCGACAGCCAACGGCAAGGGCGTGGTCACAGAAGCCCAGTCGGCCGCTGATGCGGGGCGGGTTGTTCTGGATTTTGTCATGCGCAACACCTACGACAAACCCCAGGAGTGGCCTACGCTTGTCCTGACACTGACTGACTTTTCCGGGGCGCTCATTGCACGCAAGAACTTGCCGCCGGCCGCGTACCTGCCGCCGGCCCTGCGTGATCAGCCTTTTGCCGCCGGTGCACAGATCAATGCGCAGCTGCCCCTTGTAGTTAATGCGGGTGTACGCATCAATGGTTATCAAATCGACAAATTTTTTCAGTAGCAGGGGTATTCTTCATGTCAGACAAAGTGCTTGTGTGTGGTTCGGTGGCGTTCGATACGATCGCTGTTTTCGAGGGGCATTTCAAGGATCACATCCTGCCTGACAGTATCCATTCACTCAGCGTTTCGTTCTTTGTGCCCAATATGCGCAAGGAATATGGCGGGTGCGCAGGCAACATTGCCTACAACCTGCGTTTGTTGGGGGGGGATCCTTTGCCGGTGGGCACGGTGGGTGCCGATGCGTCGGATTACCTTGATTACCTGGGTGATCTGGGCATCGATACCCGCCTGATCCGTGTTCTGCCCGACATGTACACGCCTCAGTGCTTCATCACGACTGACCTCGACAACAACCAGATTGCGTCTTTCCATCCGGGCGCCATGATTCGCTCCGCCGAGAACGATGTGACCGGCGAGCAGGCTGCCTGGGCCATTGTGGCGCCTGATTCCCGCGATGGCATGTTTGCACATGCCGAACGTTTGCATGCCCAGGGTATTCCATTCATCTTCGATCTTGGACAGGCCATGCCCCTGTTTTCCGGCGATGACCTGAATCGCATGCTGAGCATGGCTCGTCTGCTCACTGCCAACCATTATGAAGCCAGTGTCATTGAACAGCGTACCGGGCATGCCATGGCTGAGATCGCGCAAACCCTTGACGGTGTGGTGGTGACCCATGGTGTTGACGGTTCGCACGTGTACGCAGGTGGTCAGGAAACCCGTATTCCTGCCATTGCGGTCGATCAGGTGGTTGACCCCACCGGGTGTGGCGATGCGCACCGTGCCGGTTTGTTGTACGGCCTGACCAAAGGCTGGTCCTTGCCTGATGCCTGCCGTTTGGCCAATGTCATGGGGGGTATTAAAATCGCTTCACGTGGCCCGCAGAACCATCGTCCGTCCCGCGCTGATATTTCAGCCTTGCTGCATGCAAACTATGGCATGACATTGCCCGCTTGATTCGTCTTTGTCACCGCCCGCCCTTCACGCGTGGGCTGATGGCTTATGTCCGCGTTTTCACCTTGTGTCCGGGCCAGGAGATTTCCATGCATTTAGTCCATTCGTTTTTTTCACGTCGCACTGCATTTGCTGCGGCGGTTCTGGGGGGTGCCGGTGTATTGGCCGGTTGCGCCAACCAATCAGCTTCTTCTTCTACGTACACCTATGGCCAGGCCCAGCGTGAACAGATCGTACGCCTGGGTACGGTGGAGTCCGTGCGACAAGTCACCATTCAGTCGGACCAAACCTCCGGTGCCGGCATGATTGCCGGAGCAGCACTTGGCGGTGTCGCCGCCAGTACCATCGGCGGTGGAACAGGGCGTACCCTGGCCACCATTGGCGGCGGCATTCTGGGAGCACTGGCGGGCAATGCTGTTGAAAACCAGATGGGCAAGACCCAGGGGCTGGAAATTACAGTCCGCCTTGATAACGGTGAAACACGTGTTATTGCCCAGGCGGCCGATGTTGCCATCAGCCCGGGGCAACGCGTGCGCCTGATCAGCGGGAATGGGCCGACACGGGTTGTGCCTATGTAGTTCTTGCGTGGGGTGTTGGTTTCTAAAGGCCGGTTTTGTCGGGGTGTGACGACGCAGCGGGTGCTTGAGCACGCCGTTGTTGCGGCCCTGACCGGGGATACAAGGGTCCAGCTGTTTGAGCGCGATG
>JAAYGT010000038.1 GCA_012727555.1 Alcaligenaceae bacterium | reverse complement strand
GTGCCATAACGGCTGCCAGCCGGCAGCCTTCGTTAGTGTCGTCGCCAGATTGTCAAAGTCATCAAAATTGACAGCAAAATCATCACCGGCAAAAAAGAAGGGTATTTGCGAACGGTTGTCTACATTGATGGCTACAACCTGTACTACGGGTTGTTAAGGAAAACGTCACTTAAATGGCTCGACCTGTTCGCGCTGTTTCGAGACCACGTGCTCGACCCGGACGCTGAATTGGCCTCATATCATGCATCCTCAGCCCTGTCAAGCCATAGCCAACTCAAGTTTGCTGACCCGTGCCAGATCTGTGTGCTGGCGAGCAATCCAGAGATCGTGGGCGTCTTGCATAGCAAGCCAGCTCTCGGGGCTGCGTCCAATGGCCTTCGAAAGACGCAGCGCCATGTCAGGCGTAACACGGCTGCTGCCCTTAAGGATTCTGCTCAGGGTAGATGCCGCGACATCCAGCCGCTGTGCAAGCTCGCGGCCACTGATGCCATGAGGCTGCAGATAAACCTCGGTAATGAATTCGCCCGGGTGGGGAGGGTTGTGCATAGCCATTAGTGATAGTCCTCGTAGTCCAAAACGTAAGCATTTCCGTCATGAAACTCGAAAGACATTCGCCAGTTGCCGCTCACGGTGACGGCCCAGCGCCCGTCAAGATTGCCTTTTAGCGGATGCAGGCGAAAGCCCGGGATGTCCATATCGTCAATCGTCTGCGCCGTATCCAACGCGACAAGCTGCATCCGCAATCGCTTTGCATGACTGGCCTGAATGCCCGATGTGTTGCCCGCTTCGAAGAGTTTTCGCAGCCCTTTATGCCGAAACGATTTGATCATGGCGCATCTTATCATGTTGCGCAACACGCAACAACTGGATTGAAGTGAGGACTGTCAATGACCGATTTACCCTCAACGTCGATGCCGGCATGACCGGTGGCCTGCAAATCCTGGAGGGCATCGCCATCCTGCCGGGGCAGGCTCTCGAACAAGGCCACCGCCGCATCCGACAAGGCGATGTAGCGGGGCTTGCCTGACTTCGGCAAGGGCACCGTCAGTCAAGCGATTTCAACAGAACCAGCCCGACATTGCGGTGACCTTGCTGGCCACCGGACAGACCTTTGGCCAGGTCGAATCAGAACGCAGGATCAGTAGTGGTAACGGCCCTGTAGAAACTCGATCCGATCCGCTTTCACCAGATACACGCAGCGGTGCTCTTGCGTGATGCGACGTGACCACACATCCGAGCCCAGGTACTTCAGCGGTTCCGGATTGCCGATGCCCTTGAAGGGATCGCGAAGTGCAGCCTTGACCAGTTCCAGTAACCGCTTGGCCGTGCGGCGTTCCGTCTCCACCCAGTAGCTCAAGTCTTCCAGAAACTCGGGCTGGAACACCGCAACGCGTTTGGCCTCAGGCTTCGAGGCCATAGTGCTTTTCAAGGGCATCGACGGCGGTCGGCGCGACATCGCCGGCCCGGGCCCGTGCCAAGGCGGCCAGCAGACGCTCGGCATTCTTCGGCGAGCGCAGCAGGTGTGCCGTTTCCATAAGGCTCTGCAACTCATCGGCAGCAATCATCGCCACCGCATCCCCGGAGCGGCGGCGCACCAGCACCACCTCGCGGTCGTCGACCGCGCGATCCATGAGCGTCTTGAGCTGCTCGCGGGCTTGGCTGTAAGTGGTTTCGATGGTCATGGCGACCTCCTTCTAATTGGACAGAAACATTGTACAACTATGGCTCAAAAAATGCTCGCTGAAAAGCAAGATGTTCTGCAGCCCGGCGATATCTTCATCTGAAAACAGTTCGGCTGCGCAGCGGACGAAGGTCGGGAGCTCTACAAAAACCATGTCCGTATTATTCGTTAGAAGCGGATAGCTATGCAGGCGGCTTTCTGCCATCCAAATTGCATCACGACGTTGGACAAGCCCCCAATACGGGCTGGTGCTCAGCATGAGCCAGCAAGGGTAATTGCTGGGACAATGCCGTGATGGAGCGGTTCTTTCTGAATTTGAAAATGAAGCGTGTCTGGCAGACTCGGTATGCCAACCATGCTGAAGCCAGACAGGACATCACCGACTACATTGTTAACTTTTATAACAGTACCCGATTGCATTCAAAACTTGGCTACCGATCACCCGCACAGTATGAAATGCTGGCCAGCCCTGCCGCCCAGTTGCCCGCCTGTGCATAACCCCACCACCTGATCGGCGTGTCCAAAAAAACTTGACCACGACAGTCCCCCCTTCAAACCCCCAACGTTGTCGCGCGCTCGATCAGTGTCACCGGAATCACCACCTGCTCGGGGTGCGCGGGGTGGTTCGGGTCAAACTGTCGCATCAGCAAAGCGACGGTTGCCTGTGCCATGCGCCATGAATCCTGTTCCACTGTCGTTAACTGGTACCCCCCCCAGGCGGCCTGCGGCACGTTGTCAAAACCAATCACTTGCACATCGTCGGGCACGCGCAGTTTCAGGTCCGTGCGCAAGGCATCCAGCACGCCGAATGCCATGTGGTCATTGGCCACAAACCAGGCATCGGGCCAGGTATCGGGGCGAGCCGCTTCATACAGTTCACGTGTTACAACGCGGGCTTCGTCCAGGCTGTATTGCCCCACACACCGTGCGGTCAGTGCCACGCCAGCACGCTGCAGCGCAGCCATGAAGCCACGTTCGCGCTCCTGGCTGGTTGAGGCATCGTCAAGGCCAGCCATGAAAGCGATGCGCCGGGCACCCGTGCGCAGCAGGTAATCCGCCGCCAGACGCCCCCCTTCTTCGTTGGCCGAGGCGACCGTGGAAACCCCTGCAACGGGTGCGGTGCGGTTGAACAACACCACCGGAATACCCGCCGCGCGACAATGGGCAGCCAGGCCGGACGACAGCATGGTGCTGGCCAGCACGATGGCGTCCACCTGATATTGCAAGATTTCCAGCAATACGCTGTCCATGTCGGGGCCGTTATCGCGCCCGATGAACAGCAGCACATGGTAGCCATGCTGCTGCAGCAAGTGCGACAACTGCTCGATCACCGTGGGGTAAAACTGGTTATCCAGGTACGACACCACCAGGCCGACCATACGCGACTTGCGCGTTGACAAGGTACGCGCAATGGCATTGGGCCGGTAGCCCAGGCGGTTAGCCGCTTCGAGCACGCGGGCGCGGGTTTTCTTGCCCACGCTGGCACCGGGCGTGAATGTGCGGCTGACGGCCGATGTGCTCACCCCGGCCTCACGGGCCACATCGGCCAAGGTAGTGGCAGCTGCAGGCCCGGACGATCCGCCGGCCGCCGACCTGTTCAACGACACGTCATCCGGCACAGGCACCGAATTGTTCAACGGCTCAGTCATCCAGCGCGGGCACCGGGGCGTACCAGGGTACCTCGTTGCGTGTGCCGTAGCGACGCACACGCAAGTTGGCCTGTTCCCCATGGCCGGCGAAGTTTTCCATATGGCACAGGCGCGACCCGTACTCGCCGATCAAGGCCGAGGCCTGGTCGGTGGTGACACGCTGATACGTGCAGGTTTTCAGGAATTTGCCCACCCACAGACCACCGGTGTAGCGGGCACTGCGTTTGGTGGGCAGTGTGTGGTTGGTGCCGATCACCTTGTCGCCAAACGACACATTAGTGCGCGCGCCCAGGAACAGCGCGCCGTAATTGGTCATGCGTTCCAGGAAAATGTCGGGGTTTTCTGTCAGCACCTGCACATGCTCGTACGCCAGTTCATCGGCTTTTTCGATCATTTCGTCCAGCGTGTCGCAGACAATGACCTGACCGTAGTCGTTCCAGGCCACGCGGGCAATGTCGGCCGTGGGCAAAATGCCCAGCTGACGCTCCACTTCGATCAAGGTGTCGCGCGCCAGTTGCTCGCTGGTGGTCAACAGAACGGCGGGCGATGTGGGACCATGCTCGGCCTGCCCCAACAGATCGACCGCGCACATTTCAGCATCGGCTGTGTGGTCGGCAATGATCAGGGTTTCCGTGGGGCCGGCGAACAGGTCGATGCCCACCCGGCCGAACAATTGGCGCTTGGCCTCGGCCACAAACATGTTGCCCGGGCCCACCAGCATGTCAACGGGCCGGATTGTTTGTGTGCCCAGTGCCATGGCAGCCACGGCCTGAATGCCCCCCAGCACCAGAATTTCATGGGCGCCGGCAAAATGCATGGCGGTCACGATGGCCGGATGCGGCGCCCCCTGAAAAGGCGGTGCCGTGGAAATGATGCGCTTCACCCCCGCCACATTGGCGGTGAGCACGCTCATGTGCGCCGATGCGATCATGGGGTATTTACCACCCGGCACATAACAGCCCACCGCATTCACGGGAATGTGTTTGTGCCCCAGCACCACACCCGGCAGCGTCTCCACTTCCACTTCACGCATGGATTCTTTCTGAATGCGGGCGAAGTTGCCGATTTGTTGCTGGGCAAAGCGGATATCGGCAATTTCACGCGGACTGAGCTGGCTGATGGCCTGGTCGATCTGGGCCTGGCTCAGGAAAAAACTGTCGGGTGACCAGCCATCGAATTTTTGCGACAGTTCACGCACGGCGTCGTCGCCCCGTTTGTCGATGTCTTCAAGAATCTGTTCGACCGTGGCACGCACTTTGGCGTCGGCTTCGGCAATGGCAGCGTCGTCTTTGCCCTGTTTCAGGTAGCGGATAGTCATGCAGGCAGCTCCATTTTTGCAAGCGCTTGCAAATTTTGTGGCAAGCGTGCAGGAAAATTTTCGGGAAACGCGAATTTAGCAGTATTGCAAGCGTTTGCAAAGTGTCGGGTGATTCCGTGTTTCCAGGCCGTGAAGCGCGGCGAAGGCACGATCACACTCAAGGCCGAAGGTGAAACCGACCGGGTCATCGACATCACCGATACCACCCAGAGCAGCTAGACATGGACCGACAGCGATGGTGAGAACATTGCCACCTTCAGCACAGGTACCGTACTGGACGCAGAAAACAATGTAGCTGCAGCCTTCAACTACGGCAGTCTGCGGACCAAGAACCGGACGGACCTGGCAACGTCTGCAGGCGTCACGTTTAACGCTAAAGGAGCGCACGCAGGGGTTGCCGCCATGGTGGATGCCAAGATCGCCGGGGATCACTGGCGCGAGGACAGCCTGGGGCTCCCGTTTGGACGCGATCCTGTGCCAACTGCACCGCCTGAACAGCGTTAGCGCTTCACGTCGCGGTAGAAATTTTCGTGGGGACCGACGGCTTCGAGATACACCAGCTGAACACCGTCATCGCGGGTGTAACCCAGCAGATAGAGCTGCCCAAGGCAGCGAAATTTGTAGACCCACAACTCGGAGAGATCGCCTTTTTTCTTCTCGCCAATGTCCGGATTGCCTGCAACTACCTCGATTGCACCGTCGACCTCGGTCACGACGTTGTCGTGCAGCTTCTTGTAGGTGCGCGCAAATCGCCGCGTCTGGCGAACATCCCAAGTCATGCCTTGACTGCCGAGCGAGGGATGAAGACCGTACTGTCCTCACGTGGCTCGGCCATGCTCATCAGGCTCTCGGCAATGAACGAAGCGGGAAGATCCGGGTTGTCGAGTGCAGCTCGACCCACTTTGGCCCAGAACTCCACCTGGCCCTGCACGGTACGGAACTCGGCTTTCGCAGCAGCGCGTGCGGCACTGACCAGTCCTTCATCGATACGCACAGACACGGTGCTCATCGCAATCTCCTCTGAAACTCATTTACCACAATTGTAGTCAAGCGATGCGCTGTGGTCAACCGACCTTGGCATGGAAAATATTGACGTCCTCAACGGTCTGCGTTAACCCCTGCTTCAGCAGTACTTCAAGCAGGGCCTCTGCCGTCATGGGCGGGTGCTTCAGAGAGGCCCGCTGTTCTCGGCAATTGCCTGTAGCACCGGGGCTGGATACAGGTCGAGCAAGTCCACGACGAAGTCATCCGGGTGCTGTGTAGTGGTCAAGTTTTTTCGGACACGCCGATCAAGCGGTGATGTCCTGTTTGGCTTCAGCGTGGTTGGCATACCGAGTCTGCCAGAGATTCCGGACTTCGCCCGTATTGTGCTGGGCGAGCCTCAGTTTTAGCACTGTGGGTTTTACACAAAGGTTGCGGCCGAAACCCCGAAACGCTCGCTCAGCGCCCGCACTTGCCGAATGTTGAGCTCGCGCTTGCCGGTCAGGATTTCAGAGACAACGCCCTGGCTACCGATCTCGGAGAGGTCGCATTGTTTCAAGCCGTGCTGCTCCATCAGGAACTTCAGGGCTTGCACGCCGGTGGTCTCAGGCAGTGGGTGGTGCTCGGCTTCGTAGTCCTCGATCAGGTCGCCCACGATGTCAACCAAGCCCATCGCGGGATGGTTTTCATCGCCCCGGGTCTCGTCCAGCAAGGCTTCGAGCATTTGGGTCATCCGCGCGTAGTGGGCCTCGTCCCGGATGGGGGCGATATCGGTGGCGGCACGGAACTGTTCCCAGACGGGGAGCAGGTGCTTCACGTCGATAGCTGCATTCATGATTTCCATGCTCCTTTGTCGTATTCCCGGTGGGTGAGCACCGCCTTGATGTACACGATTTGCTTCTCGAACCGGATGTAGGCGATCAGACGGTACTTGTTGCCGCCGATATCGAACACCACCAACTCGCCGACCTTGTCCACTGCATTGAAGGCGGCTTTGAGCTCGACCCAGTTGGCAAACCGGTTCTTTTCAATCACCCGCCGCCATCCCTGCAAGGGGGCTTCGGCCTGAGGATGATCGGCAGCGAAGGCCCGCAGGGCGCTGTTGCTGATGATTTTCATGGGGCCAGTATATCTCAATTTGAGATAAACGCAAGCAGGCCAACCACGGAGGTCTCCCGATGCTTGGATTGGCGGTGACCCAGGCGGCAAAGGAACTTGGCATTAACCGCGTAACCCTCTCTCGCGCACTGAACGGCAAGGCCGGTATCAGCGTCGACCTCGCCTTGCGCCTGGAAGCGTGACTCGACGGCCCGAGCGGTACGGGCGGCGATTGGTTTGTGAT
>JAAYGT010000037.1 GCA_012727555.1 Alcaligenaceae bacterium | reverse complement strand
GACGACATCTCCGATGCCCTGCTGTGGCTGAACGACATGCACGAAACCATAGAACAGTGCAAGCCGCTCGACCAGGCCGTACACAGTGGTGGTCATCGCGTGTTCACCCCTGAAGAATACGAGGTTCTGGGTACCCAGGCCATCGGCTTCCTCATGTACCTCGAACAAAGCAAGGCCATCACACCAGTCATGCGTGAAGTCATCATCGAGCAATCCCAGCTTCTCGATGAATCGCCGGTCTCTCCGGCCACCATCCGCCTCATTTCCCTCATGACACTCTGGAGCCAGGAAACCCCTGTCCCCCGCTGGATCTACGAAGAACTCATGACCCTTCCCAACGAAACCTTGCAACACTGATACCCGGCCGATTCCGCGCCATGACTGGAATCGGCTTCGTTTACCCGACTCCACGGTGTTTTCCCCGGCTTCCTCCTATCGGGGGCGTTTTGCGCCCAGCCCAAGCGGCCCGCTGCACGATGGCTCCCTGGTAGCGGCCATGGCCAGCTACCTGGATGCCCGTGCACAGCGCGGTCGGTGGCTGCTGCGTATCGAAGACATCGATACGCCGCGCGTTGTCGCGGGCGCCGATACCTTGATCCAGCAGCAGCTGACAACACTGCAGATGCACTGGGACGAACCACCGGTCTGGCAATCGCAGCGGCTTGCATTGTACGAACAGGCTTTCCAGACACTCCAGGCACACCATGCCGTCTATCCCTGCGGTTGCACGCGCCAGGAACTGCCACACGGAGCTTATCCGGGTACCTGCCGGCAAGGCCTGCCTCCCGGCCGCCAGGCACGTGCCTGGCGTTTCAGGGTGCCGCCCGGCATTGAACACGTTCACGACCGGCGCCATGGCAACCTCAAACAAAATGTCGCCGCGGAAGTCGGCGATTTCATCATCCGACGTGCCGACGGGCTCTGGGCCTACCAACTGGTCGTGGTGGTCGATGACGGTGATCAGGGCATCACACACATTGTGCGGGGTGACGACCTGCTCGACTCAACCGCCCGGCAACGGGTACTGGCACGGGCACTGGGGCTTCAGCCACCTGTCACGCTGCACGTTCCCCTGGTTCTGGATACAGATGGCCGCAAACTGTCCAAACAGAATCACGCCCGCGCCATGGATCTCCATCGCCCGCTTGAAACCCTTAACCGGGGCTGGAACGCACTGGGGTTCACCACCCTGAACGCCGAATCCCTGGAAAGTTTCTGGCATCAGGCCATTGAACGCTGGGCACAACGTTTTCCAGCCGAATTCTGGTGATATAGTCGGGCGGTGCGCTTTTTAAGCCTGCTCCTTCATCGTCCTGACTTGCGCAGGGCAAGTAACCGCCCGTATCATCCGCGCTATCACGACCGCCGCCTGCAGTCCCTGGATACCCATGAACAAATCGCTGATCATTGCTGAAAAACCTTCTGTTGCCCTCGACATTTCCCGCGCACTGGGCGGATTCACGCGCGAAGGTGACTACTTCGAAAGCGACCGCTATGTCCTGGCATCCAGCATCGGACACCTTCTGAGCCTGGTGGCACCCAACGACCCGGTGCGTGGCAAATGGAGCTTCAACCACTTGCCCGTCATTCCGCCCCAGTTCGAATTGGGGCCCACCGATAAAAAATCGGCCGAACGGCTGAAACTGCTGGTCAAACTGCTTAAGCGGAAAGACGTCGACAGCGTCATCAATGCCTGCGACGCGGGGCGCGAAGGCGAACTGATCTTCCGTTACATCGTGCAGTACGCCGGTGTGAACAAACCCGTGCAGCGCCTGTGGCTGCAATCCATGACACAAGCCGCCATCCGCGAAGCCTTCCAGAACCTGCGCGATGACGACACCATGAAGCCGCTGGAAGCGGCTGCCCGTTCCCGGGCCGAAGCCGACTGGCTGGTCGGAATCAACGGCACTCGCGCCATGACAGCCTTCAACAGCAAAGACGGCGGTTTCTTCAAGACTCCGGTCGGGCGTGTGCAAACGCCCACACTGGCCATCGTGAACGAGCGCGAAGAACGCATACGGCGTTTTGTATCGCGCGATTACTGGGAAGTGCATGCCACGTTCGTTGCCGCGGCCGGGCTTTACACAGGCCGCTGGTTTGATCCGAAATTCACCAAAGATGAACGCGATCCCGAGCAGCGTGATTCCCGCCTGTGGTCGGAACCCGCTGCACAAACAATTGTCGCGGCGTGCCGCGACCAGGCCGGTACCGTCACTGAAGAATCCAAACCCGCCACCCAACAGTCACCCGGGCTGTTCGACCTTACCTCGCTGCAGCGCGAAGCCAACTCGCGATTCGGCTTTTCAGCCAAGGCCACCCTGGCATTGGCCCAAACACTTTACGAACGCCACAAGGCCCTCACCTACCCGCGTACCGATTCGCGCTATCTGCCCGAAGATTATCTGGGCACGGTGCAACAAACCATGGGGGCACTGGCCGAACCCGTCAGCAATGCCGCAGGCAGCGTGCACCGCTTTGCACAAACGGTCCTCGACAAAGGCTGGGTCAAGCCCAACCGCCGCATCTTCGACAACAAAAAGGTGTCCGATCACTTCGCCATCATTCCCACGCTGCAGATTCCGCGCGAACTGAGCGATGCCGAAGCCAAGATCTACGATCTCGTTGTCAAACGTTTCCTGGCGGTCTTTTTCCCGGCTGCCGAATTTCGTGTCACCACACGCATCACCCAGGTGTCGGGCCATCACTTCAAAACCGAAGGCAAGGTGCTGGTTTCACCGGGCTGGCTGGCCATCTACGGACGCGAAGCCCAGGGCGATGACAGCACACTCATTCCAGTGCACGAAGGCGAACCGGTACGTACCGAAGACATCGAGGCCCGCGCTCTGGCCACGAAACCGCCGGCACGGTTTACAGAAGCCACGCTGCTGTCGGCCATGGAAGGCGCCGGTAAACTGGTTGACGATGAAGCCCTGCGCGATGCCATGTCAGAACGGGGTCTGGGCACACCGGCAACCCGGGCCGCCATCATCGAAGGCCTGCTCAACGAAAGCTATCTGCGCCGTGAAGGGCGGGAACTGGTTCCCAGTGCCAAGGCACGCCAGCTCATGACGCTGCTCTCAGGCCTTGGTGTCAATGAACTGACATCGCCCGAACTGACCGGCGAATGGGAACACCGCCTGAAACAGATCGAGCAGCGTGAACTTGATCGCGACGCTTTCATGCGTGAAATTGCCCAGATGACACAAATCATCGTGAAACGGGCCAAAGAATATGAACGCGACACCGTGCCCGGTGAATACGCCACACTGACAACACCCTGCCCCAAATGCGGCGGGGTGGTCAAGGAAAACTACCGTCGCTTTGCCTGCACGGCCTGCGATTTTTCCATGGGCAAACACCCCGGCGGTCGCACCTTCGAAATCCCGGAAGTCGAAGAGTTACTGCAAAAGCGCGAACTGGGCCCGCTGCCCGGTTTCATCAGCAAAATGGGCCGCCCCTTTGCCGCGCTGCTGCGCATCACCGATGACTACAAACTGGAATTCGACTTCGGCCAGAATGACAACGATGACACCGAAGCCGTCGATTTTTCCGGGCACACAGCCGTGGGGCCCTGCCCGAAATGTGGCAGCAACGTCTTCGAACATGGCATGAATTATGTATGTGAAAAATCGGTGGGTGCCGGCAAAACCTGCGACTTCCGCACTGGCAAAATGATCCTGCAACAGGAAATCAGTGCGGAACAGGTTGGCAAACTGCTGAATGCAGGCCGCACCGATCTGCTTGATGGTTTCGTCTCCAGCCGTACCAACCGCAAGTTCAAGGCGTTCCTGGTCAAGCAGGAAGGCGGCAAGATCGGGTTCGAATTCGAACCAAGGCCTGAAAAACCGGGCCGCAAAACCGCAACAAAAACGGCCGCCAAGGCAGCAGCAAAAACGGCCGCTAAAACCTCACCTAAAACGGCACGTAAAACAGTAACGGAAGGGGAACAGACCGGAACACCCTCTGAAACTGCTACCCCGACCGTAGCAAAGAAAGCCGCCAAAACAGCGCGGAAAACAGCGGTAAAAGCCACAGCGGCTTCGGGTGCGCGTAAAACAGCACGAAAATCACCCGCAAAAACAACGGCCCGCATTGCCCCCCTTCCGGATGATGACGACCCACCCTTCTGAGATCCGGACCTCGCATCGTGTACGGACACCCGGCAAACCTGCCGTACCAAGGCCCTCACAGGGCCTGGGCGAACGTTCGTAAAGCGCCCGTTTCACAGCAAGCTGTTTTTTTACAAAAGGCACCCTGAGCGGGTGCAAAGATTCTTAACCAAGCAGGAGAACCATTGTGCTAAGCAACTGGAAAAGCATCACCGTCATGCTGGGCAGCAGCCAGAAAGACGTTTCCCATACCCTTGAATATGCCGCCCGTCTGGCCAGCCAGTGTGATGCCCACCTGATTGCTGTTTTCAATATCGGCAACCTGCCCACCACGGCATCGTATGGCAACTATGCCATCGGCAAGGCCGCCATCGACAGTGTCATCGCAAGCCGTCGCGAACAGGAAGAAACTGCTGCAAAAGCAGCTGGTGAGAAACTGGCAGAACTGGCCGGCCAGCACGGTGTCAGTGCCGAATTCCGCGTACTGTGGAACTGGCAGAACAACAATGCCGTATTGCAATCACTGCACACTGACCTGGTCATTGTGGAACATGCCAATCCGGCCGAAGTACCCGACACCCTGAATCCTGAAGTGATTGTCATGGAAACAGGTGTACCAGTACTGATCCTGCCGCGAGGCTGGGTAGCCACCGATGGCACCGATGCCATCGACACGATTCTGATCGCCTGGAATGCCAGTCGCGAAGCACGTCGTGCAGTTGCCGACGCCATGCCTTTCCTGACAGCAGCCACCAAGGTGCAGTTGCTGGTGGTCGATGGCGAAAAAGAAAAGGAAAAACATGGCGAAGAGCCTGGTGCCGATGCCGCTCACTATCTGGCACGTCACAAAGTACCTGTCGAAGTGGACCTGCAATCATCGTATGGCCGCGCCATCAATGAAGTGATCCTGTCACGTGCACGCGACCTGAAAGCCGACCTGGTGGTTATTGGTGCCTACAGCCACGGTCGCACGGCACAACGTTTGTTTGGCGGCGTAACACGCTCGCTGCTGTCGCAAGCATCGGTACCGCTGCTGATTTCACGCTGATCGCCTGAAATCCTGCTTCTCAGCCTGGGTCTGGATTACCGACACCCTGCCCGACATGGGTCAGTACACCAGATCCCGGAAAAACAGCGAAATAGCCGGCATGTACGTGATCAGCATCAGGCAGCTGACAATCACGGCCACAAACGGCAGCAAGGGCCGCACCAGTGTTTCGAGCGGAATCCTGGCAACCGTACACGCGGCAAACAGGTTCACCCCGAACGGGGGCGTTACCATGCCCAGCGCCAGATTCACCACCATGATCACCCCGAAGTGAGCCGGATCAATGCCAAAATGCACTGCCACCGGCAACAACAAGGGAGCCAGAACGACAATCGATGCCGAGGTTTCAATGAACATGCCAATCAGGAACAGCACGGCATTGACCGCCAGCAGAAACAGGTATTTGTCGTTGAACAACTGACCCAGCCATTCACCCAGCGCCGCCGGAATACCGGCCCGGTTCAACAGAAAACCGAATACACCCGCGTTGGCGATCACGAACATGATGACAGCCGTTGAAATGACCGAACGGCGCAACGTGAACGACAAATCACCCCAGCCAATACGCCGGTAAATGAAAACACCAACGATCAGGGCGTACATGACAGCAACTGCCGAGGCCTCGGTTGGCGTGAAGATACCCCCGTAAATACCCCCCAGAATGATGACCGGCATGAGCAAGGCCAGCCAGGCTCGTTTGAACGCAGGCCAGATGGCCAGGCGACCTTCGCCGTCTTGTTTGCCATAACCGTGACGCCGTGCGTACAGCCATACATAGAGCATCAGGGCACCGCAAATGAGCAAGCCCGGCCCGATGCCGGCGATGAACAGTTCACCCACCGAGGTGTCGGTGGAGACAGCGAACAGAATCATGGGAATGGAGGGTGGAATGATGACACCCAATTCAGCCGCACTGGCCTGCAACGAGGCCGCAAACGGTTTGGGGTAACCATGACGCACCATGGCCGGAATGAGAATGGCGCCGACGGCAAAGGTGGTAGCCACACTGGAACCGGCCACGGCAGCAAAAATCATGCACGTAAGCACGCAGGTAACCGCCAGACCGCCCTGCATGCCACCGACCAGGCTTTTGGCAAACTCAACCATGCGCTCGGAAATGCCGCCAGCCTCCATGAGGTTACCCGCCAGAATGAAAAAAGGAATGGCAACCAAAGGGTATTTGTCGAGGGCCGCATAAATTTGCTGGGCCACCACCAGCCAGGTAATGTTGCCGTAGGCAACACCCAACAGACTGGCCAGCCCGATCGATACCGCCACCGGTACCGACAGGACAAAAAACAACAGCATGGAAACAACCATCAACTGCGGCATGATTTCACTCGATCAGTATTCAAAAGGAGACAGGCAAAAAAGGGCACGGCCGATTCAGGAGGCATCAAGGGACGCATCGGTGTCATTCGCACCCTGGGCCCAGCGTGCCAGCACGGCCAGAATGGCCAGACCGGTACCGATGGGGATGGCCACATACACCCAGGAAATGGACACATCGAAACTGGGCATGGTCTGAAAACGGACACGGTAGGTCATCTGGACACCCACCCAGGCCATGAACCCCAGAAAGCCAACCGTAATAAGCATGACCAGATGTTCAAGCAAACGCCTGGCACGGGGCGCCAACACCATGCGCAACACTTCAACACTGAGCATGGCCCCGTGGCGAAACGCCAGCACGATGCCCAACATTACGGTCCAGATCAGAGCGGCGCGGGTCCAGGCTTCGCTCCAGTCGGCGGGCGACTGCAACACAAACCGGGCGATCACCTGATAAAAACCAGCCAGTGCGGCCGAGGCCAGCAACAATTGCGCCAGGAACGACACCAGACGGAAAACCGTGCGGTCCAGAAAGAGGATGACTGACACGATGACAAAACCTTGTTCTCGGATTACCGGAAAACAAACCGGGCAGGGCCGTAACACAACGGCTGCCCGGTCAGGACTGACCTGCACACAGCAGGCAGGCCCGAAACACACCGTGCCGGGCCACTGCACACAGAATTACTTGGTATTCTGGATGGACTCAACCAGTTCCTTGCCGAACTGCTTGTGGTACTGAGGATACACAGGCTGCACCGCTTTCGCGAATGCCGCCTGGTCAACCGTATTGACCTGCATACCCTGTTTCTTGACCTCTTCGAGACCATTCTTTTCAACGGCATCGACATAAGCACGCATGGCCTGGGCGGCGTCTTTACCGGCTTTCTGGAAGGTGGCTTTTTCGGCCGCCGACAAGCCTTCATACACGCTGGGCGACACCAGCACCAGGGCAGGGCCGTAAACGTGCGCGGTCAATGACAGGTATTTCTGCAACTGGGGCAGTTTGGCAGACACGATGACCGACATGGGGTTTTCCTGACCATCGATGGTGCCCTGCTGCAGCGCGGTTGCCACTTCAGGCCAGGCCATGGGCGTGGCAAGAATACCCAGCTCACGGAACGCTGCGATGTGGATGGGATTTTCGGTGGTGCGGATCTTCAGGCCTTTGGCATCGGCCGGTGTGGCCACCGGACGCACATTGTTGGTGAGCTGACGGAACCCCTGCTCACCCCAGGCCAGGGCAACAAGGCCGCGCTTGGGGAACTCGGCCAGCATTTTCTGGCCGATATCGCCATCGAGCACCTTGCGGGCATGTTCAAGGTCGCGGAACAGGAAGGGGATGTCGAAGACACCGGTGGACGGTACGAAGTTCAAGGTGGCGCCCGTGGAGACAATAGCCATGTCGATGGTGCCCAGCTGCAGCCCTTCGATCACTTCGCGCTCGCCACCCAGTGCGCTGTTGGCAAAGTGCTGAACCTTGAACTTGCCGTTCGTTTCACCCTCCAGCACCTTCTGCATGGCATCGGCACCCGCACCATAGTGGGAGCTGGTGGACAATGCATAGGCCAGCTTGAGCGTTGTTTGGGCAGCAGCCGGCGCAGCCGCAAACACGCCCGCCACGGAAACGGCCACAAGAAGCTTGGAGAACCAGGTTTTACGCATATCGGTGTTCCTGAAAAAGTGAAAATGTTCAGCAAAAGGCTTTGTTTTTAACGCAAACAGGGGCAAGGCGCCAGCTGGGGTTTGTTCTAGCTGCGGGTCGGAGCCGTAAAAAACCGGCAGCACAGGGCACGCACACCGGAATTTGCCCGAACCGGAGCCCGGTATCTACTCTTCGACATACCAAGTGTCTTCCGACAACATGACCTGCTGGTGACCATAACCTGCCGGCATCATGGGGAAACAGTTTTCCTGGGCCAGCACCGCAACGTCAAGCAGGAAGGGGCCGTCAGACGCAAGACAGCGCGCCAGTGCGTCATCGAGCTGATCCGGATGCTCGACCCGGGCAGCCGACCAGCCGAACGCAGCCGCCAGTGCAACGAAATCGGGGATCGATTCATTGTAACTGTGACTGTAACGCCCGTCGTGAATCAGTTCCTGCCACTGCCGCACCATACCCATATGGCGGTTGTTGCAGATGATCAGTTTGACCGGCGTTCGATGCTGCATGGCCGTGGCCAGTTCCTGAATATTCATGAGAACCGATGCATCGCCACTGACACACACGACCGGGCGATCGGGATGGGCAATCTGTGCACCGATGGCGGCCGGCAGCCCATAGCCCATGGTGCCGGCACCGCCGGAAGTGAGCCACCGGTAAGGCGCGTTGAACTTGATGTACTGGGCCGCCCACATCTGGTGTTGCCCGACATCGGTGGACACAATAGCCTGGGTGCCCTGCAAAGCACGATCCAGCGACACCATGAGTTGCTGGGGCAGAATATGGGTTGCAGCAGGTGTGTAACTGAGGCACTGTTTGTCACGCCACACACCGATGCGTGACCACCAGGGGGCCAGGCGAGCGGGGTCTGCATTCAGGGCGCCGAGTTCCCTGCGCAAGGCACGCAACATGGGGTAGCAATCACCCACCAGGCTGACATCGGCCCGCACCACTTTGTTGATGGAGGCCGGATCAATATCCAGGTGAATTTTGGCGGCGTGTGGACAAAAATCGGACAACCGGCCCGTGATGCGGTCATCGAAGCGCGCACCGATGCAGACAATCAGATCGGCATGGTGCATGGCCAGATTGGCCTCAAGGGTGCCATGCATGCCCAACATGCCCAGAAACAGGCGATCATCGGCGGGAAAGGCGCCCAGGCCCATGAGCGTGAGCGTGCAGGGTGCCTGAAGATCCTGCACCAGATGTGTAAACGCTTCGCAGGCATCCAGGCCGGAATTGATCAGGCCACCGCCCCCGTAAAATACGGGCCGGCGCGCCTGGGCGATCAGGGCAGCTGCACGCTTGATGGACGCCTCGGTGGTGGGTGACAGTGTGGTCACGAGTTCGGCGGGTTCGGGCTCGTACACCGGCGCGCCATCGGGCACCAGCCCGATCTGCATGTCTTTGGGGAAGTCGAGCAGCACGGGGCCGGGACGCCCGCCACCCGCCAGCGTATAGGCTTTGGCGGCCAGCATGGGAATGTCTTCGGTACGGCGGATCTGGGCATTCCACTTGGTAACGGGGCGTGAAATGCCGATTGCGTCGCATTCCTGGAATGCATCGGTGCCAATGGCTGCCGTGGCCACCTGACCGCTGATACACAGCACGGGAATGGAATCGCACAGAGCATCGAGCAAGCCGGACGTGGTGTTGGCCATGCCGGGGCCGGACGTGACGATCACGACCCCCGGCTTGCCGGTGGAGCGGGCGTAACCTTCGGCTGCATGCACAGCCGCCTGTTCGTGGCGCACAAGAATGTGGCGAATACGCGGTTCGGAATACAGGGCATCGTACAAAGGCAGTACGGCCCCCCCGGGATAACCAAAAACAGTGTCGACCCCCAGATCGATGAGGGTGGCGAGCAAGGCTTGAGCACCATTGCGGGTAGCAGACGGAACAGACATGAAAGGACCTTGGCGAGTGTCAGAAGGGTGAAAGACAGTGATAGAGTTTAGCCTCTGAAGCCTGCGGTTGGGCTAAAACGCACTTCACACACCACCTGCACACCCCAAAACGACCAAAACCACCCGGAACCCCTACGCCATGCACGATAAAAAAAGAACGGGCACGAACCGGAACACATCACCCCTGCATGTTGTAAGAGACTCACCCCTGCACGGCAAGGGGGTCTTTGCCGCACACACCATCCCTGCGGGTACCGTCATTCTCGATTACCGCGGCTTGCGCATCAGCCCTGAAGAAGCCGATGCACGCCACCCGGTGAATCCCGACGACCCCTGGCACACCTTTTACTTTTCGTTGAGCAGCGGGCAGATCATTGACGGCGGGCGGCGTGGCAATGATGCCCGCTGGATCAACCACAGCTGCACGCCCAACTGCGAAGCCCAGGAAAACACCCGGGGCACGCGGGTATTCATCGTGGCGCTGCGCGATATCGCCGAAGGTGAAGAGCTGTTTTTTGACTACGGCCTGGTACTGGACGGGCGCATCACGCGCGCGCTTCGGGACGCCTACCGCTGCCTGTGTGGCACCGCGGACTGCAGGGGCACCATGCTGACCTTGCCCAAACGCGCACGCCGCAGCACAGGGCGCACCAACCCCACAAAACAAAGGGAAAGCCCCGACAGTCAATGACCCGTAATCGGGCTAGCATACGCCCTGTGGCTCAATCCCGAACAACCATGGCAACCGTACCTCAAAACACCACGCCGCCCACCGGCACGCCGCAATTGCCCAACGCAGCGGCAACGCCATCGCATGATCCCCCCGTGCGGGTTCCCCTGCGCTTTGAAGACACGCTGTCCGTCATCATTCTGGCGGTACTGGCCCTGATCACCCTGGCCAACGTGGTAGTACGCTACCTGACCAACAGTTCCTTTGCCTGGACAGAAGAAATTTCGGTTTTCCTGCTGGTGGCCCTGACCCTGCTCGCCGGCGCAACAGCGTTCGTTCGCGGCCAGCACATTCGCATTGAAGCATTTGCCGATGCAGGCTCCTTCACTCGCCAGCGGCGGCTGGCCATTATTTCCGTGACTGTCGTGCTGCTCTTCTTCGCGGGGTTCACCGTGTTGTCGGCCCGCATGGCCCTCGACGACTTCACCTGGGGTGACACCTCGCCGGCCATCGGGGTGCCCAACTGGTGGTACACCGGCTGGGTGCCTGTGCTTTCAGCCATCATTTCACTGCGGGTTGCAGGCATGCTGCGTCGCCTGCTGAAGGTGAAAGGCAAGGCATGATCGCCTTCACCCTCTTCTTCATCTTCATTCTGCTCATGATCATCGGTGTGCCGGTGGGGGTTTCGCTGGGTATTGCCGGCACGGTGGCCATCGTGCTGTCCAACCTTGACACCCAATGGTTCGGGCTGCTGGCGGTACCACAAAGTGTCTATGCCGGCCTGGCAAAATACCCCCTGCTGGCCATTCCCATGTTCGTGCTGGTGGGCTCCATCTTCGACCGCTCCGGGGTCGCCCAGCGCCTGGTCGACCTGGCCATTGCCGTGGTCGGGCGCGGATCAGGCATGCTGCCCATGGTGGCCATTGTGGTGGCCATGTTCCTGGGCGGAATCTCGGGATCTGGCCCGGCCTGCGCCGCCGCTGTGGGCGCCGTCATGATCAACGCCATGAACAAGGCCGGCTACCCGGGCGCATTTTCGGCCAGTATCGTGGGGGCAGGTGCCGCCACCGACATCCTCATACCGCCCTCCATTGCCTTCATCGTCTATTCCGTGCTGGTACCCCAGGCATCTGTGCCGGCCTTGTTTGCCGCCGGCATGGTGCCCGGCATTCTGGCCGGTATCGCCCTGATCATCCCGGCCGTCTGGCTGTCGCGTCGCCACAAATTGGGAGCCCTTGAGCACCACCTGCCCAAACCCGCTTTCTGGCCCAGCCTGCGCCGTGCCTTCTGGGGGCTGATGGCACCTGTCCTGATCCTGGGCGGCATGCGGGCCGGGCTGTTCACACCCACCGAAGCGGCGGTCGTCGCCGTTTTCTATGGCTTGTTCGTGGGCATGGTCATCCACCGCACTATCACCTGGCGCGATCTCTTCCCCATTTTCCGCGAAGCTGCTGAACTGTCGGCCGTCATCCTCATGGTGGTTTCACTGGCGGGCATTTTCGCCTGGGCCTTGTCAACGCTCAGCCTCATTGATCCCATTACGCGCGCCGTGATGCAATCCGGCCTGGGTGAATACGGGGTACTGGCCGTCCTGATTCTGCTGCTGGTCATCCTGGGTATGTTCCTCGATGGCATCTCGATTTTCCTGATTTTTGTACCGCTGCTCATGCCGATTGCGCAGGCGTATCAGTGGGATCTCGTCTGGTTCGGCGTTCTGCTCACTCTGAAGGTGGCCATTGGCCAGTTCACCCCGCCCCTGGCAGTGAACCTGATGGTGTCCTGCCGTATCGCCGGCGTACCCATCGAAAGCACAACCCGCTGGGTACTCTGGCTGCTGGCCTCCATGGGCGTGGTAGTGCTGCTGGTCATCATGATTCCCGACCTTGCCCTGTGGCTGCCAAGAACGCTGGGGTACTGACACTGCAACGCACCCAGTCACATGCACACTCGTTTTCCCGCGCTGTCCAACCTGAACCATGTCAGATTCACAAACCGGCCCAGTCCACTGAACTACGGCCACCTTAAAAACAAACGGAGACATCCCATGAAAATTCGTCATCTGCTGGGCGCACTGGCCTGCTCGATCGCTGCCCTTGCCGCCACGTCAACGGCACACGCCAGCAACTACAAACAGGAATACAAGCTGTCGATTGTGGTCAGCACCGCCTTCCCCTGGGGCCAAGGGGCTGAAATCTGGTCCAATCTGGTCCGTGAACGCACCAACGGGCGCATCAACATCAAACTGTACCCGGGCACCTCGCTGGTGCAGGGCGACCAAACCCGCGAATTCACCGCCATCCGGCAAGGTTTGATCGACATGGCCGTGGGCTCGACCATCAACTGGTCGCCCCAGGTGAAATCCCTGAACCTGTTTTCCCTGCCCTTCCTGATGCCTGATTTTGCCGCTGTCGATGCCCTCATTCAGGGTAATGTGGGCAAACGCCTGTTCGGTGACATCGAAAAAGCCGGTGTCGTACCGCTGGCCTGGGGTGAAAACGGGTACCGCCAGCTCAGCAACTCCAAACGTGTCATCCAGACACCCGATGACATGAAAGGCCTGAAGTTGCGCGTGGTCGGCTCGCCATTGTTCATCGACACCTTCACGGCGCTGGGGGCCAACCCCACCCAAATGAGCTGGGCCGATGCCCAGCCCGCGCTGGCAACCGGTGCCGTCGATGGCCAGGAAAACCCGCTGTCCATCTACGCAGGCGCCAAGCTTTACGATGTAGCCCAGAAATACCTGACCCTGTGGAACTACATGGCTGACCCGCTGGTCTTTGTGGTGAACAAGCAGGTCTGGGAATCCTGGACCGAAGAAGACCGTGCCATCGTGCGGCAAGCCGCGCTCGATGCCGCGAAACAGGAAATTGCCATTTCCCGCAAAGGCGTTACCCCGCAAGACCCGTCACTGCTCAAAACCATTGAAGGCCATGGGGTTACCGTCACAAGCCTGACACCTGAAAACCATGCGGCTTTCGTCAAGGCGACCCAACCCGTCTTCGAAAAATGGAAAAAAACCATCGGGGAAGACCTGGTGAATGAAGCCGTCAAGGCCATTGAAAACCGGGCAAAATGAAGGCTGTTGTCATCCGGTAAGACCACGAGGCAGTTCTTGAACATCATTATCAACGCAGTTTTCCCCCTGTTCGCACTCATACTGCTTGGTTTTATCGCGGGTCGGCGGCGTCTTCTGGGGCCGGGCGCCGTCGACAGCCTGAACAAGTTCGTGGTCTGGATGGCCCTGCCGGCCCTGCTGTTCCAGGCCATGGCCGGTATCACCTGGGAACAGATCAACCAGCCCGGTTACCTTGCTGCATTTTCCCTGGCCATCGCCCTGGTGTTTCTGGTGTCGTATTTCCTTGACACACGGCGGGCCGGGCGGCGGGCCGATGCCAGCCTGGAAGCCCTGGCAGCCTCGTACGCCAACGCCGGATTCATGGGGTTTCCACTGTGCCTGATGGTTTTCGGTCCAGAAAGCCTGCCCGCCGTTGTCATCGCCACACTGCTCACGGCCTGCGTGCTGTTTGCGCTCACCATCATCCTCATTGAATTCGACCTGCAGGGGGCTGGCCATCTGGGCACCACCTTGCGCAAAGTAGGTAGGTCCGTGTTGCGCAACCCTCTGGTGGCTGCACCCCTGGCAGGTTCGGTTGTGGCTGTTCTGGGCTGGGACACCCCGGATGCCCTGAACGAATTCCTGACCTTGCTGGGTGCCGCCGCCAGCCCCTGCGCCCTGATCACCATCGGGCTGTTTCTGGCCCAGGGCGAACGCGCCGAACAGCCTGGAACTGTTGGTCGGATCGTGTTCCTGAAACTGTTGCTGCACCCGGCACTGACGTATGTGCTGGCCTTCCACGTATTCAGCATGCCGCCCTTGTGGGCCGCCGTTGCCGTGCTGCTGGCCTCGCTGCCTGTGGGTACCGGGCCGTTCATGCTGGCCAAACTCTACAACCGCGAAGCAGCCGTCACTTCGCGGGCCATTCTTTTGTCAACCCTGCTGTCGCTGCTGACGGTATCACTACTGGTGGCCTGGCTCGGTCCGGCCTCCTGAAACATCTTAAACTCCTGCAACTCCTGCAACTCCTGCAACTCCTGCAACTCCTGCAACACCTGAGCAAACTGTTGGCACTTGCCAAGATGCTCACGCCTCAATTCAATACTTTTAATATCAAGTGATTAAACTTTGATGCTACAAAACCTATCTATGAACAGATAATAGACCATATAAAAAAGATGATTGTCAGGGGAGAGCTGCAACCAGGAGATAAGTTGCCATCACAGAGGGAGCTGGCT
>JAAYGT010000036.1 GCA_012727555.1 Alcaligenaceae bacterium | reverse complement strand
TAATCGCTTTAATAACCTGGCACATTGGGATAACCCGACAGGATCTCGATACTCGGTTGAGCTGGATATTATCTCTGTTGAAATGGGATTGAATTCTGAAAAGAATAAAGCCGTATTCCCACTGATTGAGATGTTAAGAACAAATATCATTGATACTAAAACCGGAGAGCGTATCGAGGGAATTGTAGGTAATAATTTTTCGTCGTATGTGCGAGATTATGATTTCAGTGTTTTGCTACGAAAACACAACGGTAGTCAGTCCGGGTTTGATGTTCCCGATAATTTCGGTGATTTACATGGGAAATTGTTTCGGCATTTTCTGAAGTCGGATTCCTATAAAAAAAATTTCCATAAGCAACCCGTTATTTGTATCAGTGTTTCCAGTAGCAAGACCTATTACAGAACCGAGAACAAACACCCGATATTAGGTGTTGAATATCGCCAAAACGATACCTCTTTGACTGATCAGTATTTTGGAAAAATGGGGATGAATGTGCGGTATTTTATGCCGCCCAACAGTGCTGCCCCCTATGCTTTCTATTTTATAGGTGATCTTTTGAATGATTATACCAATCTTGAGCTTATTGGTACTATTAGCACAATGGAGACATTCCAGAAGATATATCGCCCCGAAATTTATAATTCTAATTCTGCTGCCGGTAGTGTTTATCAACCGAATCTGGATAATCAAGATTGTTCATTTACAAAAATTATCTACGATCGTGAAGAACGCAATCAGTTGGCTGTCAAGCAAGGGAAATATGCAGAGATTGAGTTTCTCAACCCTTACAGAAATATTCTTGAGCAGTGGGCTTCTGGCTACGCACTCTAACCATTTTCAACGTACACGATAAAACCATGAAAAAAATATTGCCAACCTCTACTGCAGGTAGCCTGCCTAAACCATCCTGGCTTGCAGAACCAGAAAAACTCTGGTCACCCTGGAAACTGCAGGGAGACGAATTGATCGAGGGGAAAAAAGATGCCCTGCTTCTGGCGCTGAAGGATCAACAACACGCCGGTATTGATATTGTCAGTGATGGCGAGCAAACGCGTCAGCATTTTGTTACTACGTTTATCGAGCATTTGAACGGAGTCGATTTTGAAAAGCGTGAGGTCGTAAGGATTCGTGATCGCTATGATGCAAGTGTCCCAACCGTTGTGGGTGCTGTCAGTCGTTCCAGGCCTGTTTTTGTTGAAGACGCCAGGTTTTTGCGTCAGCACACCACGCAACCCATCAAGTGGGCATTGCCTGGTCCCATGACAATGATTGATACCCTTTACGATAATCATTATAAAAGTCGTGAAAAGCTGGCTTGGGAATTTGCAAAAATTCTTAACCAGGAAGCCAGGGAGCTTGAGGCAGCGGGTGTCGATATCATCCAGTTTGATGAGCCGGCCTTTAATGTTTTCTTTGATGAAATGAATGATTGGGGCGTTGCGGCTCTGGAAAAGGCTGCTGAAGGGCTTCAATGCGAAACTGCGGTGCACATTTGTTACGGTTACGGTATCAAGGCCAATACCGACTGGAAAAAGACACTTGGAGCCGAGTGGCGACAATACGAGATCTCTTTTCCGAAGTTGCAAAAATCCAGTATCGACATTATTTCACTCGAATGTCACAACTCGCGTGTTCCGATCGATTTAATTGAACTTATACGTGGAAAGAAAGTGATGGTTGGGGCCATTGATGTTGCAACCAACATTATTGAAACGCCTGACGAAGTTGCCCATACTCTGCGGCAGGCGCTTCGGTTTGTTGATCCTGACAAGTTGTATCCTTGCACCAATTGCGGCATGGCCCCTTTGCCTCGCCAAGTGGCACGAGGCAAACTTGAGGCGCTCGCTGCCGGTGCGCAGATTGTTCGGGCAGAAATTTCGGGCTAGTCGGGCACAGTGATCGCCTACTTGGCCTAGAGGTTGATGTCACGAGCCCGGCGTCCTTCCGGGCTCGCTCGTTGTTTTCCCTCTCTATGATTCAAAGCATTATTGATTACGATTCACAAATGTCTTCAGCACAACGTGGAGCCTTTCTGCTTAACCAAACAGCGTCAGGTATCAGGTTGTTATTTACCCGCTGCTTCCACGGCTTTTTTCCAGCCTTCAATGATTTCTTTGTATTCGTCAGCTGCACGCAAAGGATCCGTCTCGAATACCTTGATATCGCTCAGGTTAGGTAGTTTTGTAAGTTTGGCAACGTTAATGTCGCTACGCGTTGGGCGACGGAAGGTTTCTACAAGTTCTGCTTCCTGAACGTCATGGGAAAGCAACAAGTCAAAAAGTGTGTGGGCAGCTTCAGTACCATTTTTCGGGTTCTTGATAACTGCTACTGCTTCCGGAGCCACGAAAACGCCTTCAGTCGGATATACCAGGTGGATTTCTTTTTGACCGCCGGCAACATAGGCATAGGCCGCGTATTCCATCGTTACGCCGACCGGGTACTCACCATTAGCGACACTTTTGTACACTTGGCCGGAGCTCTTCGAGATGACCGCATTGGCTGCAAGTTTGTTGAGCCCTTCCTGACCGTACAGCTTGTAGATGCCATACACTTGGTCGTAGGCACTTCCCGATGTTACAGGGTCACCAATGATTACCTTGCCCTTCCACTTCGGGGCGAAAAGATCTTGCCAGCTCTTGGGCGCCTCTTCCCCCTTCAGCTGTTTTTCGTTAACCATGATCAGCATGACATGGGCGTTGGTACCTGCCCACAAATTATCCGGGCCAACAAAACGCGGATCCACGCCTTTTATTTCGGGGGAATTGTAGGGCTGAAAGTTATGCTTGAATGCTGCCATTGTTCCAAAGCCCGCGCCCCAAACTACGTCACCCAGCGGCTTTGCGGCTTCGGCCTCGATACGTTTCATGAGAGCACCAGTTCCAGACGTTACGCGTTGAACATTAAGATTCGGCGCTTTGTCTTTGGCAATGTCCAGGGCCACATCAATTACTTGCACATTGTTCGACGTGTAGACAACTGCTTCAGTCGCGTATCCAGCCGCGCTGAGTGTCATTACAGTAGTGGCGAATACAGTAGCGGCGCCAGCCTTGAAAAAACGGGAATGGGTCATGTGAGAGGCCTTGTAAAGTTAGCGACTTGAAAAAAGATCGAGCTTGAGGAAGCGTACAGCCAGATACACGGGAACGATAATCACGAACATCAAAATGACACCATAAGCAGAGGCCCGTGCCAGGTAGCCGGCGTCGATTTGTCGGAACATTTGTATGGGCATGGTTTCCATACCACCGTAATACAACACGATGGTTGCGGAAATTTCTGCCAGCGATGTGACCCACATCAGAATTGCTGCACCGAAAATAGCGGGCTTCATGACGGGCAGAACGACACTGAAAAAGCTCTTGACTGGTGATACGCCAAGATTGATTGAGGCTTCCTCAATCGAGTCCGGGATGCTGTATAGGGATGCCGATGCGGAACGAATCGAAAAGGGTACTTTACGCACGAAATAGGCAGCGGCCATAATGACCCATGTGCCGGTGAGCACGATAAAGCCACTGTTGTAAGTATGGATCAGTGCAATACCCAGGACCGTGCCAGAAATAGCCAACGGAAGCATGACAACATAATCGAGCATGCTCACCACCCATAGTCTTTTCTTGACGATCAAATAGCTGGCTACTGTCGCGAAGCATGTGCCTGCAATGGCGGCCACGCTGGCAAGCATGAGTGAATTGATGATGGGCTCTGGCGCGTTGCGTAGGGCGCGTTCCATATTCTCGAGTGTGAACGTGCCGTATTGCATGACTGGACCGCGCGCCTTGGTGAACGCACCAATAACTACCGTTACAGCGGGAATCATGGAGAATGCAACGAACAGCACCGCACCGCCCGTAAGAAGTGCTGCCGATAGCCCACGTGCCTTGACAGCACGCGGCGCACGCCCCTGTTGCATCTGGTATGTCTTGCGTTCAACAATGCGTTTCTGGACAAACAACACGGCACCGACAAGAATTACTGATACGACTGCCAGCACGCTCTGCATCGTGGGGTTGCCGCCCATTTCCGACAAGAAAGTCTGGTAGGTCAACGACGACAGAACATCCACGTTCCCGCCAAGAATCATGGGGATGGAGAAATTGTCTACGGCCAGTGTGAAGACAATCATTGCGTTGATCAGAATGGCCGGAGCCAGCACTGGCAAAGTCACAGTGAAGAACCGGCGCAGGTTGCTCGCACCCAGGTTCACTGCCGCTTCTTCGATGGTGCCGTCAAGCGCCTTCAGTGCTGCCAGCATCCCGATATACACGTAGGTATAGTCGTTCAGAATGAGCGTATAAATCATTCCGAACCATCCGTAGAACGACGGTAGTTCAATCCCAATGTTCTCAAGAATATGACGGGCTATCCCGTTGTTTCCCAACAGCATGAGCCAAGCCTGGGAAACCACGATGTCAGGCAGGATAATGGTTGCCAGAGGGAGCAATGCCACAATGCCCTTTCCCGGGAAGTCGTAACGGGCCACAACGTAGGCCAGCGGCGCTCCAAGCATCAACGCGCCCATCGTTGCAATGATGCCTAGCTTCACTGTATTAAAGAATGCTTCGACGTAGCGCGGCGACGAGAAAAATTCCTCGAAACCTTGCAGGCTCAAGCTACCTGTTGCCGGATTGATCACGCTTTGATGAAACAACGCAGATAAGGGCCACACCACGAAAGCTACGAGCACAAGCAAGCAGAGCAGTCCGGGAATAAACCACGGTGAGCCCACGTCTTTCATGAATGTATTACGCATGGTCGTGCTCATGCCCGCACCAGGCGGCACTTCGCGCTAAAGCTTACGAAGACCGGCGAGTCAGGGCTCCAGTGTGGGTCACTGGCTGCAGGAACATCGGCATTTAGGGTCTGGCCATCGGTAAGTCGCAATGCGTAAGCCGCTTTGTAGCCAAGATACCGACGATGAATAACCGTTGCAGCCACTCTTTCCGAGTCGTTTCCTGCTGATTCATGCAGTTGGATGTGTTCGGGCCGTGCTGCCAGCCTGCATTGTGTTCCGGGGGCCGGGTTGGCAACCTTGAACTTTGCACCGGCAAAGCTGACAAAGCTGAGTTCATCGATCACATGCATAGCGTCGATTGTCAGCAGGTTGGCTGCACCAATGAAATCAGCGGCATAAGCGGTTTCAGGGCGCCCATATAGTCCATCGGGTGTGTCTAACTGATCAATTCGTCCGTTACGCAACAGCGCGATACGATCAGACATTGACAACGCTTCTTCCTGATCGTGCGTTACGAAGATGGCGGTGATGTTTGATTCTTGCTGCAGTTGCCTGATGACATCGCGCATTTGAATCCGAAGTTTGGCGTCCAGGTTGGACAAGGGTTCATCCATGAGCAATACGCGCGGCTCGATCACCAGGGCGCGTGCCAAGGCAACACGTTGCCTTTGGCCACCTGACAGCTCTGCAGGGTAGCGCTTTGCCAAATGCGCCAATTCAACGCGTTCCAGCATGCGCGAGACTTTGTCAATGATCACAGCGTTCGATTGTTTGCGAACACGCAGGCCATAGGCAACGTTATCGAAAACGGTCTTGTCGGGGAACAGTGCGTAATCCTGGAACACCATGCCTGTTTCCCGTTTATGTGCTGGAAGGCGCGTTATATCGATGCCATCCAACACCAAGCGCCCTTCGTCCGGGATGATGAAGCCCGCAATCATGCGCAGAAGCGTAGTTTTTCCACAGCCGCTCGGGCCCAAGAGCGTAAAGAACTCTCCGTGCTGGATATTCAGGGAAAGGTGATCGATGATGGTGGCATCGCCGTAGCGTTTGACGATGCTGTCGATGTGAATGTCAGCCATAAAAAGTATCAAAGGCCTTGTGAAGGCTGGAAATGGCTGGATTGTGACATAAAAATGACAGCGATCAAACAGTGCTGCCGTATGCTGCCAAGGCAGCGTAGCGCTATGGTGCCATACGTGCCACCCTGGGAAAATCGGGTCTATCCATCAGGGTTAATTTTTCCAACGGGAGTTCCTTGTATTTCGGTGAGGTCAGCCACACTTGACTGGCCTGATTCCCGGCACATGTTTTTCGATGCTTCCAACGTTCAGGGGGTGCCTGCCTGTTTGGCCCGTTCGTAGTTGGCTTTGCGTTGCGCCAGGTGGAAAACTGTTGCACCCATTCACGTGCCTGCGTGATGTCGGCAAACGGGCGATACGGGTAGGCCGGCGTGTACTTCAAGGTCCTGAAGTGAATGACACGATATTCTTATCTTCTGTGCTTACTGAATTTTCAGTAATTATTGAAAATTCAGTAAGCACGGGATACTATGCACGGGCCTAAGCTCAATTCATTCTCATTTATGTCCTCTGATCACACGTCGCTTCCTCCCCTGAACAGGCAGTTCATCGCGCATTTTGGCGAGATGGGCAGCCGTTGGGGCATTAATCGTACTGTCGGGCAGATCTACGCCTTGCTGTTTTTGTCGCAGAACTCATTGAATGCCGACGAAATTGCCGACACGCTGGAATTTTCCCGCTCGAATGTCAGCATGGGGCTCAAGGAACTCCAGGCCTGGCGATTAGTCAAATTAAGTCATCGTCCAGGCGATCGCCGCGAATACTTTGAAGCTCCGCAAGACGTCTGGGAAATTTTCCGCGTACTGGCCGAGGAGCGCCGCCGTCGGGAGATCGAACCCACCTTGTCCCTGCTCCGCATGGCGCTCCTTGAAAAACCGTCTTCTGCAGACGAGCGTTACGCCCAGGAACGTATGCGTGAAATGCATGACTTGATCGATCGGCTGATGACCTGGCTCGATGATGTACAGCGTCTTTCCCCGGAAACTGCGCTGCAACTGATGGGCATGGGAACTGCGGTAACTCGTGTGCTCGAGCTTAAGGATCGTTTTACAGGCAAAACCAGTATCTCGGCTAAAGGTGATTCAAATGGATGATCCCCTCCTTTTGTCCCGCATCCAGTTTGCGGCCAACATCAGTTTTCACATTCTTTTCCCAGTCATCAACATTGCGTTGTGCTGGTTTTTGGTCTTTTTCCGTTTCCGCTGTTCCGCCACGCGCGGCACACCGGCTGCAGCCGCCTGGGAACAGGCCTACTATTTCTGGACCAAAGTATTTGCTCTGACATTCGCGCTGGGCGTGGTGTCCGGCATTACCATGAGCTTTCAGTTCGGTACCAACTGGCCGGGCTTCATGGAAACCGTGGGTAATATTGCGGGCCCCTTGCTGGGCTACGAAGTGCTGACCGCCTTCTTCCTGGAAGCTTCATTCCTGGGGATCATGCTGTTTGGGCGCAACCGTGTGTCGCCTCGCGTTCACATGGTTGCATCGCTGATGGTCGCGGGTGGCACGACACTGTCAGCTTTCTGGATCCTTAGTTTGAACTCCTGGATGCAGACCCCCGCCGGTTACGAAATTATCGATGGTGTGTTCCATGCCTCTGACTGGGCTGCCATTGTGTTCAACCCCTCGTTCCCCTACCGTTTGGGCCACATGCTACTGGCTTCCGGTCTGACGGCTGCCTTCCTGATTGCCGGCGTCAGTGCCTGGCAGATGCTCAAAGGTACGACCACACCGGGCACCGCCCGCGCCTTGCGTACCTCGCTGATCGCTGCCGCACTGCTGATTCCACTGCAGATTTTCATGGGCGATCTGCACGGGCTCAACACCCTGAAGCATCAACCCGCCAAAATTGCTGCCATGGAAGGCATCTGGCACACCGAAGCGGGAGCGCCTTTGACGTTGTTTGGTATTCCTAACGAAGCAGAGCAGCGCACCGATTACGCCATCACCATTCCTAAACTGGCCAGCCTGATTCTGGCGCATGACCCGAACGCCGAGCTGAAAGGTTTGAACGAGTTCAAAGACGCTCATCCTCCGGTCTCCCCTGTGTTCTTCGGTTTCCGGATTATGGTGGGTTTGGGTGTGTTGATGCTGGTGGTCGCCTGGTGGGGGGCGCTGGCACTGTGGCGTAACCGTCGTCAGGAACAGCCTGCCGCCTCGTTATCTCGTCCATTATTGTGGGCGTTGGTTGGCATGACTTTTTCAGGCTGGCTGGCTACTTTGGCCGGTTGGTATGTGACTGAAGTGGGGCGTCAGCCTTATCTGGTTTATGGCGTATTTCGCACAGCCGATGCGGTCGCCGCCAACCCTGCACCGACCGTTCTGGGCACGCTGATCGCCTATCTGGTGGTGTACGTGGCTTTGCTGGTGGCCTACGTAGGTGTAATCAAGCATATGGCAGAACATGCCCATATGCCGGCTGCTCCTAAAAAGCCCCAGGCCCTTCCCGCACGCACACCCGTGGCTCCCCGCCATGGTATGGCCTGACCTTAAGGAAAGATCATGAGTTCAATTGATTGGTCTACCGTACTGCCTCTGGCCTTTATGGCCATTATGGGCTTGTCTTTACTGGCCTACGTGATTCTGGATGGCTACGATCTGGGGGTAGGCATTTTATTGCCTTTTGCCAACGACGATGAAAAAGACGTGATGGTGTCGAGTATTGGCCCTTTCTGGGATGCCAATGAAACCTGGTTGGTGCTGGGGGTAGGGGTGCTGCTGATCGCCTTTCCCAAAGCGCATGGGCTGGTGCTGTCTACCTTGTATATTCCCGTAGCGATCATGCTGATCGGCCTGATTCTGCGTGGAGTAGCGTTTGATTTTCGGGTGAAGGCACGCGATACCCACAAAGCCACCTGGAACGCTGTGTTTGCCATTGGTTCATTTGTGAGTACCCTGGCCCAAGGCTGGATGCTGGGTTCCTACATTACCGGTTTTTCCACCGATATGTGGGCACGTTTCTTTGCTGCAGGCATTGCCATTACGTTGCCCGCAGCCTATGCCATGTTGGGTGCAGGCTGGTTACTGATGAAAACCGAAGGTGCGCTGCAGCAGAAAGCCCTGGGTTGGGGCCGTGTTGCCCTATGGCCGATGGCGTTGATGCTGGTCGGCATTTCCGTCACATCGCCACTGGTTAGCCACACCGTATTTGAAAAGTGGTTCTCGTTGCCCGAGTTGTTCGTGTTGTTGCCGATTCCATTGGCGTGTGTGGCTGCGTTTGCTGCGATTCGCCACGTACTCAATACCCCCCGTATTGTGCAGGCAGGCTATAGCTGGACAGTATTTGTGGGCATGGTACTGGTCTTCGTGCTGTCGTTCTTCGGCCTGGCTTACAGCCTGTACCCATACATAGTGGTGGATCAGCTAACGATCTGGGAAGCGGCCAGTGCCACGGAATCGCTGATCGTCATTGCCATTGGGGTGGGCATTACCCTGCCTATTATTGTGGCGTACACCATCTTCATGTACCGCGTGTTCTGGGGTAAGGCGCGTGAACTGAGCTATGGAGCGTAATAAGATGTTCTGCGGGAGCCGCTGTCCGCAGAGAGACGCTGGCACTTCTGTGAGTTCGCTCGCATCTCGAGCCGCAGCAGCGACACTCATCATCCCTGCAGGGCCAAGCAGGGAGATGCACTGATGGGGTCTAAGGGAAAGGCTCGACCTTTGCGAGCGCGTTCAATGTAGTCTGCGTCGTAGGTGAGTTTGGGCCAGCCCTTTCCCGAAAGTGTTTACAGTGTGCTTACAAGCCAACCCAAAACAAAAAGGCCAACCCGGTTAAGGCTGGCCTAAGTGTTTGTTTTACTACAGAATTCTTGGTGGCCTGGGGCGCAACCGAAAAATCTCGTGTAACCCGCATGGATACAAGGTTTTCAAGAAAATCTGTAATCTTGGGGACTGCCTAGGGGACTAAATGCATTTTTCTGCGTTTCTGATGTGATTCCGCAACAGATAGGCATTGAGACAAGATTTTCGACCATTATAGGCATGATCGAGTGTGTTTCACATATCGTGTAGAAATCAGGATGTTGATGCGTAAATGACTGCAAACGGCCTATTGTGTTGAAAAACTCGATTTTTAACGCTCCAATTCGAATTGCGAAAAAATCGACTTTCCAGAATCGTCCATACGGCACGATCGGACGTTAGCTAAGGGCTCAAGCACCCCTTTGGATTGTTTATAAGCTGTTAGGTTGGAGTTTTTCAACACAATAGGCCAGAAGCGGACGGCCGCTGTAAAAATGCTTTAGCTCCATTCTTGAAACTGATGTTAGCGAGCGGCGGTTACGTAGAAAGCTTCGGCACAAAATATCCAATAGGCTCAGTGTGTTAAGTGGAGTTAATAAGTATGTCATCAATCCCTGGTTTTTGGGAGGGCGGACCACACGACTCAATCGCTGTGGAGGAGAGCTGGAGGGAGTTCGTGCGGTCCGTTGAAGGAGATGTGGTGGACGATCTGCTATCCGGGTGAAGCAGACACCGTTCCGGATGCGGTGTTCGCCGCCGTGCGCGCCGTGGTGCCCGAGGCTATCCCGGTGGGGGTGCGCGTGTCGGGTACCGATTGGGTCGACGACGAGCCGTCCTGGGATATCGACCAGACGATCCCCTTCGGCCATGCGGTGAAGCAGGCCGGTGCCGACTGGATCGACGTTTCCAGTGGCGGGGTGTCGCCAAAACAGAAAATTGCGTTGGCGCCCGGCTACCAGGTGCCGCTGGCCGAGGCCGTGAAACAGGCGGTAGGCCTGCCCACCATGGCGGTAGGGCTCATCACCGAGCCCGCGCAGGCCAATGCCATCGTGGCCAACGGCCAGGCCGACATGGTGGCCCTGGGCCGTGCCATGCGGTACGACCCGCGCTGGGCCTGGCACGCCGCCGCGGAATTGGGCGCAACGGTCGAAGGCCCGCCGCAGTATTGGCGCTGTCTGCCTTCCGGCAAGAATGCCGTGTTTGGCAAAACGAATTTCGGTGCGCGTTAAATCAGGGTTTCCCGAGCTTAGTTCCCGGTGCTGCCATCGCTGCGGTTTCGACGCAGCAGCATCAGCCCACGTGCGGAACTGAGGTCTCTGCCTCGAAATTGGTTTGTAAATGACGGCGACCCAGGCGCTCAAAGGTCAGTAACAGTGTGCCTGGGTCGCCGCGGGCAACAGCGTTGGAATCGCCGCCCGCTATACCAGCTGATTCTTCAGTGCGGCGTCGATCCAGGCGTCGTCGTAGATACCGTCTGCGATGCCTGCGAGCACATTGGCTTCGGCTTGCATTTTCTTGCGGCTGCTTGCGGCGATTTCCTGTGCTTTTTCTTGAGGCACAAACACCACGCCATCGGCATCGCCGACGACGATGTCGCCAGGTGACACAACGCAGTTATCGATTGCGACAGGCACATTATGTTCGCCAGGCCCATTTTTGAGAGGGCCTTGATGCGTAACCCAGCATGAATAGCAAGGGAAGTTATGCTCTTTGAAGGCAGCGGAGTCGCGAATGGCGCCATAAATAATGAAGCCCGCCAAGCCTCGCATTCTGGCCACTTGCATCATGATTTCGCCGACCAACGCGCGCTCTTTATGGCCTTCGCCATCGACAACCAGTATCTGCCCAGGTCGGGCTTTGCGCAAAGCATCGTGAATATACAGGTTGTCCCCGGAGCGCACCTTGACGGTGTACGCCGTGCCGACCACCCCGCCACTGGCATGGCGGGGAACCAGGGTGCGACTGCCGGCTATTCTTCGCATGGAGTCGCTGATAATCGAGGTGGGTACGCCGTCAAACAGCTGCGCCAAATTATGCATAAAGGTGTCCTGGTGTCTTTTGGTTAATCGATTTTGGCGCCAGATTTTTTCACGACATCTGTCCAGATGGGTGCTTCTTGCGCTATGAACTTCTTGAAGTCATCGGCGCTACCCGCCACGTCGGAGGACGCCATTTTCTCAAGTGCGTTGACGACCTCGGGTGTCTTCATGGCGGCGTTAACGGCGCTGTTCAATTTTTTTATGGTCTCTGGCGAAGTGTTTGCTGGTGCGAACACCCCGTACCAGTTCTCAATAACGAAGTTATCAAAGCCTGATTCAGTCAGTGTTGGCACATTGGGCAGAATTTTGATGCGCTTGGCGCTGGTTGTGGCCAGTGCGCGCACGGCACCCGACTCAACGTGAGGTAGAACGACGGTGGTTGTTTCAAACGCAATGGGCACGTGACCGGCAATAACGTCGGTCATGGCAGGGCCTTGACCACGGTAGGGTACGTGAAGCATTTCAACATTCTTGCTTTGCTTGATCAGCTCGCCGGCAAGGTGCTGCGGGCTGCCGCTGCCGCCCGACGCAAAACTGTACTTTTCGGGGTTCGCCTTCAACTCTTCGATAAGTTGCTGGGGCGTGGTTACCTGAATTTTCTCCGGATTGACATACAAAACAAGAGGCACAGCGCCAACTTTGGCAACAGGTGCCAGGCTTTCCAATGGGTCGAGACGCAGATCATAGAGGTTGCGGTTGATCACCACGCCTGTGTTGTTACCCAGCAAGAGCGTGCAACCATCGGGCTTGGCACGGCCGACGAACTCGGTGCCGATATTACTGCTTGCGCCTGGCTTGTTGTCTACGATGACATTGACACCCAGGTGCTGGCTCATGCCCGGGGCAAGCAAGCGCGCAAGAATATCGGTGGTGCCACCAGGAGGATAGGGTGAAATGATAGTGACGTTGCTGCAGTTCAGATCTGACTGTGCGCTGGCCGGGGACGCGCCGATCAAAGCGGTGCCCATTAACAGGGTTGCGGCTGCCAGTGTTTTCAACTGAGGTTTGAATAATTTAAAGGGCATTTTTCTGTCTCCTTTGTAAGTGAAATCGAAAACTTTATTGGTGGGTTCCCTCGCTGCGTTGCAGCGTGTGGTAGCTCAATTTTTCCCGTGCTTGCTTAAGGGTTGAGCCTGCTTGAACCCTCTGGATAATCGCGTTTTCAGCTTCGTGGATCTTCAAGGCGTGCTCTAGCACTTGTTGCGCCTTGTTCGCGGGGATGGCAACGACGCCATCGCGGTCACCCACGACCAGGTCGCCTGCGTTCACTCGAACATCGCCCAGCGAAACGCTGGTATTGATACTTTCGACCTGAACGCGGTCTTTACCTGTGCGCATGAAGGCACCGCGGCTGAATAACGGGTAATCGCAGGCCACAGCCTCTTCGGTGTCGCGACAGACGCCATTGATCACGGTGCCCGCAATACCTTTTGTGGCCGCTATCTGGCTAAGAATTCCGCCCCAGACAGTGCAGTCGGTGCGTGCGCCGTTATCCAGAACAATGACCTGCCCGGCGGCGACATCGTCAATAAAGTCACCCACTGTTCCTGGCTGCTGATGGTCAACGGGGGCAAAACGAACCGTAAAAGCGGGGCCCATGATGCGAGCCGTGCCGCTTACGCGCGATAGGCCATGGGCACTGCCGGGTAGCCCCAGAAAATCGAGGGCGTCGGAAATTTCAGCGGTTGACAGCATTTGATACTTTGGACTTTTCCAGAACTCAGTCATCTTTGATCTCCTGATTGAGCGTAACGATAGCACATATTGTCAGACAATAAAGAAAAATTGTCTGCTTGTTTTCGAGGTATACTTGGAGGCCAGACATCAAACGTATCGCGTCACGCGATACTCTTTCTCATTTGCCCCGACCATCAATGATTCTCAAGCGCTCCACGGTCGCCAAAGCGATCAGGGATGAAATTCTCGCCGGACGCTGGCGTCCCGGAATGCGGTTGACTGAGCGCGCTATGTGCGAGTTCACGCAGGCCAGTCGCTCTTCGGTGCGTGAAGCGCTGCAACAATTGCGGCAAGAGGGTTTTGTCGAGAACCGCCCCAATCATGGGGTTCGCGTTGCATCGCTGGATATTCAGGAAGCCGCCGATATTTATCAGGTACGGTCGGTACTCGAAGGGTTGGCTGCCCGAAATTTCATCAATATGGCGACGGTATCGCAGCGTCAAGTGCTGGAGCAGGCGCTGGCGAAGCTGGAGCGGGCCGTTGAGGATGAGGAGGTTGTGGCGCAGTTGCACGCTATTGAAGGCTTTTACACCGCATTGCTCGATGGTTGTTACAACGCGGTACTGAAAAACAGTCTGCAGGCCCTTCATGCCAAAATTGCTCGCCTGCGTGCGACCTCGATTCAAAGCCCCGGCCGCATACGCAATACGTTGATTGAAATGAGAAAAATTGGCGATGCGATACGTGCTAACGACGAACAAGCTGCCTGGCAGGCTTGTTTAGAGCACATGCAAAGCACGGCGGCGGTTGCCGTACGCATGATCGCTACCTTTACACAAGGTAGTCGTTACTGATCCTTCCCCGAACGAGCTGGCCGCCCGTCGGGCAGGCCGAAAATTGTTCGGGCCACCTTGCTGATGAAAAATCCGGGTCAGTTCCCGGTGCTGCCGTCGCTTTCCCCGGGGTTCGGGTCGCGCGGGCGCACCCCCGGTTTGCGCTCGACGGTCGGGCCGCGCCCGATAGCGGCGATCGACAGGCGTGTTTCGCCTTGGCTGCCGCGCCAGCTGTTGGCCCGCCAGGCGTGCCCGTAGGCCACTTCAAGGGTCAGATGTATCGTGCCGTCAGCATGGCGTTGCCGTTCCAGAGCGTCCAGCAGGCGCTGGCGCCAGGCCCTGCCTTTCAGGCCGGGGCGGCGGTCGAGGCTGGGGTTGCCCCCCCAGTATCCGCATGTCTTCCAGCAGTTTCTCCGGTTCGCGGTAGGTCAGGGTAATGATTTCCTGGTCCATCACCGGGTCGGCGAAACCGCGTTCAATCAGCAGGTCGCCAAAGTCGTGCATGTCGACAAACGCGGGTGTGGCCGTCTGCAGTCCGGTATCGTCCACGGCGGCGCGCAGTTCTGCCATGGAACCCGGCCCCAGGCACGAGAACATGACGAGCGCCCCGGGTTTGAGCACGCGCCGCCATTCGGACAGCACGGCGTGGGGCTCCGGGTGCCAGTGCAGCGCCATGTTCGACCACACCATATCAAGCGTTTCGGGTTCCAGTGTGCTGCTGGCAAGGTCGGCCAGGACGAACCGCACAGGCCGCGTGGGGCGGTTGCGCAGGCGTTCCCAGAGCCCCGGCTTGGCCTGAACGCGGGCGCGGGCGGTGTCGAGCAGGGGGGCGCAGGCGTCGAGCCCGGTCTAGTTCAGCTGCGGGTAGCGGGCACGCAGGGGCTCCAGGGCGTGGCCCGTGCCGCAGCCGGCATCCAGAATGTTTACCGGTTGATGCCTGATGTAGCTGAGGCGCTGCAGCATGCGCTGGGCGATTTCGCCGTACAGGAATTGGGCGGCATCGAGCGGGCCGCGCCGGGCAAATTGGCGGGAGACGTGGCGCGAACTGATACGCAGGGACGGGGGCTGTGACATAAATGGGCGCTTGCCGGCACAAAGGGCGGCCGTTGTGGTTTGATCGAGGTGTAGGGCGTCTTGAGGCAGGCGCCCTGTTTCAGCCTCAGGGGTAATTATGGCCGATAACGCACAACCGGGTGAGAAAAGCCCTTGGGCTCGGGGGGCTCGGCAGCGTTTCGGTACGCTGCTTGCCGGCATTTGGGGCAGCGTGACCACGCCGTGTCCGCTGTGCGAGGCACGTTCGCCTGCCGGCCGTGTATGCGGCGCCTGCGAAGGCGACTTGCTGCGGGTGTTGCCTGAGGGGCATCGACGGTGTGTGCAGTGCGCCCTGATACTTGCCCAGGACGACACGTGCCCCGATTGCCGTTTTCTTCGCCCCGCCTTTGATCGCGTGGTGGCTGCCTTCGATTACGGCTTTCCGGGCGATCTGTTGATTCACGGTTTGAAGTCGCAGCTTCGCTTCACCCATGCTCCGGCGCTTGCCCGCCTGATTGTGCAAGCGGTGCAGGCTCAGCGGCTGGTGCTGGCGCCGCCGTTTATTGTGCTGCCTGTGCCTGCGGCGCCGTCCGCGCTTCGGCATCGAGGGTTCAACCCCGCGGCCGAGATTGCCCGTCCGTTGGCACGGTGGCTGGGCGGCGATTACCGGACGGGTTGGCTGCAGCGCCATCAGGGGGCGCGCCGGCAGAAACGTCTGGGACGCGCCGACCGTGCGCGCGAGGCGGCATCTCTGTATTATTGCGGGCGGCGGCTGGACGGCTGTCATGTGGTGCTGGTGGACGACGTGATGACCACAGGCAGCACATTGCATGGTGCGGCACTGGCAGTTCGGGCAGCGGGCGCTGTGTCGGTGAATGGCCTGGTGGCGGCGCGCACGCCGCTGCTTGATGGCGATCGTCAGCCGGGTCCGGCTACTTCTTGAATCCCGATCAGGGTGTTTTGCTTATGTTTCACATTGTTCTGGTGTCGCCGGAAATCCCGCCCAATACAGGAAATGTCATCCGGCTGGCGGCCAATACGGGCGCCGCGCTGCATCTCGTTCGGCCTTTGGGGTTCGAGCTTGATGACGCCAAGCTGCGCCGGGCCGGGCTGGACTACCATGAATGGGCGCAGGTGCGGGTGCACGACAACCTGCAGCAGGCGCTGGCCCACATCGGCGCCCCTGTGCAACGATGTTTTGCCATGACCACGCGCGGGCAAAGCCACTTCGGCCAGTGCTGTTTCCAGCCCGGCGACGTTTTCGTGTTCGGCCGCGAAACCTCCGGCCTCTCCGATGCCGAGCGCGCCGTCTTCCCGTGCGAACAATGGCTGCGCCTGCCGATGCGCCCGAGCCAGCGCAGCCTCAACCTGTCGAACGCCGTCGCCATCACCATCTACGAAGCCTGGCGCCAGACCGGCTACCACGGCGCCATCTGACGCCGGGGCAAGAGGCAGGGTCGGGGTGAACCCCGACCCCGGATGGTTAGTCGAGGGAGAGGCCGAGGCGGTCGATGATGGCGCCGAGGCGGGTTTCCTCGGCGGTGATGAGCTCGGTGAGTTGTTGGGGCGTGGTGACGCGTGGGGTGAAATACAGCGCAGCCATTTTTTTGCGGACGTCTTCCTGTTCGAGGATGGCGCTGATGTGGCTGTTCAGTTGCCCGATGATGCTGTCGGGCGTGCCTGCCGGTACGAAGAAGGCATTCCAGGAAATGGATTCGAAGCCGGGGTAGCCCTGAGATTGCATGGTGGGGATGCCGGGCAGGGTGTCGGAGGGCTCGAGGCTGGTGACAGCCAGCGCCTTGACCTTGCCGGCCCGCACCTGGGGCATGGCAATGCCGGGCACCATGAAACCGGACTGGACATCGCCCGCGATGATGGCGGTGATGACCTGCTGGAAGCCGGAGTACGGAATTTGCTGCAGTTTGATATCGGCATCGCCTTCAAGCATGGCCATGCCCAGATGCGACGAGCTGCCCGGGCCGACGGTGCCGTAGTTCAGTTCGCCCGGGCGTGCTTTGGCCATGTCGACGAAAGATTCGACATTATTGGCGGGAAAGTCGGCCGGTACCACCAGTACATTGGGGCTGGTACCCACCAGCGTGACCGGTGCCAGGTCTTTCTTGGGGTCGTAGCCAAGCGTTTTCTTGTACAGCCGCGGGGCGGTGACGATGGGGCCATTGATGGTGAGCAGCAGGGTGTAGCCGTCGGGCTCGGCCTGCGCGGCCTGGCGTGTGCCGATATTGCCGCCGGCACCGGGTTTGTTCTGAACGACCACAGCTTGTCCGAGGCGTGCAGCCAGGGGTTCGGCCACCGTGCGCGCCAGAGTGTCGGGCGAAGAGCCCGCAGGGAAGGGCACGATGAGCTGTACGGGTTTTTCAGGCCAGGCGGCTTGAACAGGGGCGGCGGCGGCCATGAGGCCAGTGCCGGCATTTTGTCGGTCGCCTGGAGCCGCATTCAGACGGGCGCCCTCGGGCTGATCGCTCCGATCAAATCGGCAGCCTTGGCCTTCTGGGCCATGTTGCC
>JAAYGT010000035.1 GCA_012727555.1 Alcaligenaceae bacterium | reverse complement strand
TGCGGCGCGGCATTCTGTACCGGGTCGCCAGCGAACTGGGCGCCACCAAAATCGCGCTGGGCCATCACCGCGACGACATTCTGGGCACCTTCTTCCTGAACCTGTTCTATGGCGGCCGCATGAAGGCCATGCCACCCAAGCTGATGTCCGACGATGGCAAACACATTGTCATCCGCCCCATGGCGTATGTACCGGAAAAAGACATCATCGCGTACGCACAACTGAAACAGTTTCCGATCATTCCCTGCAATTTGTGCGGCTCGCAGGAAAACCTGAAACGCAAGGAAGTTGGCCGCATGATTGCCGATTGGGACAAAAAATTCCCAAGCCGGTCGTGGAATGTATTCGGTGCCTTGCAGAAAGTGGTGCCTACCCACCTGATGGATCCACGACTGTTCGATTTTGCCAATCTGAAAACGACCGGCCAGGCCACACCTGACGGTGATACTGCGTTCGACCAGGACGACTTTGACGTACAGCCTGAATTACCGCCTGGACTTGATGCCGTGAATGACCTTGACGACAGCAGCCTGGAGGATGAAGGTGATCACGAGGGCGCACCCGCCAACAGCGTTGCAGGATTGACGGCCGTGAGCGTGAAACGCGCACCCACCGTGGTGCCGCGCGATTGAGTACTCAACCGCCCGCATCCATCAGGAAGCGGGCGAGTTTGCGGTTTGCGGTTTGCGGTTTGCGGTGGATTATTCTGCAGCTTCCGCTGATGCTGCGGCATCGGACGGATTCGTGCCCTGCCAGTGCGGCCCGGGCACGTTGATGTCGAACAGTTCCAGCACACGCGCCACGGTGTGATCGACCATTTCCCCCAGGGTTTTGGGGTGATGATAAAACGCAGGCAACGGCGGAAAAATGATGCCGCCCATTTCAGTGACCGCAGTCATGTTGCGCAAATGCGCAAGATTCAACGGTGTTTCACGCACCATCATGACAAGGCGCCGCCGCTCTTTCAGCGTGACATCTGCCGCGCGGGTGATGAGGTTATCGGAAAACCCGTGCGCCACGGCAGCCAGTGTACGCATGGAACACGGCACCACCACCATACCTGCCGTTGGATAGCCGCCGCTGGAAAGCGTGGCTCCGACATCGCGAAAGCTGTAGGTGTGATCGGCCAAGGCATGAACATCGCGCCGGCCAATGTTCAACTCGTACTTGATATTCAACACACCCGACGGTGAAATGACCAGATGGGTTTCGACATCGGGCGCGTGCGCACGCACCATCTCCAGCATGCGCACCGCATAAATGGAACCCGTGGCTCCGGTGATACCAACAACAAAACGACGCCTCATGATGCAGAGCGACTCCAGAAAACCACGGACAGCAGCAAACTGACTGAAAGCAGACCCGACACGGGCGGCACACAGCAGGCCGCCCCGAACGTATCGGACACGAGAACCCGATCGGGATCTGGATTATGCAGCGAGCGCGCCGGCCTCTTTCAGAGCGGTCGCCAGTTCGCCGTTTTCGTACATTTCGGAGATGATGTCGGAACCCCCGATGAATTCACCGCCCACGTACAACTGGGGAATGGTAGGCCAGTTGGAGTATTCCTTGATACCCTGGCGCACTTCTTCGTCGTCGAGCACATTGACCGTGACCAGCTTGTTACAGCCTACGGCCTGCAAAACCTGAATGGCACGCCCGGAAAAACCGCACTGAGGCGCCTGGGCACTGCCCTTCATGAACAACACCACAGGATGACTGGTGACGGTTTCGCGGATGAAATCTTGAACTTCGCTCATGGTAATTCGGCCCTATGAAAGTATCGGTGACCCGATCAATGGTAACCCGGACATTATATAGAGGACGCTACCGTTTGGTTGCCTACAACCCTGCAGGGTATGGGGGAATGCGTGACAGAGGTTGTCAAAGCACGAGACCCGGCAGACATCCGGTCGTGACACGCTCGATTCCGGCCAGATCACGCACACTGCGCACCTTCAAAAAACCCTGCGCCTCGAACAGTTCGCGCACCGCGACGGCCTGATCCCAGCCATGCTCAACATAAAGAGCACCACCACGGGCCAGCCAGGGGGCTGCCCCGGAAATGATGCGCTGCAGATCCGACAGGCCGTCACCACCATCGGTCAGGGCCATGACCGGCTCGAACCGGACATCACCCTGATCAAGATGAGGATCGTCACGGTGAATGTAAGGCGGATTCGAGACAATCACATCAAACTGAACGGTTGCAGGTACCTGACCGTTGGCGCATTCTGCACCAAGTGCCTCGTACCAGTTCCCCTGCAAAAACCGTACAGTCGTTGCCCCGAGCGCCTGTGCATTGTCACGCGCTACGGAAAGCGCGGCCTCGCTGCGGTCGGTGGCCATCACCCGGGCGTCTGGGCGCGCCAGTGCAATCGACAACGCAATGGCACCCGATCCGGTACCCAGATCAAGAATACGAGGTGCAGGTTGTTCGCGCACATCGTCGAGCACAGCCAAAACCAGGGTTTCCGTATCAGGCCGCGGGATGAGCACATCGGGTGTGACACGAAACATGTGACCCATGAACTCGCGCGCACCCAGAATATAGGCCATGGGCTCGCCGGCGACACGACGTGCCTGTAATTCAAAATACTGGGCCACACATTGCTGCGGGAGCGGATCGGTGTCGTGTGCAATCAACCAGGACCGGGGTACGCCAAGCACGCGCTGCCACAGCATCTGCTGTTCCAGGCGGGGCAAAGGACTGCTCGCCGCGAAAGATCGCAGCGTGTTCAGGGCATGTGTCATGGGTGAATCCGTAGCATTGGGTCGCCATGGGGATTGAAGGCCACGGCGCGTGATCAACGCCACAGCAGCACGCCGTGGCGTTCAGGGGAAACTTTAATCCTGCCCCAGCGCGGCAAGCTGCTCGGCCTGATGTTCGGCCAACAACGCATTGGTTAACTCTACAAGATCCCCTTCCATAATGGCACCTAGCTTATACAGGGTCAGGTTGATTCGATGATCCGTCACACGACCCTGCGGGTAATTGTAGGTACGAATGCGCTCGGAACGATCACCCGAACCCACCAGGCTCTTGCGCTGGGCGGCTTCCTTGGCATGCGCTTCCTGCTGTTGCTTGTCTTTCAGCCGTGCAGCCAGAACTTGCATGGCCTTGTCGCGGTTGCGGTGCTGTGAACGGTCGTCCTGGCATTCAACCACAAGGCCTGTAGGCAAGTGGGTGATACGCACGGCAGAATCTGTCTTGTTCACGTGCTGCCCGCCGGCACCGCTGGCCCGGAAGGTATCGATGCGCAGTTCCGATGGGTTGATGACGATATCGCTCAGTTCGTCGGCCTCGGGCAAAATAGCGACCGTGCAGGCTGACGTATGAATACGCCCCTGGGTTTCCGTGGCGGGCACCCGTTGCACACGATGCGCACCCGACTCAAACTTGAGCCGGCCGTAAACGCCCTCGCCTTCAATACGGGCGATGACTTCTTTGTACCCCCCGATTTCTGATTCGCTGGCCGACATGAGTTCGACGCGCCAGCCCTGCCCCTCGGCAAAACGGGTATACATGCGCAGAAGATCGCCAGCAAACAGGGCGCTCTCATCACCACCGGTACCTGCCCGAATCTCAAGAAACACGCTGCGGTTGTCGTCGGGATCGCGCGGCAACAGCAGGATCTGCAATTCGGCGGCAAGCTTTTCCAGGCGATCTTCGCCCAACGCAAGCTCTTCGTCGGCCATGTCGCGCATTTCAGGATCAGCCTGCATGTCGCGCGCCGTCTGGATATCCCCTTCGGTTGCCAGAAACTGGTTGAAGACAGTAACCACCGGCTCAAGCTCGGCCCGCTCACGCGACAACTTTCTGAAACGATCCATCGCGCTGGCCGTATCGGGTTCAGCCAGCATGGCATCGACTTCGATCAATCGGTGGGCCAACTGTTCAAGCCGGCTGCGCATGGAAGATTTCATAAAACGAATCGCGTAAAAAGAAGACTATAAACCGTGAAGCCTGATGCATCGCAGGGCGTACCGGAAACTTCTGCACTGGAGACGTCTGCGCCGGAAGCTGAACGGCAAACCATGCCCGGCTTCGGACGCACGACGGATCAACCCGACAACAAAGATGCACACGCCGGACAAACCTGCGGGCCGGATGAATGCAGGATCCCCGGACCCTGAATGCCTGGCGCTGCATGCCAGGAACAGCCGGAAAGACCTGGGCAGAGCGTCGCTAACGCCTGCGTTCCAGGGTGGGCTCAAGACTGGGTAGCAACGCCAGCAACTGCTGACGCTCGGCAGCCTGACTGTGATTCAATGCCGACAACGGGCCATGAAGGTACTTGTTGGTGAGTGCATGGGCCAGATGTTCAAGGACCTGTTCGGGGTCAACCCCCCTGGCCAACAGACGCCGCGCGCGGTCGAGCTCGGCCTGCCGCACTTTTTCAGCAGCACTTTGAAACTGCATGATGGCCGGCACAATTTCACGATTCTGCAGCCAGTGCATGAAATTCTGGACGCGCGTTTCAATGATGGCTTCAGCCTGCACCACAGCGGCACGGCGGGCATCGGCACCGCTTTGCACCATACGCCCAAGGTCGTCGACCGAATAGAGATAGACATCGGCCAGACGCCCGACCTCGGTTTCGATGTCGCGAGGCACGGCAAGATCGACCATGACCATGGGCCGGTGACGACGCAAACGCGTGGCCCGTTCGACCATACCCAAACCCAGAATGGGCAGGGAACTGGCCGTACAGGACACAATGACATCGAAGTCGGCGATGCGATCGGGCAGATCGGCAAGACGCAAGGTGCCCGCAGAAAACTGCGAGGCCAGCACTTCCGCACGTTCAAGCGTGCGATTGGCCACCACCATGCGTTTGGGCCGGGCAGCGGCAAAGTGCGTGGCACAGAGCTGGATCATTTCACCGGCGCCAATAAACAGCACATTGGATTCGGCCAGATCACCCAGAACGCGTTCCGCCAGACGTACAGCGGCTGCCGCCATGGACACCGAATGGGCACCGATGGCTGTTTGTGAACGCACTTCTTTGGCGACAGAAAACGTACGCTGAAACAACTGGTGCAACAGGGTACCCAGCGCCCCCGCCTGTTCGGCGGCGCGCACGGCATCTTTCATTTGGCCCAGAATTTGAGGCTCACCCAGCACCATGGAATCGAGGCCGCTGGCCACGCGAAAGGCATGGCGCACGGCATCGTTGCGCTGGTATTGATACAAATGCGGACGCAAATTGCCCGCTTCAAGGCGATTGAAGTCAGCCAGCCATTCGGGCAATTTTTCAGAAACCTGGGGCTCGGCCGCACAGTAGATTTCTGTACGGTTACAGGTGGACAGAATGGCTGCCTCACGCACCCCGGAACCAAAGGCCGCACGCAGGCCGTCGAGCGCAGGCTTGACCAGATCAAGGGGGAAAGAAACACGCTCGCGCACTGCAACCGGCGCAGACACATGATTCAAACCGAAAGTAAGGACATCGACCGACATGACAGCGTAATGGCTAGAGAAGCCCGTGGTCAGGAACATGGCAATGATTATAAAACGGTGTATGCGATGACGTCATGATTTCACGGTTCAGAATGCACCAAGTCAGTGCATTTAAAGAAAAAGAAAAATTTTCCGTGGTTTATTGCACACAGACGAAAAAGTGGTGTATAGTTTCGTTTCTTCGCGATGGCCTGGTAGCTCAGTCGGTAGAGCAGCGGATTGAAAATCCGCGTGTCGGTGGTTCGATTCCGCCCCAGGCCACCATCTGCTTGTCTCATAGCGTCGCACTCAGACGCAAATCCCCAAAAAATCAAAAGCTTACGTAAGAAAATTGATGCATGGTGTCGCATCGTATGGCACCACAGCGCACGTTTGCTAGTCCCCTGAGTAGTCCCCTAGACTTGTCTCACGACAACACCTCTCCAGGGGACTAAATGAAACTTACCACCAAACAAATCGAAGCTGCTCGACCACGCGACAAAGAATATCTGATCGGCGATGGCAACGGCCTGTTCCTGCGCGTTCGTCCTGACAACACAAAATCCTGGCTCTTCAAATACACCCCGCCCGGTGGCGGAAATCAACGCAAGCTGGGGTTGGGTCTCTTTCCTCAGGTGAGCCTGAGTGCAGCGCGCACACTCGCCAACGATAAACGCCTTCTTTTGGCGTCGGACAAAGACCCCCACATCGAAAAGCTTGAACGGCGTAAAGATCTTCAAAAGCGCGCCTACGACAACTTTGAAAAAGTAGCCAGGGCCTGGCACAAACACGCCGCTGGCGTCCATGAATGGTCCGCGTCTTACAGCGAAAAAATACTGCGCAGAATCGAACTCCACGCCC
>JAAYGT010000211.1 GCA_012727555.1 Alcaligenaceae bacterium | reverse complement strand
TGCATGGTAAAAGTCTGCTGCGCAGGATCAACCAGCACACACGATGCATCGGCCTGACGATAGCGTATTTTTGACGCATACGTACCCGCCTCCGGTGGCCGCCCGGCCACCCAGGAGACATCGTGCGCGCTCAGGCGCTCAAATTGCAGCCAGGGGTGATCATGCCCCTGCACGACATACAGCGTGTTGTTGGCCAGATCCTTGCGCGCCACGTACCAGGCATCGGCCGTGCCGTCGGAACGCTGCTGCCCCTTCACGCCCCCAATGCCCAGGCCTTTGCGCTGGCCCAGCGTGTAGAACGACAACCCATGGTGCGTACCCACCCGGGCGCCATCAGGCGTGCGAATGGGCCCGGGCTGCGTGGGCAGGTAGCGGTTCAAAAACTCGCGAAATGGCCGCTCGCCGATGAAACAAATACCGGTTGAGTCTTTCTTGGCGGCGTTAGGCAAGCCCAGCGACTGCGCAATGCGACGCACTTCGGTTTTGGGAATTTCACCCAGTGGAAACAAGGTATTGGCCAGTTGCGACTGGTTCAGACGGTGCAGAAAATAGCTTTGGTCCTTGGTGGCATCGAGTGCCTTGAGCAACTGGTATTCGGGGCCGGCGGACGTTTCTACGCAACGTACCCGTGCGTAATGACCCGTGGCAATGTGGTCGGCACCAAGCGTCATGGCGTGATCAAGAAACGCCTTGAACTTGATTTCAGCATTGCACAGGACATCGGGGTTGGGGGTGCGACCTGCAGAATATTCACGCAGAAAATCGGCAAACACACGGTCTTTGTATTCGGCCGCAAAGTTCACTGCTTCGATGTCAACACCAATGACATCGGCCACACTGGCGGCATCGAGCCAGTCTTGCCGCGTGGAACAGTACTCGGAATCATCATCGTCTTCCCAGTTTTTCATGAAAAGACCCAGAACATCGTAACCCTGCTGCTTGAGCAACCAGGCCGTAACCGAGGAATCAACCCCACCCGACATGCCGACAACGACACGCCCTTTCGATTTGCTTGAAGTAGTCATGCCGTATTTTAACGGGAACGTGGATGAGCGGTAATATCGCTGACCTGATTCCCCGCGCACCGGGTCTGGTGGCCCGTTTCCTGCCGCAGTTAAAGTACCTGCTGATCGATGAGAACCAGTACACTGAAGCCGACTTGTCGAAGCTGAAGAACCTGGTTGCGGCCATCATTCGCATTGAGCATCCCGATAGCGATCGGGTGGTCTTTGATCTGATTGATCACCTGAACGAATGGCTGGCCGACAATCCCGAATTGCGGCGTATCTTTGCGATCTGGATTCGTGCGGTGCTGCTGCGACAGAGCAAATACACCCTGGCCTTACCCAAAGTGCACGATTTAAAGGAGCTGAAAATGACACTGGCAGAACGGTTTGACCTGTGGGCTCAACAGCATGAGCAGAAAGGCATTGAGAAAGGTATTCAAAAAGGTGTCTTGCAGGGCGAAGCCTTGGCCCTGCAGCGCTTTCTGGCCAAACGCTTTGGCCCCGTTCCTGCTGACACACTGCAGCTGATTTCCAGCGCAAACCTTACTCAGCTGGAAACCTGGCTGGATCGCGTGGTGGATGCCCCCAGCCTTGCTGACGTTTTCAAAGATGTTTCTTGACCCCGTGCCGGACAAGCTCCACCGTTCAGGGGCGGGGCTTTCCGAACCAACGATCAAGCAGGTAGGCAGGCAAAAAACACCTACCCCCGAAACCCGGGAATCAGCGCCTCGTCCACCACTTCGATCCAGTGGCGCACCGGCACGGAACTACCTGCCTGCAAGTGCCCTATGCAGCCGATGTTCGATGACACAATGCACGAAACCTGGGCCTGGGCAATGTGCCCAAGCTTGCGTTCACGCAATTTAGCCGACAATTCCGGCTGTGTGACCGAATACGTGCCAGCTGAACCACAGCACAAATGCGATTCATTGAACGGCTTGAGCACAAAACCCAGCTGAGCCAGCAACTTTTCGTTCAGTGCCCGCAGGCCCTGCCAGTGCTGCAGCGTGCAAGGCGGATGAAACGCCACGGAATCGGGCAGCGGACCAATGCGCTCGCGCAAGGTATCGGCCAGCGGCGCCAGCAGTTCGGAAATGTCTTTCACATGGGCTACAAGGCGCTGGGCTTTGGAACCATAGACAGGGTCATGACGTAAATGGTGGGCGTATTCCTTGACCATGCCGCCACAGCCGGACGCATTCATGACCACGGCCTCGGCCGCCCCGGATTCCAGCAACGGCAGCCAGGCATCGATGTTGGCCCGCATCTGCTTCAAGCCGGCTTCCTGGGCATCCAGGTGAAAATTGATGGCGCCGCAACAACCCGAACCCGTAACCACGCGGGTACCAATGCCCACGGCGTGCAGCACACGACGGGTGGCGGCATCGATGGAGGGCATCATGGACGGTTGCACGCACCCGGACAGCATGATCACCTGACGCGCATGGGTGGCGGCCTGGGCGGGCACATCGCCCGCCGGCCGCACATCGGGCAGCTTGGCTTTCAGGGCGTCGGGCAAAAAGCCTTTCACCAGGCGCCCTGCCTTCATGGCGGGACCAAAAGCCGGGGAATTGAGCAGGCCGCGCAAGGCAGCACGTTTAATCTTTTGCTCGGTGGGACGCTCGACACGTTCATCAACGATCTTGCGACCGATATCGATCAGGGCACCATATTCGACACCGGAAGGACAGGTGGTTTCGCAGTTGCGGCAGGTCAGGCAGCGATCCAGATGCTCTTGCGTGGCACGGGTAGGCTCCTGCCCTTCCAGCACCTGCTTGATCAGATAAATACGCCCGCGCGGGCTGTCGAGTTCGTCGCCCAGAATCTGGTACGTGGGACAGGTTGCCTGACAAAAGCCGCAGTGCACACAACGACGCAGGATTTCATCGGCTTCTTTTCCCTGTTCTGTGTCACGTACCCAGGAGGCCAGATTGGTTTGCATGGCGGTTCACCTTCAGGATTCAGAAATCGGGAAAAAGACGTTTTGGATTGAACAGCCCGACAGGATCGAGTTCCTGTTTCAGGCGCCAGTTCAATGTACGCAGCACTGGCGACAACGGCTGGAAGAACGGTACATCGGCAACGGCGACATGATCCGTTGTTTCGGCAGAGGCATTTTCAGCGCTGCCCGACCGAGCCGTAGCCACGGCAGCAGCATTAGAAGCATCTGACGACGCAACATGAAGCACAGGATCAGCCACACCCGGTACCCCCTGTGCAGCACGATAAAACGTGGCGTGCCCGCCCAGATGACTGACACGCGAGCGCAGCGCAACCGGATCCAGTTCAGCCGCCACCCAGCGCAGCGCACCGTTCCATTCCACCAACGTAGCGCCCAGCTTCAGATCAGGGGCCGTGGGCGGCACGGAAAGACGCCAGATCGGGCGCTGGCTGAAAAACGGATGGGTCTGGTCACGCAGCCCGTTCCACCAGTCAGCCGCTTCGGTTTCAGGCAAAGCCTGGCCGCCCAGGCGCCGCGCCCCGGCATCGACCGCAGAATCACTTCCGGAAAGACGTACATGCAGCACCCCCTGACCAGTATGGTCAGACCATGACGTGGCGGAAATGGGGACCGGCTGGCTGCGCCATTGGTTCAGCAAGGCCAGGGCCTGGGCCTGCTGAACCTGAAAAATACGGGTTTGTTCAACAAACGGTTTGGGCGCCACCTTGATGGAAATATCGACCAGGGCGCCGTAAATACCCAGCGAACCGGCCAGCAGACGGGAAACATCGTAGCCCGCCACGTTTTTCATGACCTCGCCCCCGAAAGCCAGCACGGCGCCGGAAGAATCGAGCAGGCGGGCACCGAGAATGAAGTCGCGCAGGCTGCCGGCGGCCATACGGCGCGGGCCCGACAAACCGGCGGCCACGCAACCGCCCACCGTTGAGGCCGGCCCGAAACGCGGTGGTTCAAAGGCCAGCATTTGCCCCTGTTCATCGAGCACCTTTTCAAGGTCGGACAGCAACGTACCGGCTTTGACGGTGACGACCAGTTCGGAAGGATGGTAGTTGATGATGCCCTGATAGCCAGTCATGTCGAGCACAAGCGCACCCGGCGGGCCTTGGCGCCCTTTGGACTCACCGTAAAACTGCTTGGTACCACCACCCCGGATCACCAGGGGCTTTTCGGCACCACGGGCAGCCAGTACCTGTTCGGTCAATTCTGATAAAACGAAATCCATGGCATGAACACCTGTGAAGCCTAGAAACGGGGAATGTCGGGAAAGCGGATTTCACCGGCATGTACATGCATGCGGCCGTATTCCGCGCAGCGGGACAAGGTGGGAATGACCTTTTCGGGATTGAGCAAGCCGTAAGGATCAAATGCCCGTTTCAGGGCCAGGAAGAAATCCAGTTCGGCACGCGCAAACTGGACGCACATCTGGTTGATCTTTTCCAGGCCTACACCATGTTCACCCGTGACCGTACCCCCTACCTGAACACAAAGTTCAAGAATGGCGGCACCGAAACGTTCGGCACGCTCGACTTCATCGGGGCTGTTCGAATCGAACAGAATGAGCGGATGCAGGTTGCCATCGCCGGCATGAAATACATTGGCGCAGCGCAGGCCGTATTCGTCTTCCATTTCTTCAATGGCGGTCAGGACGCGCGCCAGATGGCGCCGGGGAATCGTGCCGTCCATGCAGTAGTAATCGGGGGAAACACGGCCGGCGGCAGGAAAGGCATTCTTGCGCCCGGCCCAGAATGTGAGCCTTTCGTGTTCCGACTGCGATACCTGCAGCCCGGTGGCCCCGGCCTGGCGAAAAACAGCCTGCATGCGCTCGATTTCATCGGCCACTTCTTCGTCAGTGCCATCGGACTCACAGAGCAAAATGGCGCTGGCGGAAAGATCGTAGCCGGCTTTGACGAAGGGTTCCACCATGTGAATGGCCCGCTTGTCCATCATTTCAAGGCCGGCCGGAATGATGCCGGCCGCAATGATGCGGGTAACGGCATCACCGGCCGCTTCCACGCTGGAAAAACTGGCCATGATCACACGCGCGCAGGCAGGCTTGGGAATGAGCTTGACGGTGACTTCGGTGACAATACCCAGCATGCCTTCAGAACCGATGAACGCCGCCAGAAGATCGGCGCCGGGTGAGTCGGGTGCATTGGCACCCAACTCCACGATGTCGCCGTCGATGGTGACCATGCGCACCTTGAGCACGTTATGCACAGTCAGACCGTATTTCAGGCAATGCACACCGCCGGAGTTTTCAGCAATGTTGCCACCAATGGAACAGGCGATCTGGCTGGAGGGATCGGGCGCATAATACAAACCGTAGGGCGAGGCCGCCTCGGAGATGGCCAGATTGCGCACGCCCGGTTGCACCAGCGCCGTGGCCGATGCGGTGTCGATATCAAGGATACGGTTCAGTTTGGCCAGCCCAAGCAACACCCCCTGGGCATGGGGCATGGCACCACCCGACAACCCCGTGCCGGCCCCGCGTGCCACAATGGGGATATTCATGGCCTTGCAGGCTTTCACCACGGCCACCACCTGCTCTTCATTTTCCGGCAGAATGACCACGGGCGGCAAGGTACGGTACAGCGAAAGGCCATCGCATTCGTACGGACGGGTGTCTTCCTGCCGATACAAAATACAGTGCTCGGGCACCTGCCCGGCCAGTCGGGCCATCAGGCCCGGAAGATCGACCGGTTTGAATGGCGAGTCGATCATGGGTGCGTCTGTCATGTGTCTCCCCCTGCAGGGCGTGCGGTGTTGGCTGCGCTTAACCGCTTTGGTTCTGGTTAAATGATGTTCGTTTCAAAAGCTTATTGTGCGACTTGAACCAACCCGGTGCAGCCATAATGCCCGTAACGGCATCATGGGGCTAAAGGCGCATCCGCTCCGTGCAGCGGCGGAATGATCTTGCCCGGGTTCAAAATATTGTTGGGATCGAACGCTGTTTTCAAGGCTGCCATAAGGCTTAGCGCATCAGGGCCGTGTTCAGTCAGCATGAATTCCATTTTATGCAGACCCACACCGTGCTCGCCGGTGCACGTGCCTTCCATGGCAATGGCCCGTTCAACCAAACGATGATTCAACTGTTCGGATTCATGCCATTCGGCCGGGTTGTGGGCATCGAGCAGCATGAGCACATGGAAATTGCCATCGCCCACATGGCCCACAATAATGTAAGGAAAACTGGCCTGTTCGAGTTCTGCTGCGGTTTCACGCACGCAATCGGCAAGGCGGGAAATGGGTACGCAGATATCGGTGGTGCTGGCACGACACCCCGGGCGCAGCTGCAATCCGGCAAAGTAGGCATTATGCCGGGCTGTCCAGAGCCGTGTGCGGTCTTCAGGCTGATCGGCCCACTGGAAATCCATGCCGCCGTTTTCACGGGTTATTTCCTGCACCAGCTGGGCCTGTTCCTGCACACCGGCCGGGCTGCCATGGAACTCGAACAGCAAAAGGGGCGATTCTTTCAACGACAGGTTGCTGTAGGCATTGGTGGCCTTGACCGCAAGAGCATCCATGAATTCGACCCGGGCCACCGGAATGCCCATTTGAATGATCTGGATGACACTTTGAACGGCGGAATCGAGCGTGGGGAAATTGCAGATGGCCGCTGAAATGGCTTCGGGCTGAGGGTACAAACGCACCGTGACTTCAGTAATGATGCCCAGGGTGCCTTCGCTACCCACAAAAATACGGGTCAGGTCGTAGCCGGCCGATGACTTGCGCGCGCGGTTGGCTGTTTCAATAATGCGGCCATCGGCGGTAACCACCTTGAGCGACATGACATTTTCACGCATGGTGCCGTAACGCACGGCGTTGGTGCCTGATGCGCGCGTGGCCGACATACCCCCCAGGCTGGCATCGGCACCCGGGTCAATGGGGAAAAACAGACCAGTGGAACGAATTTCTTCGTTCAGTTGCTTGCGGGTGACACCGGCTTGTACCGTGACGGTGAAGTCTTCGGCATGCAACGCCACCACCTTGTTCATACCGGAAAGATCAAGGCTGATACCGCCCTGCACCGCCAGCACGTGCCCTTCGAGCGATGACCCCGCACCATAGGGAATGAGCGGCACCTTGTGGGCATTGCAATGGCGTGCCACCCAGGCGACTTCTTCGGTGCTGAGCGCAAATACCACCCCATCGGGCAGCATGGGCGGAAAAGGCGATTCATCGCGGCCATGGTGTTCACAGACAGCCTGTGCCGTGCTGAAACGATCGCCGAAACGTTCTTTGAGGGCTTGAAGAAAGCCGGGCGGGACGTCACGGCGCAGACCAGGTGAAAACAGAGGGGCATTCATCTAAAACGGGGTCCTTCAAGGGATGACTGCAGCATTGGAAACAGCAGAAAAAAACGACGCACAAACGCAGGTTGCCAAGGGCGGGAAACCGACAAGCCACAGCACAACCAGACAGCCGATAAAAAAGGGGCATCGCGTAACACGATGCGCCCTTACATACTATACGATTCAGGCCGGTGTGCCGATCAGGGATTATGCGCAGTGCGCACGCCGTGCGGTCACTGCCTGCGACAAGGCTTCCAGCACCTGAACCGAGCTTTCCCAGTCAATACAGCCATCGGTAATGCTCTGGCCATAGGTTAGGGGTTGGCCGGGTGTAAGGTCTTGACGCCCCCCCACCAGGTTGCTTTCCACCATGACACCGAAAATGCGCTGATCACCGCTTTGCATTTGTGCGGCCACGTCGGCCAGCACCTTGGGCTGGTTACGGTAGTCCTTGTTGCTGTTGGCGTGGCTGGCATCGATCATGATGCGCGGCTGCAAGCCCGCCTTGACCAGTTCCTGGCTGGTCGCCTCGACACTGGTTGCATCGAAATTGGGTGCCTTGCCACCACGCAGGATCACGTGACAATCGCTGTTACCGGCGGTCGAGACGATGGCGGAATGCCCGCCCTTGGTCACCGACAGGAAGTGGTGCGGCTGCGAAGCGGCCTTGATCGCATCAATGGCGATCTTGATGTTGCCATCGGTGCCGTTCTTGAAACCCACCGGACACGAAAGGCCTGACGCCAGTTCGCGGTGCACCTGGCTTTCAGTCGTGCGGGCACCAATGGCACCCCATGAAACCAGGTCGGCGATGTACTGGGGCGTGATCATGTCGAGAAACTCACACCCGGCAGGCAAGCCCAGTTCATTAACCTGAATGAGCAGTTCACGGGCAGTACGCAAACCCTGGTTGATGTTGAAACTGCCATCCAGACCAGGATCGTTGATGAGACCTTTCCAGCCCACGGTGGTGCGGGGCTTTTCAAAGTACACCCGCATGATGATTTCAAGGGTATCTTTGAAACGGGCACGTTGCTCGATCAGGCGACGGGCGTAGTCGAGAGCGGCTTCGGTATTGTGAATGGAACACGGGCCGATCACCACAACCAGGCGATCATCGGCCCCGTTCAGAATAGCGTGTACTGCGCGGCGGGTATCGTGTACTACATCGGAAATGGCCGTAGTACACGGAAATTCCCGCATGATATGAGCGGGCGGGCTCAGTTCCTTGATTTCACGAATGCGCAGATCATCGGTATTGTGCGACACGATTGGACTCCATTAAATGCTGACTGATTGATTACCGGAACGAAAAAATGACTGAACGAAAACTGGGTGCTGGAATGCTTGAAAGTGGATGCTGGAATGCTTGTCAATGAAATTTTGAATTCACACACGTTGACGCTAAAAAACACCGGGGCACAAAAAAAGCCGCCTGGCGGGTTCGCTGGCGGCTTTTTGGGGAATTTGGTGCTTTTTAGTGTGTACAGTGCATCCCTTCCAAGGCCAGCGGCTTCGGAAAGTAAAAAAAATAAAAGAAGAAAAACTGGAACGCACGATTCATAGCTGCTGACAATAACACAGCCAAATGACCGTCGCAATGCGCGCAGTGCTTTTTTTACAAAAAAACCAACGGCCAGACACTACAATAGCGCGTTGTGCCAGACCTGCAGTGCACCGCCAGGGCACAGTCAGGGCACAGCCTGATCTGCCCACCCAAGGAAGCTTCTTATCCCATGCGAACCGACGCCGCCCCCACCATTTATCGCACCGATTACGCGCCCTACCCTTATGCCGTTCCACGGGTGGCGCTTGAATTCGACCTGGAACCCGATACCACCACGGTCACGGCAACGCTTACGGTCGCACGCACAGACCAGAAACCCCATGCACAAACAGGGCCGTCAAACGAAGCCACTGAAACCCTGCCCGGCCCCACAATGAACCGCGCACACCACCCTGCCCTGGTGCTGAACGGGGAAGACCTGACACTGGTGTCGGTCGCACTGAATGGCCATGCCCTGCAACCCGGCGACTACACGCTGACCCCGGAAACGCTGACCCTGCAACCCGAAGCCTTTGCCCGCTGTGCCACCGATGGCACCGACACCTTTGGCAGCCATGAACTGCGCATTGTCAGCCAGTGCTCACCGGCAAAAAACACCAGCCTCATGGGCCTGTATGTTTCGGGCGACAAGCTCTTCACCCAATGCGAAGCCGAAGGCTTTCGTCGCATCACCTGGTTCCCCGACCGCCCCGATGTCATGTCGCGCTACCAGGTTACCTTGCGCGCCAGCAAAGCACAGTACCCCCTGCTGCTTTCCAACGGCAATCTGGTCAGCGAAGCCACCCTGCCCGACGGCCGGCACCAGGCGTGCTGGGAAGACCCGCACCCGAAACCGGCCTACCTGTTTGCCATTGTGGCCGGCAACTTCGACTGCCGAGAAAAAACCGTTCACACACGCAGCGGACGCCCGGTACAGCTGCAGGTCTACAGCGACTGCGGCAGCTACGACAAAACCGAATGGGCCCTCGATTGCCTTGAGCGCTCGCTGCGCTGGGACGAAACCCGTTTTGGCCTGGAACTGGACCTTGACCGTTTCATGATCGTGGCCGCGCGCGACTTCAACATGGGGGCCATGGAAAACAAAGGGCTGAACATCTTCAATTCAGCCTATGTACTGGCCGACCCCGACACCGCCACCGATGCGGTATACCGTGCAGTGGAAGCGGTAATCGGCCATGAATACTTCCATAACTGGACCGGCAACCGCGTCACGTGCCGCGACTGGTTCCAGTTGTCGCTCAAGGAAGGGCTCACGGTCTTTCGTGACCAGGAGTTTTCCGCCGACATGCTGGCAACCGGGCTTGCAGGGGCCGAGGCGGCCAGCGCCCGGGCTGTCAAACGCATTGACGATGTCACCACCCTGCGTGTGGCCCAGTTCCCCGAAGACGCAGGCCCCATGGCCCACCCCATCCGGCCTGAAAGCTACCAGGAAATCGGTAACTTCTACACCGCCACGGTGTACGAAAAAGGGGCCGAAGTGATCCGCATGCAGCACACCCTGCTGGGTGAACCAGGTTTTCGGGCAGGTATCGATGAATACTTCCAACGCCACGATGGCCAGGCCGTCACCTGCGATGACTTCATCAACGCCATGGAGTCGGTTTACGTACAGCGCAATCCGGGGCGCAACCTGAACACGTTCCGCCAATGGTACCGCCAGGCCGGCACACCGCAGGTCAGTGTTCGTCTTGATTACAACGCTGAAAACCAGGTAGCGCGCATCACCCTGCGACAAAACTGCCCACCTGTGGGGGTTGAAAAACTCCAGAATCCGCCTCAGGCCAAGCCACCACTGCATATTCCGTTTGCCATCGGGCTGCTCGATGCCAACGGCCAGGCATTGCCGATTGCATGGCATGGCACCACCACAGACACCGCCCTCCTGGAACTGACCGAAGACGTACAAAGCTGGGACTTTCCCGGCGTGCCTTCCCGACCGGTGCTCTCATTGCTGCGCGGTTTTTCAGCGCCGGTCAGTGTCGATTACCCGCGCGACACCACTGAACTCATTCTTCTGGCAGCGCATGATCCAGACCCGTTTGCCCGCTGGGAAGCCGCACACGAACTGGCCAGCCGTCAACTTCTTGCCCTTGTTCGCGCTTTCGAGGCCAACAAGGAAACCGTTCTCGACCCGGCCTTCGTGCAGGCATGGCAACGCATGGCGGCCGATGCCACACTTACGGCCGCGTACAAGGCCCGCATTCTGGCCTTGCCTGGCGAACGGGAACTGCTGGAAAAAACCCGCCCCCTCGACCCGATCAATACAGTGCGCGCCCGCCGTTGCCTGAAAGAACACCTGGGACGCCAACTGGCGCAGACATGGCACCAGCTCTACGAGCAGGCCAGCACGCAAACCCAGCAGCCTTATTCGCCCGACCCTGTCTCGGCCGGTTGGCGATCACTGAAAAACCTGGCATTGTCGTACCTGGTGGCCGGACGCCATGAACACGCTGAAGCCCTGGCCGAACAGCAATATTATCAAGCCACCAACATGACCGACCGCATGGGTGGTCTCAATGCCCTGGTGCATGGCTACGATACCGAAGCCACAACCCGGGCACTTGACCACTTCCACGACCAATGGCAACACGATGCCCTGGTCACGGACAAATGGTTCACCTTGCAGGCCACGGCACGCACCACCACGGCAGAAACCGTTCAGGCCCTGATGCTTCACCCGGCCTTTTCGTTGCGCAATCCGAACCGTGCTCGCGCCTTGATTTTCCAGTTTTGCATCAACAACCTGAGCGGCGTTCACACGCCCGAGGGCTACGCTTTCTGGGCCGATCAGGTGCTGGCCCTGGACGCCATCAACCCGGAAATTGCCGCCCGCCTGGCCCGTACCTTTGATAACTGGCAGCGCTTTGTTCCCACCCAGCGCACTTACATGAAAGCGGCTCTTGAACGCATCCAGGCCCATGAAACCCTGTCGCGCAACGTGGCTGAAATCATCAACAAAGCACTGACACTTTAAAGTCGCCTGTCGACCAGCAGCCCGTCGGGCTGGCACGTTCAAGCGTGCACAATTGACCCGGGCCCGAAGGCCGTGCCCCTGAAAACAAGCGGTCCTGCAAACAGACCGCGTTGAACGGGGCCAGTGTCTTCAGGCATCAACCCGAACCGTTTATTTGGAGTCTTCCATGAAACAAAAACACAAGACGCTCACCCAATACCTGGTTGAGCAGCAACGCCAGGAAAAGGCCGTTTCCGCCGAAGTACGCCTGCTCATCGAAACCGTGGCACGGGCCTGCAAGGCCATTGGACATGCCGTCAGCAAAGGCGCCCTGGGCGGCGTGCTGGGCAGTCTGGAAAGTGAAAACGTGCAGGGCGAAGTGCAAAAAAAACTCGATGTACTGTCGAACGAAATTCTGCTTGAAGCCAACGAGTGGGGTGGTCATCTGGCCGCCATGGCATCCGAGGAAATGGAAACCATCCACCGGATCCCCAACCGCTACCCCCGCGGTGAATACCTGTTGCTGTTCGATCCCCTTGATGGCTCGTCGAACATCGATGTAAACGTTTCAATCGGCACTATTTTTTCCGTTTTGCAGGCTCCGCGGGATGCCTCGGGCCGGGATATTGCGGAATCAGATTTCCTGCAGCCCGGCTCGCGTCAGGTGGCAGCGGGTTATGCCGTGTATGGCCCGCAAACCATGTTGGTCCTGACCGTTGGCACCGGGGTTGTGGCCTTCACCCTTGACCGTGAAATGGGTTCGTGGGTACTGACTAATGAAAACATGACCATCCCCGAGCAAACCAGCGAATTTGCCATCAACATGTCGAACATGCGCCACTGGGAAGCCCCCGTGAAGCGCTATATTGACGACTGTCTGGCCGGCAAGACAGGCCCTTTGGGCAAAGACTACAACATGCGCTGGATCGCTTCCATGGTGGCCGACGTTCACCGCATCATGACACGCGGCGGCATTTTCATGTACCCACGCGACGAACGGGCCTCCGGCAAAAACGGCAAGCTGCGCCTGATGTACGAAGCCAACCCCATGAGCTTTATTGTGGAACAGGCCGGCGGGGCCGCCATTGACGGCGTAAACCGTATTCTTGACCTCGAACCCACGGCACTGCACCAGCGCACTGGCGTCATTCTGGGTTCACGCCAGGAAGTCGAGCGCGTCCGGCACTATCATAAGTGATCACGACTGTTGGCTGTCTTTAAGCACCAACACGCGCAGCGGCGCAGTCCAAGGCCCCATCAACGACTGTGCCGCACGACGCTGCAGGTAGGCTTTATGTTCGCCAGTTTCACTTCTCTGTCTTCGAACAATGAACCGTTGACGAACCCAGGTGCACTTCCTCATGGACGCAATCAAAGAAATAACAGAAAGTGATCGCACACAAACCCAAGGCCTGACACGACTGAAAAAATTCGACACACGGCAGCTTTTCAGGCTCTTTGTTGATGGTCAGCATCAAAAAAAATATCAAGGCTGGAAGGGGTATGAAAAAAATGAGCCGCACTCACTTCGCGCCATTCTGAATGGGCTTTGTCTGGTACTAAAGAATTTTGATATTCGTTCTGGACTACGATCCGCCTACTTGATCGACCTACACCGTACATGCATGCTACATGTGCAAAGTAGGGTTGAAAGCACATCACCGGGTGATTTCAGGTTCACCCCATCACTCAGCCCGCTGAATAAAGGCAAAGCCACACTCGAAAACATCCATGAACTGCTGGAATTACGCACTGGTGACGACACCATCGTTTTTGGAACACCTGGTTTTCGTAAACGCGCTGAAAACCTGAACGCAGAAGAAGTTTTCAACGCAATTCAAGAAAAGGGGTTCGTTGACTACCGCAGCTGGTACCCACTGCTCGACCCAGACCAGCGCCAAGCCCGAGACAAAAAAAAGTCTGTTGTCCACTTTTATGTCGTCAAGCATTACATACAAATGTGCTACGCATTAAAGGTTGACGCTATTGTGGAAACGTTCAATGATCGAATGCGGTCGGCAACCTCTGACACAGAGCGCCTTGCTCAAATTGCCTGGGTAACACGCAACCTGAAGCTGCTCCATCCATTTCCTGATGGCAACACACGCACTATAAGTTGTCTGCTGCTGAATCAATTACTCATGAACCATGGTTTTGATCCGGTGCTGCTCTACAACCCCAACCTGGATTGCCAATGCTCGCTGGCACAGTGGACACAAGAACTACAAAAAGGCATGGCAGCCTTCAACACTTTACTGAACAACCCCGAAGATGAACTGTATGGCCTGCGCATCAGTGATCTGACCGATGAGGAACACGCTTATTTTCTGCGCTCTGCCTCCGAATTGATCGGTTTGCTGCAATCAGGGCCATAAGAAGCCAATATTACGCCTGACGCGCCAGATAGGCCGGAATCTGGTCAATGGGGAAGGGTCTCGAAAAATGATACCCTTGCCCCACCTGACACCCCATGGCAAGCAGCAGATCCACCTGCCCCTGCGACTCCACGCCCTCGGCAATCACCTGCAGATTCATGGCCTGGGAAATGGACACAATGGCTTCCACCAGTTTCAGGCCGTTCTGATGGGAAATATCGTCAATGAAACTTTTATCAATCTTCAGGGCATTGACAGGCAGTTTCTTCAGGTAGCTGAGTGACGAATACCCGGTTCCGAAGTCGTCGATACTGATATGAATGCCCATGGCCTGCAAACCCAGCAAGTTACGGTTGATTTGCTCGGTAATGTTGATAACCACACCCTCCGTGATCTCAACTTCAAGTAAACGAGCGTCCAGACCACGGTCTTCAAGTACGTGCTGAATGAAGGTTTTGAGATTCTGTTCGGAAAAGTGCCCTGCGGTAATGTTGACGGCAACAGGCAGATCGTAGTCGGGCAGAACACGGCGAATACGGGCAATCCCATTGGCCACCGCTTCAAGCACATAACGGTCAAGCAAACGCCCAAGATTCGACATCTCGGCGACCGGTATGAACTCTGCCGGAGACACAGGTTCACCCTGAAACCCCCAGCGCAACAGCGATTCAAACCCCACGCAGCGCCCCGTTTTCAGATCGACCTTGGGCTGCACGAAAATATCGAGCCCATGCTCAATGAGCGCCGCTTTAAGGCCTTGTTCGATGTCCATCGCCCGCGAAGCACGTTGCCCGATCATATCGCTGTAAAACATCACGGTTTCTGACTGTGCCTTGCCATAACGCAATGCCGCGCCGGCACGATGCATCAATTCATCAAGGTCAGAACCGTGGTCGGGATACACAGAAACACCCACTGAGAGCGAAGGCGAAAAGACGGGCCCGGCCTCGATCGACTTGGGTGCCCCGACATCCTGGATCAGGGACTCGAGACTGCGATCCAGATCCACTTTTTCTGCAAACGGAATAACCGCGATGAAGTCGTCATCCGATAAACGCCCGCACACACCCGCATGGTGCTCGGTGACATGCGCTTTCAAGGCATCGGCCAAAACACATAGAAAAGCATCACCATGACGCAGGCCGTAGCGGTGGTTGAACAGATCAAAACGGTTGCAGTCAAGGTACACAACCGCCCACTGTCCGTTTGTATGACGTACCGATGAAAACGCCCGTTTCAAACCCTGACGATTGTGCAAGCCCGTGAGGCGGTCATGACTTTTCACATAATTGGACTCGTCGATGGCGCGATCACGGTCAGAAACATCAATGCCGAAACCCTGAAGCTCCGGGCCATAGGCATCGGTTTCGGTCCGTTTGAAAAACCATTCCACCGACTTGTGAGCACTGCCCTGACGCATGCGAATCTTCAAAAAGACGCGTTCGGGCGCATCGCTGTCGAACAAGGCACGCAATTCCTGCTGATGACCCTGAGTCTCGCCCAAAGCGCCCTCGAAAAAATACGTGCCATGGGCAGCCCCTTCGTCCAGCGCCAACGTATGATGAAACGATGCATTGGCAAACGTGATCCGGAAATCAGGATCAAGTCGAACGATCAGTTCCTTCTGATTTTGCACCACATCACGAAACCGCGCCTTTTCATGCGCAATCATCATGAGTGCTTCGTGGTAATCAGTCAGATCATGACAAATGCCGACAAATGCATGGTCTTCGCCCTGTGCCACATGACCAACCGATAAATGCATGGGGAAGGTATCGCCGTTTTTTTTCAACCCCACCACATTACGCCCGCGTCCAATCACATGTGGCTGCCGGGAACGGATAAAGGCCTGCACATACCCGTCATGTTCATGCGCCATCGGCTCAGGCATCAGCACGCTGACATTGCGCCCCAGCACCTCGGCCGCTGCATAACCAAACAAACGCTCGGCAGACCCTGAAAACAACTGGATGACGCCTTTCGCGTCAATCACGATGATCGCATCAACAGCCGCATCAACCAATGCACGATAAAACGCATCGGGATGTGCAAACAGAGAAGCGCCAGCGCGCTGAGGCAACGCTGCATTGACCTGATTCGCATCTGCCCCCCACGAATCCGACGACTCGCGAAGGCCGGCAGACGTTGAATCAGTGCCCCACGCATCCATACCCCTTGAACCCATAAATTCTCCATCGTCAGGGCCAGAATCCCGGCCCCCCGGTTCAACTCGCTGCACCCGATACAGCCATTGCTGCAGAAAAGCCTTCGCTCAAACCCGGATTTCAGCGGTCAGTTCACGACCCTGCGCTTTTGACCGGAACGCCGCAAGTGCATGCGTCAGAAACACGGTTTGAACCTTCAGATTGCGGATGGCACCCGCAAATTCCTGCACCTGCATGGCGTTGTGCTGCACGGTCTGGTCCATTTCGCTGACAGCCTGACTGATCTGTTGAATGCCCAGCGATTGCTCGGTCGTGGCGCTGCTGATTTCCGACATGATGTCATTGACTTTGGTGGCTGCCTGAATCACATGCTGTATCGCCTCGTCGGCGCGCATGACGACATCCATGCCAGCATTCACTTCAGACGTTGTGTGTTCAACCAAGCCCTGAATTTCCTTGGCGGCTTCAGCACTGCGCCCGGCCAGATTACGCACTTCACTGGCCACAACAGCAAAACCTTTACCCTGTTCTCCGGCTCGGGCAGCCTCGATGGATGCATTGATCGCCAGAATATTGGTCTGGAACGCAATACTGTCGATCATGGAAATGATATCTTTCATGCGCACGGAACTGTCCGAAATCTTGCGCATCCGTTCGACCACCACGTTCATCTCGTTACTGGCCCGCTGAACATCGGTTACGGTTTCCAGCGCGACTCTGCCGGCATCCTGGGTATGTTGTGTATTGTTTTGCACCGTTGTTGTGATCTCTTCCATACTTGCAGCAGTCTGTTGCAACGCAGCGGCCTGGCTATCGGTACGGGAAGCCAGTTCCTCGTTGCTGTGTGCAATCGAATTGACGGACGGATAGACGCGACCAATCCCTTCATGGACATCGTGCACGATACTGAGCAAGCCTTTTTTCATGGAATCGAGCGCACCATTCAGCTTGGCCATGTCGCCTGAAAGGTTCGTGGGCAGCTCAGCCGTCAGGTTACCCGCTGCAATCTGGAACGTGAATGTTTTGAGCGCCAGCAACTGCCGATGGCTGGAACGACTTTCAAGCCAGGGCACAACAGAAAACACGCCAAAACCCAACAAGAAAGCCGCCAGATAATAGCCCGAACCCAGCACCGGAGAATCGAGCAGCGCAATATCGACAGCACCGGCCAGAAACGCAAGCAAAACCAGCGACTGCAACCCGACAGCAACCCAGTGCGTGTCGCGCAAACCCGCCCAAAACCGGCTGAACGGTAGATTGCGGCGCAGAATACGCCCTTCATCGACCGTGTAACGGGTTTCACCACGATTGATACTGGCATACACCTGCTCGGCAAATTGCACATCTTCGCGTGAAGGCTTCACGCGCAACGATGCATAACCCACCACCGTATCTCCCTCACGCACGGGAACCACATGGGCACGGACCCAATAATGATCACCGTCCTTGCGGCGATTCTTGACCACACCACTCCAGATACCACCCGCCTGAATCGTGGCCCAGAAATCAGCATACGCTGCTTCCGGCATATCCGGGTGACGCACCAGATTGTGGTCCTGCCCGATCAGTTCCGGCAAATCAAAACCGCTAACCTGCACGAACGCAGGATTGGCATACGTAATGATGCCCCGCAAATCAGTACGGGAAATGAGTAATTGATCTGCATCAAAATCGAACTCATGTTGCGTGACTGGATGATTGACGCGCACGACATACCTCGCTTTACAAGAATAAGCTTTATTGACTCTATTAATTTATTTTCATTTTAAACGCGAAAAAATACACAAAAGCAGAAGTGTTGGTACAAAATCACGCCGAGTGACAAAATGAATTGCAAATTTGAGTAGCCTCAAAAAAACAGGCAATAACCGACAAAAAGTGAATGCCAAACAGCCCTTTTTTTCTTAAAATGAATAGTGTTTCGAGGGTATGGGGTGTTTTTTCTTTTGTAATGAGTGTTCGTGCGAAGGGTGTGGGTATTCTTTGACGGTTCTGTCAGGGTGCGGGGGCGCATCGGGCGCATCGCACGGCCCTGCGGGCTTCCCGTTGTTGTGGCCCAGACCGGGGCGGGTCCAGAACTCGCGCGGTCGATCCTGCGGATCGA
>JAAYGT010000210.1 GCA_012727555.1 Alcaligenaceae bacterium | reverse complement strand
GCTCGCCGGACTCGCTTCATTGGGATCACCAAACTGGCACACGGAATAAATCGACAGACCGGTGTCTCGCAGTGCAGACGACCCGCCCAGGTAAGGCAGATCAATGATGGATGCGGCCTCGACCACATTGGCCCCCAGGCGCTGCAGCAGGCGAGATGCGGCCAGCAAGGTTCCCCCTGTGGCGATCAGGTCGTCGATCAGCAATACACGCTGCCCGGGACGCACGGCATCGGTATGCATCTCGACACCGGCACTGCCGTATTCGAGTTCATATTTTTCAGCCAGCGTGTCGAAAGGCAGCTTGCCCATTTTACGCACGGGCACAAAGCCCAGGTTCAACTCGTAAGCCAGCACCGAACCCAGAATGAAGCCTCGGGCATCAACGCCTGCGACCAGGTCAAGACGCTGACGCATGTAGCGATAAACGAAAAGGTCGATCAATACCCGGAACGAACGCGGATCTTGCAACAACGGCGTGATGTCGCGAAACGTGACACCCGGCTTGGGCCAGTCAGGAATGCTGCGGATCGCGTTACGAATATACGCGGCAGGATCAATTTGCATGGGAATCGCCAATAACAAAAAGGCCGGAAGAACAGGAATGAACAACCCCGACCGAAGAAGTTCATGCCTATTTTAGCCAAGTACAGAGCCCCCCTGTTCAGGGTTAAGCATCCGGATAGTAACGCATCGATCCGCCCACCAGAGCGTTCGACTCGATACACCGTCTGCGCCATCTGGCCGCATCCGCTCACACCCGCTAAAATGCAACCCATGAATTCAGTTCAACCCGACACGCCCACCCTGCTTGCCTCGGCGCACCGCACCCTGTCCATCGAAATTGCCGCCCTGAACGCCCTGAACCAGCGTCTTGACGCCCGTTTCGCCGAAGCCGTGCGGGCTCTGCTCGCGTGTCAGGGTCGCGTCATTGTCACAGGCATCGGCAAATCCGGCCATATCGCCAAGAAGATCGCTGCCACCCTGGCATCCACCGGCACCCCGGCATTTTTCATGCATGCAGCTGAAGCCATTCATGGCGATCTGGGCATGCTCACCGGCAACGACACCGTCCTGGCCATTTCCTATTCAGGTGCCGCCCAGGAACTGCTCACCGTACTGTCGGTCGCACAGCGCCTGAATGCGCCGGTCATCGCCCTCACCGGCAACCCCGACTCCGAACTGGCACGCAACGCCACCATACACCTGAACGGCAAGGTCGACCAGGAAGCCTGCCCCCTGAACCTGGCTCCAACGGCCAGCACCACGGTTGCCCTGGCCATGGGCGATGCCCTGGCGGTAGCCTGTCTGGAAGCACGTGGTTTCAGCCAGGAAGATTTTGCGCGCTCACACCCAGGCGGCGCACTGGGACGCCGCCTGCTCACGCGCGTCAGCGATGTCATGCGCCAGGGCAGCGCCCTGCCTGTTGTCACACCCGAAACCCCCATCCCCCAGGCCCTGGCCGAAATGTCGGCCAAGGCCATGGGCATGACCATCGTCGTGAACAGCCAGCACCACCCGGTTGGCATTTTCACCGATGGCGACCTGCGCCGCCTGATCGAGCGCCGGGGCGATATCCGCTCACTGACCGTGTCCGACGGAATGACCCCCAACCCGCGCACCGTCCTGCCCGGAACGCTGGCCGTCCAGGCCGCCGGCCTGATGGATGCCAGCCGACTCAACCAGATGCTGGTCGTCAATGAACAAGGCTGCCTTGAAGGCGCCCTGCACATGCACGATCTGCTCGCCGCCAAGGTCATTTGATCCCATGCAACTGCCCGATATCCCCCACCCTGCCGAAGCCCTCATTCTGTCGAAAGTACCGCCCACCACCATCGAACGCGTACGCAAGGTACGGCTCATGGCATTCGATGTCGATGGCGTACTCACCGATGGCCGCCTTTGGTTCAGCGAACAGGGCGAGGCCATGAAAAGCTTTCACGTGCTCGATGGCCATGGGCTGAAACTGCTGGCGGAAAACGGTATCCAGGTGGCGTTGATCACCGCACGCCAGGGCCCGATTGTGGCCCGGCGCGCTGCTGAACTGGGCATCGACCACCTGCACCAGGGTGTCCGCGACAAAGCAGCCGCACTCAACACCCTGGCCACCAGTCTGGGGCTCACGCTGGCTGAAACCGGTTACATGGGTGATGACATCATCGACATGCCCGCCCTGCAACGGGCCGGCTTTGCGGCCACGGTGCCCAATGCCCCGCCCTACATGGCGCAGGTTGCCCACTGGATCTCGAAAACCCCGGGTGGATCCGGTGCCGCACGCGAATGTTGCGACCTGATCCTGGCCGCCCAGGGCAAACTGGCCGGCCTGCTCTCGGCCAGCAGTCGGCTCAGCACCCTGACAGGTGAAATCCAGTGAGGGAACGCGTTCCCGGGCTGGTCGCCATCGCACTGCTGGCAAGCCTGGTGGCGGGCACCTGGTGGGCAGCCGACTACGCCCAGCGGGCCATCCCGCTTGATCCTCCGCGTCGTGTTACCCACGAACCGGATGCCTGGGCATCGAATTTTGTCATGGTGCGTACCGACCCGGCCGGCATTGCCATCAATCGTCTGGAAGGAGACTACCTGCGCCACTATCCCGATGATGACTCCTATGAAATCGACCAGATACGGGCCATTGGCCAGCAACCGGGCGCACCACTGACGATCGGTACGGCACGCACGGCCATCATGGACCAGGACGGCGACCGGATCACCATGAATGGCAATGCCCATTTGCACCGGCAGGCCGGCCCCGACACCAACCCGCTCGATGTCACCAGCGAGCAGCTTGTTGTGCTGCCCGACGAAGACATCGTGTACACCGACCTGCCAGCCCGGGTTGTGAACAACAAATCCGTGATGAACGGCACAGGGATGCGGTACGATAACAAGACGCGGCAATTGCAGGTGTTCTCATCCACCGATGTCAAAATATCGGGCGAAGATGCCCGACCCCAGAAGCAAACCCCGCAACCAGACCCGGGTTAGGCAGAACACGCCTGGCTCAGCCCCCCCGACCCCATTTCCGGCATATGCGCATGTCCTTCCCTCTTTCCATGAAAACAGTCCTTACCTCGACCCTGCTGGGTGCTGTTCTGCTGGTCGGCGGCGGTTTGCCCGCCCAGGCCCAGAAAGCACCGGCCAAACCTGCTGCGGCGACTGGCTCGGGCACGGCTCAAGCCGAAGAACCGGACACCCTGATCTTGTCAGACACCCTCACCTACGACGACATCAAGAAAGAAAGCGTTTTCACCGGCAATGTGGTGATGACACGGGGCCTCATGACACTGCACGCCGACACACTCACCATGCGGGAAATGCCTGACGGCGGGCAATTCGGTACAGCCACGGTCAGTGCGGGCAAACTGGTACGTGTACGCCAGGAAGACCCGACCAAATTCGAAATCATCGAAGCCGAAGGGCTGCGAGCCGAATACAACGGCCCGAAAGAAGAAATCGAAATGATCGGAAAAGCCATAGTCACCCGGTTCGTGTGCGGCAAACCCATTGACCAGATCAAAGGCGACCGCGTCATCTACCGTCAGGCCACCAACACCTACCAGGCTTTTGGCGGCCCGAATTCGGCCGGCACCGATGGCCGTGTCCGTTCGGTGGCCCAGCCCCGCGCCCGGGCTGAAGCCGCACTGGCTGAATGTCAGGCGCGTTCGAAAAAACAATGATCACGGCCCTCATACCGGCACACTTCCGCTGACCAGCCAGGCCCCTGCGACACCACACCATGTTTTCATCTTCAAAAGCTTCTTCGCCCGCACGACGCCCTTCTGCGGGCACGCCGGGCAGCCTGCGCGCCACCGGCCTGCGCAAAACCTATGGCAAGCGCACGGTCGTGCAAGATGTCTCGTTGTGGGTCGACAGCGGCGAAGTAGTCGGGCTTCTGGGCCCGAACGGCGCAGGTAAAACCACCAGTTTCTACATGATTGTCGGCATTGTGCCCACCGATGCGGGCCGTATCGAAATCGATGGCGTCACCATGACCAGCATGCCCATGCACAAGCGTGCCCGGCTGGGTTTGTCTTACCTGCCGCAAGACGCTTCGGTATTCAGGCGCCTGACCGTTGAAGAAAACATTCGCGCCGTGCTTGAACTGCAACTCGATGCCAACGGCAAGTCACTGACACGCAACCAGATCCAGGAAAGTCTGGAATCCCTGATCGATGAACTGCAGATTGGCCATATTCGAGGCAACACGGCTGTTTCGTTGTCGGGCGGTGAACGGCGGCGTGTCGAAATTGCACGCGCCCTGGCCACCAACCCACGTTTCATTTTGCTTGATGAACCCTTTGCCGGGGTTGACCCGATCGCCGTCATCGAGATCCAGCGCATTGTCCAGTTCCTGAAAAACCGTAACATCGGCGTGCTCATTACCGACCACAACGTGCGCGAAACGCTGGGCATTTGCGACCGTGCCTATATCATCAGCGAGGGCAAAGTGCTCACCAGCGGCCATCCGAACGAAATCATCACCAACGAAGCCGTGCGTGAAGTGTATCTGGGCAAACACTTCAAAATGTGAAGAATCGCCTGCTCGCACGCTTGCTGTGAAGAATCGCCTGCTCGAACGCTTGCTTTTTCGTTGATTCACGGTATTTTCCTGAACACCATAGCCATCGGCCCTGCTGCGTTAGCCTGTGTATGAAAGCTGACGCGTCAGATCGTATCAAGTTTGCGGCGGATCACTTGATTTCGCCGGCCGAATCGCTACACTGAAGGTGTGACCAACGCGTTAAGGGGGTGAAAACCTGTCTGGCCTTATGCGCTCTGGCGCACTTTTGTATATTCCCAAGGAGAGCTTTTCATGAACCTGAACATCACCGGACGTCATCTTGAAGTTACCCCGGCCATCCGCGAATACGTTGTCAACAAACTGGCACGTGTCACCCGCCACTTTGACAATGTCATCGACACCCAGGTCATACTCTCGGTCGAACGTGTAAACCACACAGCCGAAGTCACGATTCACGTGCCCGGCAAAGACATTCACTGCGAAGCAACCGACGAAAACCTTTACGCAGCCATCGATTTGCTGGCCGATAAAGCCGACCGTCAGATCCTGAAGTACAAATCCAAACTGCAGGATCACGCAAACGAACCGGCCAAGCGCCAGGAAATCCCTGCCGAATAAGCTTTTCGTTGAATTACACGTTTCGTCGGCCCCAAATGCCTGTGCTTTGGGGCCTTGGTTTTAATTGGCTGATGCTGTTTGGCCAAAGCTCTTTATAATGCCCCCATGAACCTTACGCCTCGCATTCTGCCCGTGCAGAACATCGTCCTGGACATGGTCGTTACCAGCAAGAAACGTGCTTTTGAACAAGCCGGCCTGCTGTTTGAAAACCACCATGGCATTGCCCGCACACTCGTTTTCCAGAGCCTCATTGCGCGCGAGCGTCTGGGCTCAACGGCACTGGGCCACCATGTTGCCGTACCTCATGGTCGAATCAAAGACCTGAAAGAGCCCCGTGCAGCTTTTATCCGTCTGGCTGATCCTGTGCGCTTCGATGCCTCCGATGGTCGCATGGCTAATTTATTGTTCATTTTGCTGGTGCCCGAAGCGGCCACTCAGGTCCACCTCGACCTTCTGGCTGAAATTGCCCGGCTCATGTCCGATCCGGCAGTGCGCCAGGCGCTATCCACCGAAACCAGTCCGGCTGTCATTCATGCCCTGCTCACAGGTGCCAGCCAACCAGCTGGCCGGCACGGCACCGACGCCACAACCTGACCCTCATTCTGCCATGCTCACCATTCAGGATCTGATCAACGACAACGCCGATAAAACGCCGTTTACCTGGATAGCCGGCGAAACTGCCGCCAAACGCAGGATCCCTGACGTCGGTTGCTCAGCCGCCGACCTGATCGGGCACCTGAACCTGATCCACCCTTCGCGCATTCAGGTATTTGGTGCCGAGGAAATGTCGTACTACACGCGTTTCGATGTCAAACGCAGGTTGCATCACCTTGACGATCTGGTGTCGGGTGGCGTTCCAGCCATTCTTTTATCTGGTGCACGACCTGCCCCCGATGACCTGATCCAGTTCTGCAATGAGCAGCAAATCCCGTTGTTGAGCACGCCGATCGAAGCCGCCGAGCTGATTGATCTGCTGCGTATTTATCTGGGCAAACGATTAGCCCCGAAAACCACGGTTCATGGCGTGTTCATGGATGTCCTTGGACTGGGCGTGCTCATTACGGGTGAATCGGGGCTGGGCAAGAGTGAGCTCGCCCTGGAACTGATCTCCCGTGGGCATGGCCTGGTCGCTGACGATGCCGTGGAACTGCTGCGCACGGCGCCGAACATGATCGAAGGCCAATGCCCGGCATTGCTGCAAAATTTGCTGGAAGTACGTGGTCTGGGGCTGCTCGATATCCGCACCATTTTCGGTGAAACCTCGGTACGCCGCAAAATGAAACTCAAACTGGTCGTGCACCTTGTGCGCTCGAATCCGGAATCTTTCGAACGCCTGCCCATGCAAGATCAAACACAAGACTTCCTTGGCATCCCCATCCGACGCGTCATGCTTCAGGTTGCAGCAGGAAGAAATCTTGCGGTACTTGTGGAAGCGGCGGTACGCAACACCATTCTTGCGTTGCGGGGTATTGACACCATGGGCGAATTCATTGAACGCCAGGCATTGGCAATCATGGAAAGCACACGACAAGACCTGAATCAGGATTGATCGGGTCATTGCGCAGAAACTGTCGAGGTACCTGGTGTGGGGCGGGTTCTTGCCAACAGGTTCTTGACAGAAGCAGGTTCTTGCCAAGAGGTTTTTAACCCGGTGGGTGAGCCTGTGCGGGGGCGGGGGGGCTGCATCGCACGGCCCCTGCGGGGCTTCCCGGAGTTTGCGTACAGAATGGGGCGGGCCCGGAACTCGCGCTGTCGACCCGTTGGG
>JAAYGT010000209.1 GCA_012727555.1 Alcaligenaceae bacterium | reverse complement strand
AATCACATGATCCACGAAGTCATCCAGGCTGTCGGGCAGTGCCGGAGGCATGAGATTGAAGCCATCAGCACCCTCGTTGCGAAACCAGTGCTCTATCGTGTCGGCAATCGATTCCGGCGTGCCGACCAGGGTACAATGCCCGCCCCCGGCAGCCAGACGCCCCAGCAACTGCCGTACCGTGGGTGACTCGGTTTCGATAATGCGCAAAATAGTGGCGTAGCGACCTTTCGGGCCCTGAAAGGCCTGAAGGGGCGGCAGCGCGGGCACCGGCGCATCCAGATCCCACCCCGAGCAGTCGCGCCCCACATACAGACTCAGTTGCCTGAGCGCATCTTGAGCGGGCAGCAAGTCATCGAGCGCCTGCTGTTTTGCCCGGGCTTCGGCCAGTGTGGAGCCCACATAGGTGACAAGACCCGGCATGATGGGCACGGGATCCGACCGGCCGGCAGCCCGAACCCTGCGTTTGATGTCGCGATAGTACGCCTGAGCCGATGGCAAATCGTAGGCCACGGCATAAATGGCTTCGGCACGACGCGCGGCAAGATCACGCCCCTGATCCGAAGCCCCGGCCTGAAACATGACCGGGTGTCCCTGGGGCGGTCGAGGGACAGTCAGCGGTCCGTCAACGAGAAAATGCTCACCCTGATGGTGGATCGCATTCACGGAACCAGGACGCACATACGCGCCGGCACGGTCCCGCAGCAAAGCATCATCTGACCAGGAATCCCACAATTTCAAGACAGCATCGACGAATTCTTCAGCACGCGCGTAACGCCACGCATGATCCGGCATGGCCGGATAGCCGTGATTGCGGGCCTCGGCATCGAACATGGACGTCACCACGTTCCAGCCCATGCGCCCGCCCGAAATGTGATCCAGTGAAGCCAGCATTCGGGCGGCATGAAACGGCGTGAAAAAAGTGCTGGATACCGTACTGATCAAACCGATGCGTTCAGTGGCACGACTCATGGCGGCCATGGTGGTCAAAGGCTCCAGAAACCAGCGGGGCCCGTCAGCCGGATTGTCGGCTGACTGGCCATCGGCAAAAAAAACCCCATCGAGCAGACCACGTTCGGCCGTGCGGGCCAAAGATTCGTAATAGGCAATATCCCCCACCCGCTCCACCGCTGAACCGGGATGACGCCAGGCCGCACGATGGTGCCCGCATGCGTAAATGAAAACGTTGAAATGCAGCATGGAACTCATGGAAACAGTACCTTGAAAAAAACCCGCGACGACCCTGCCTTGATCGTGACGCAATCAGCCCAATACGCACTCAGTTCTTGACCAGACCACCATCAACCACCAGGTTTTGACCCGTTACGGCACGGGCCCACGGTGAGGCGAAAAAGAGCGCGGCATCTGCAAATTCTTCAGGTGTTGTGACGCGCCGCAACGGCGTATTGGCGGCAATCAGGTCAAAGACTTCGGGCGGGGTAGCGGCCGATGCATCGGTTGTTCGCAACAAACCGCCGGAAATCATGTTGACCGTAATGCCATGGGGCCCAAGATCGTTGGCCAGCGTACGGGTGAACGACAACAAGGCTGCCTTGGCGGCCGTATAGTCATGGTAAGGCACCACCGGATTCTGAAAAAGATTGGTTCCAACATTGACGATACGACCAAACCCGGCTTCGCGCATACCCGGCAATACAGCTTGAACCACGTTCAATGCACCACCGATCACCCCGTGAAACTGCTGCTCGAAGTGATGCCATGAAAGGGTATCGGGCTTGGGGCGAAGATCGCCATTGAACGAAAAAGACGGCAGAGCATTGTTCACGACTGTAGTGACGGGCTGACCGAAATGACGAACTGCCTGATGGATCATTTCCTGAACCGACTCAGGGCACGTGACATCGGCGGCCAAAGCCAGCGCCTTGCCACCGGCAGCAGCCTGCAAGGCAACAGCCGCCTGTTCGCTGGTATGGTAGTTGATCAGAACCCGTGCGCCCTGGCCTAAAAAAGCATGAACCAGCCGGGCCCCAAGGCCCCGCGCACCACCGGTTACCAGGACGACTTGATCGTTCAGGGCAAGAACAGGACGGTCATTGAGCATTGGATTCACCCCATAAGGCTTGTAAAGGCAAAGGGGTGTGCTGAACCGCGAACGCTGCAGGGCGACATCCCTTCGCCAGGATTAACTGGATCAGGTTCAACGGGTGTATCTCAGCCGGGAAGACACCCCAGCACCCCGTGTCAGTGCAAAACATTAGCATATCTGCACCATGAATGACAGCGCAAGGTCTGACATACACGGCAGCAGACCACCTCGAACACCGCAACCCAAAAAACAAGAAAAAGGCATGATTAACGCAGATAATTGAAATAAAATGATTTTTAATATATGGTTAACGGTTTTTGCCGCAAGGAGCCACGACACCATGCAAGGCCTACACCTTACTGCAGACCTGTACAATTGCAACTGTGCAGCCGAATTGCTCACTCGGGCCGACACACTGGCAGATGCTTGCCGCACAGCCACTCTCGATGCCGGTCTGACCCTGGTTGCCGAAAAATGGCACACATTCCCCGACTACCAAGGTGAACCCGGCGGCGTGACCGGCACCCTGTTGCTTGCAGAATCCCACCTGGCCGTGCACACTTGGCCCGAACGAGGCAACGTGACGCTGGATGTCTACGTCTGTAATTTCGAGCAGAACAACTCGGACAAAGCTGAACGACTGATGCACGCCCTGCTGGGTGCATTCAACCCGGAAAAAGCGCAGTGCGAACGACTCCTGCGGGGTGACGAGGATGGCTCCAGCGCCAATGGTGAGCTGATTCTTGAAGCATTGAATCAAACATCGGTGTACGGCCACCGCTTCGAGCGCAGGCTGCTTGCAAGGCAAACACCGTTCCAGCGTCTCGAACTTCTTCAATCAGCCGAACTGGGCCGCACCCTGCGCCTGGACGATCATTTCATGACCTCGGAAAGGGATGAATTTTTTTACCATGAAGCGTTGATCCACCCTGCAGCACTGGCGCACGAACAGCCGGCCAGCGCCTTGATTATCGGAGGCGGCGATGGTGGCGCCCTGGAAGAGGTGCTGAAACACCCCTGCATTGAACGCGTCACACTTGTCGAGATCGATGCGGATGTTGTTCAGGTGTCACGCGACCATTTGCAGGCAATTCACAAGGGGGCTTTCGACCACCCGAAAGCAGAAATTCGCATCGAAGATGGCTGCTCATTCCTTGAGCGCACACAGCAACAGTTCGACCTGGTTTATCTTGACCTGACCGACCCTGAAACACCCGCCGGGCCGCTGTACACCGAAACGTTTTTCAAACATTGCAAACGCGTGCTGCAACCAGGCGGTGCACTTGTCCTGCATCTGGGCTCACCCTTCCATGAACCCGAACAAGTCAAAACGCTGGCCGCGGTCTTGTCTGACGTGTTCCGGCATGTGAATGCGTACGGCCTGTACATACCACTGTACGGCGCTTACTGGAGCCTGGCTGTGGTTTCCGACACGCTGCAGCCACGCCAGACCCAAGCCGCTGACATTGCGCACCGTCTGAAAACCCGCAACATCACTGACCTGCAGTATTACAACCCGGGCATACACAGCGCGCTCTTTGCACTGCCGAACTTTTATCGAAAAATCCTGAATATCCAGTAAACGGCTGTGCGCCCATTGACACCACAACGGCCTTCGCCTAAGCTTGCCGCCAGTTCCTGGGGGAGCCCGTCTGAACGGGCTGAGACTCCACCGTGTGGTGGTAACCCTTAGAACCTGATCCGGGTCATGCCGGCGAAGGGAAGGAAATCCTGCCATCTCGCCCCTGCCTCTTCTGGCACGCATCCGGTCCTGTTTGCACATTGTGTTCGGGTTTTCCCGTCAAGGACCTTATTCCATGTTCACCAGCGCCTCAACCATTACCTGGCTTGTTGTTTTTTCCATCGCGTTCACTGCCCTGGGCATCGTTTTCTCCAGAACCAACCAGCGCAGCCTGGAGGATTATGTGACCGCTCGAAACAGCCAAAGTGCAGTGGGTACCACACTGACACTACTGGCAACATCGCTGGGCGCCTGGATCCTGTTTGCGCCTGCCCAGGCGGCTACCTGGGGCGGCATTGCGGCCGTGACAGGCTATGCCCTGGGCGCGATGTCGCCGCGACTCATCATGATTCCACTCGGCCGGCGTATGCGTGAAGTCGCCCCGTCGGGTCATACGCTCACGGAATTTGTGAGCATCCGTTTCGGCAGGCCCATGTACCTTCTGACGCTGCTGATCATGATGTTTTTCATGTTCATCGCCCTGACCGCCGAGATCACAGCCGTGGCTAAACTGGTCACCCTGCTGGCGCCTGTTCCGCTGTGGATCACAGCGGCCATCGTGATGATCTCCACACTGCTCTATACGGCCTGGGGCGGCTTGCGCGCCTCCATTTTCACGGACAAAATCCAGATGGCGGTCATTGCCCCGCTGCTGCTGATCTTGCTGGCGTTCGGCTGGCAGGCCGTGGGCGGTTATGAACCCGTACTGCAGGGTCTGGAACACCATGCCCCCCACCTGCTCGATCCCTTCAATGCCACCGGGGTCAAGGCAGGCCTGACATTTTTTGTAGCCATTTTGCTCACTGGGCTCTTCCACCAAGGTAACTGGCAAAGGGTGTATTCAGCACGTGACAACCGTACCCTGCGCAACGGTTTTCTGATAGGCGGACTACTGGCCGCACCCTGCATTTTCGTGATGGGCCTGTTTGGCCTGGCGTTTGTCGGCCTGCGCCCTGCCGGCGACAGTTCAGTAGCCCTGTTCAGCGTGCTGATGCCCGCCATTCCGCACTGGTTTGCCGTCGCCCTGATCCCCCTGGCCCTGGCTCTGGTCATGAGCACGGCCGACACAGCCATCAGCGCTGTTTCCAGCATCATTGCCACCGATGTACGGCGCCTCTCACCCGGCATCGACAAGGCCCGACTGATGCAACTGGCACGCTGGCTGATCGTACTGATGTGCATACCGGTGGTGGTTGCCGCCGCACAAGGCTACAGCGTGCTGTATCTGTTCCTGCTGGCTGATCTGTTCTGTGCCGCAGCAGCCTTCCCCGTGTTCTACGGTCTGTTCAGCCGCCGCCACGATGGGACAACCGCCGTTACGGCAACGCTTGCGGGTCTGGTTGCAGGCTTTGTGCTGTTCCCCGCCCCGGGCGCCAAAATGGACTATTTGCTCGAATCTTTCCTGCTGGCAGCGCTGGCGCCAGTTGCCGTCACCTGGGTGATGCGCAGGGTGCGTAAAAATACACACACATTCAATCTGGACGACCTGAATCACCAAGTGCGTAACCTGGACGCCTGACACCTCGCCCAAGGGCGTTTGACCCATTCGGGATAGCGCCCGGCAACCTGCCAGACCTCGAAATCATTGGCAGGCAACATCAATCGCCATCTCCGGATCGCCACGCCGATCCAGGCTGCTCGCCACGTGGTAAATTCGGTATCAAACGACACATAACCGTACACATCATCACGGAGCGAGACATCATGGAAAAAATTGGTTTCATCGGCCTTGGGCGCATGGGCCTGCCCATGGCCAGCAATTTACAGAAAAAAGGGTTTTCACTGGTTGTGAACGACCTGAACGCCAAGGCCATGCAAACACTGGCCGATCTGGGCGCACGTGTCGAAACCGATCTAGCCACCCTGGCGCGTGACTGCACCCTGATCATCACCATGCTGCCGTCGTCAAAAGAAGTGGAAGCGGTTGCGCTCGGGCCACAGGGGCTCTTGGCCAACGCCCGCCCAGGCATGCTGCTCATGGACATGAGCACGATTGATCCTTTGGTCACCGACAGCCTGAATGCACACGCGCGCACACTGGGCATGTCCATGGTCGATGCCCCCGTGGGCCGCCTGGCGGAACACGCCGACCGTGGGGAATCATTGTTCATGGTCGGCGCCTCGCAGGAAGACTTCCAAAGGGTGAAACCCTTGCTTGATGCCATGGGCACCACCGTTCACCACTGCGGTGACACCGGCACAGGCGGGCGCACAAAGCTGGTCAACAATTACGTGGTCACCGCACTCTGCCAGATCAATGGCGAAGCCCTGGCATTGTCACAACGGCTTGGGTTGAATCTGGAGCGTACCCTGAATGTACTCATGGGCACCTCGGCCACCAACGGTCAGTTGCGCATGAACTTTCCCAATAAAGTGCTGGCTGGCGACAGCAGCCCCGGTTTCACGATCGACCTTGCCCACAAAGATATTTCCCTGATCGTGAACACAGCCCATGCGGTCAAGGTTCCCATGCCGGTGGCGGCGGCTGTGCATGAGTCCTTCAGTCTGGCCCGCGCCGCAGAATTTGGAAACATAGATTTTTCATGCATTGCCGATGTCATCTGTGATTTGGCGAAAATCGACAAGCCACGAACCCCGCCGGGCTGGACACCGGAAAAAAGTTAGCCGGCAACATCATTCAACACCGACTTCAGGGTGATGCTTCACCTGCAGGAACGCCTCGACCGATTCAGTGGGCAGCGTGCGGTTCGTACCACACAATCGCTGTCGATTTCACAAACACCGGAGCCGGCAGGGGCCGATTACCCAGCAACGTGTGCACAATCAGCAACGGGCCCCGGGCGTTCTGGCCCTTGAATGCCTGTGTATCAAGCCGATGGCCATGTACCGCAACGCAATACCCCGTGCCTGCCCAGCAGGCCTGGGTCTGCATAAAAGCCGCTGCAGGGTAGTCGACCTGCACATGAACACGCGTCACACGCCCACCGCTCACCTGGCCTTGTGCAGACACGGGCACCTGAATGCGAGTGATTGTCTCGCGTCCCGGATGCACTATCCCCTGACTGACCGCCTGTTGTGTCCATGCAGCCTCGGCGGCAATCACGGGCCCGGGCACCGGCACAGCCGCAAAAAAACAAGCAGCAACGCACAACACGTGCCACCTTGACAATGGCACTTCAGCACCCCGACTGACGGATTCCACCACCATGTCACATCCAGCAAATTCAAACAAATTTGAAGGTAACACAGCCAACGAGCATGTGCTCTATCCCGCATGGCAGGCGTGGGCGCTATCCGGGGGGCAGCCGTTTCAGTCGGTTTCGAGCGTATCGGTAGTTCAGGCTGTGGCCAAGGCCTCTGCCGAACGCACCGTGGGCTTGCGCAAGGTGTCAAAAACCTCGATGGCGGGACGAATACCATTGAGCAGGTAATCAACCAGTTCACGGACAGGGCGGATAGCACTACCGAACGGCAATTTTTCAGAGCCACGGAAAAACAAACCCCGCTTGATATCACCGGCTACAGCAAACGCCAGCTGCTGATCAATGCAGAACTGGCCATGTTTGGCAATGCCATCGCGCAGACCACACGAGGCAAGGCAGTCGAAACCCACGGTGCAGGGACGCTCCTTGGCGATACGCTGCAGTTTGGCTTCTTTGTACAGGTAGTTATCAAGCCAGGGGGTACGCACGGCACGTGCCGGCAAACCGGCCACACTCATGAACGTAACGATGTCATCGGGTGTGGCTTCGGCCAGCACTTTTTTGAAGTTGATGTGGGCATCGCCTTCTGTACTGACCGCAAAAGGTGTTCCCAACTGAACGGCATTGGCCCCCAAGGAAAACAATTCGGCCACCTGCTCATGACTGTGAATACCCCCGGCTGTGATGAGGGGAATCTTTTCACGTTCGATACCCAGGTCGCGAAGCAACGCTTGCGTGCCTTCCAGAACGGCGGGAAACGCAAAATTGGGGTTGTTCACGGCGTCGGCGGTGGCGGCACCCAAGTGCCCGGCTGCAAACTTGGGGTTCTCGATGACGATGGCATCGGGCAACCGGTTTTTGCGCATCCACTTTTTAAGCACCAGACCAATGCCCCGCACATCGGACAAAATGGGAATAATCGCCACATTGGGGTGATCAGCGGTCAATTCCGGAAGGTCGAGTGGCAAGCCTGCTCCGACAACCACAGCATCTGCGCCACTTTCACACGACTGGCGCACGTAATTGGCGTATTCAGACACCGCCCGCATGATGTTCACGGCGATCATGCCCTGCCCACCCGATACCTGACGCGCTGACTGGATTTCACGATCGAGTGCCTGCAGATTCACCTGATTGATCAGCGCTTTGTCGCGGGACCGACCAGTACGTTCCATGAGATCGGGATGGTGACGCCGCAGATCTACACTGGAAATGGTGCCCACCGCCCCCAACGCAGCAACCGAACCGGCCAGGCGATGTGCAGAAATACCAACACCCATGCCACCCTGCACAATGGGGAGCAATGACTTGCCCTTGAGCTTGAGTCGTTCGAATGCGGTGTGCAACGTCATGATCTTCCTTTCTTTCAAATACAGGCGCAGTACTGCGAACGCCATACTATGGGGCCCGGCACCGCCCAAGTCCTTAATAAAAGTCAAAGATTGACCGGATCATCCACATTCTTTCCCGCAATGCAACAAAAGTTTTCGGCGCAACGTGGTTTTTCAGGCGCATAATGCGCCGATGCAACGCGCTCTGGTTCTGGACAATGCGCCCCCTCTGCGGGTGCCCCTGCCTTTTTTCCTGTGTGTACCGCTGTTCGCTGCGGCAGCCTGCATTGTTCTGCTGGTCACCGGCGAATTTGCCCTGCAATCGCGGTGGACACCGGCGGCGTTGGCCATGACACACCTGTTCACCTTGGGTGTGCTCGGCCACGCAATGTGCGCAGGACTGTTCCAGATCCTTCCGGTAGCCACCGGCATTCACCCCGTTGCACCGCGTATAACGGCACACGTGGTACACGTAACCTTGCTGGCGGGTACCCTCAGCCTTGTCGCCGGATTCCTGCTGCCGGGCTACCGCAGTCTGTTCAATGTGGCAGCGGGCCTTTTGGCCGTGGCCTTTCTGACATTAATTGCTGTTGTCTTGACCGCAATGGAGCGGCGTAGCGCGAAGCCGCTGCGCGGCGCAACCGTAGTGCTCGCCACAACACGATATGCTCTGCTGGCCCTGGGCGTGACAGTTGTTTTCGGCGTCTTGCTGGCACTCAGGTTCGGGGCTGGGCTAACACTTTCCAACGACAGTGTGCTGCTGCACGGCAGTTGGGGCCTGGCCGGTTGGGTGGCCCTGTTGTTGGCGGCCATGTCCTTTCAGTTGATACCCTTGTTTCAGGCGACAGAACTGTATCCGGAATGGCTCACCGGGCGGCTTGCTACGGGTGTGACGGGTCTGCTGGCAGCCTTGACGTTATTGGTCGCCCTACCGGGCCTGCACGGCCCCGGGGCATTGCCCGCCCTTTTTCTGCTGAGCATCCCCTGGTTGATCTTTGGCACAACGACCCTGCACCGACTACTGACACGCAAGCGCCCCAGGCCTGACCCGACCACCTGGTTCTGGTGCATGGCCATGAGCTGTCTGGTCGCCGGCATTGTCCTGTTCTGGCTGCACGGGCTTGGCCAGGGGGATTACTCGGTCGCCCTGGGTGCCCTGTGGCTGGCTGGAACAGGATGGTCCGCCATCACGGGCATGCTCTACAAGATCATTCCCTTCCTGCTCTGGTTCAACGCCCAAAGGCATCTGCCCTGCGCACACCCTGCTGTACCGAAAGTCAGGCAGCTCATCAATGAACGGGTTGCCTGCGCACACGCCGCACTGCATGGCCTGGGTTTGTTACTGCTACTGGGCGCCTGCCTTCTTTCGGAAACGCTCGCCCGCCCCGCCGCCCTGGTGCTGCTGGGCTCAGCCGTCTGGCAGGCAACCTTCATGCTCAATGCGTTGGCTCTGTTTGCGAAAGCCCGCAGGGCACTTCGCGCAGCTGGCTTCAGGTACTGAACGATCAACCGGTGTACTGGGCCAGTTTCTGGACATCCAGCAGCGTCACTTCACGGCCCTTGACCGCAATCAGGTTTTTATCGACCAGGTCATGCAGAATGCGTGAAAAATGTTCCGGCGTCAGGTTAAGGCGTGAGGCAATGATATTCTTGGTCGTATGAAGACGAAACTGATAACCATCCATGGCTGCGTCATCATCGCGCAACAAATACCCTATGACACGCTGGGTACCCGAACGCAGGGAATAATCTTCGACATCGGTCATCAGGCGGTGCAAACGAAAACTGAGCGAGGCCAGCAGTTTGTGTGCCAGACGAGGCTGCCGTTCTATTTCAGCCAGCAATGCAGCCTTGGAAACATGCAGAAGCAAGGTATCAGCCAGGGCCTGACACGAAACGATGTAAGGCTTGTCAAGAAACATCAGGGCCTCGCCAAAACTTTCCCCTGGCTCAATGACACGCACCACTTTTTCCACCCCCATGGGCGACACCAGCATCAGCTTGAGTTGCCCGTACACTACCGCATGAAAGCCAGTGCAGGGATCACCTCGATGAAAGATCATATCGCCGCGTGCAGCATACTGCTCGGTGGTGCCTTCAGCCAGTTTCTGCAGTTCCTGGGGCGAAACGCCCCGGAACAACGGCAAACGGGCAAGAAATTCTTCAGTGGGTACTTTGGAGGTTGCCATTACCGGTATTTTCCTGCTAAATAAGTTTTGAATAGGTGGACACCGTTGGCCTGCCCAGGTAACGGTCAAACACCATGCCCACGGCGCGCACAAACAACCGGCCTTTGGGGGTTACACGCAGTGCATCGGCATCAATGCTGATCAGCCCGGCATCCTGAAAAGGCTGCAGGCGTTCCAGTTCGTGGGCAAAGTAATCGAAAAAGTCGATCTGCCAGGCACGGTTAAGGGCGTCGTACACCAAAGGAACGCTGCACATGATGGTCATGATCACTTCCCGGCGCAGCAGATCGTCATCAGATAGCTCGATGCCACGGTCAACCGGCAAACGACCAGCATCCAATGCCTCGTAGTAGGCCGTTACGCTACGAACCGCCTGGGTGTACGATGCGCCCACTTTGCCAATGGCCGACACCCCCAGTCCGATCAAATCGTAGTCGGCGCGGGTCGTATAGCCCTGGAAATTGCGGTGCAACGACCCGTCAAGCCGCGCCGTGTTCAGTTCGTCATCGGGTTTGGCAAAGTGATCAAGACCAATATACACATAGCCCGCCTCAAGCAGTCGGCGCGTTGACATCAGGAAGATCTGCAGCCGTTCTTCCGCCAGAGGCAGTTCGGCCTCGTTGATCAGGCGCTGGGCCTTGAAACGTGCCGGCAAATGCGCATAGTTGTACAAGGCAATTCGATCAGGCGACAAACGAATGACCTGATCAAGGGTATGGCTGAAACTGCTGACACTCTGGCGCGGCAAGCCATAGATGAGGTCCATATTTACCGACCTGAACCCTGCTGCCCGACTGGCGCTCAGGGCATGTTCCACCATTTCCAGCGGCTGAATGCGGTTGACCGCCTGCTGCACGGCAGGATTGAAGTCTTGCACGCCAAAACTGGTACGGTTGAACCCTAGCGCAGCCAGGTGTTCCAGCGTACCCGCAGCCAGTGTTCGCGGATCAATCTCGACCCCCAGTTCGGCATCGGGGGTAAAACTGAAATGCCGGCGCAATGACTCCATGAGCCTGGTCAGTTCTGGAAAACTTAAAAACGTGGGCGTGCCCCCGCCCAGGTGCAATTGACCCGTACGCCGGTCGGCACCCAGATACTCAGTAACCAATGCCATTTCGCGGTGCAGGTAATCCAGATACTGCGCAGACCGGTTGTGGTCCTGGGTGATCACCTTGTTGCAAGCGCAAAAATAGCACAATGACTGACAAAAGGGCAGGTGCACGTAAACCGACAACAAGGGATTGACCGCTCCGGGTTGCTTTCTCTGTTCCAGATAGCGCTGATACACCGCAGGGTCAAACGCTGACTGAAAACGATCGGCTGTTGGATAAGACGTGTACCGCGGACCCGAGGCATCAAAACGCCGAATCAGAGACTCCGACAATTCGATATCGGGAAAATGCCGGGTGGCTGACAAGGCCTGAGCAGAGTCGGTATGCATGATGAATCTCCGGAGCCCATGCAGGGCGGATCGGATTCACTGCTCCTGCCGGGCTGCATTCAGGGGTCTTATTGTGTTCGCGCAGCGTGTAAGGCGTATTGACACACGTCAAGCGACCCGAAAGTGTAAGTACCGCAGATTGTGCTCGAGCCAGCGACCGGAAGCCTCCTGACACACGATGAAGCCCTTATCCTGCCCCTATCTTTCCTGAATAATACCTGAACTGCATTAAAAAAACGCTTTGCATAGCGTATTATTTAGCCTTGGAAAATGCGTCAAGTTGCACACAATCATGCCTCTTTATCTCCTGGTTCTTCTGCCATTTGCAGGCAGTATCGTGGCCGCCCTGCTTCCCCAGACCGCGCGCAAGCTCGAAGCCTGGCTGGCCGGTCTGGTGGCATTGTGCTGCGCTGCCGGTGTGCTGGTTCACTATCCGGACATCGCCCAGGGGCACGTCATCCAATCAACAACGTACTGGGCACCCAGCCTGGGCCTGAATCTGGTTTGGCGCCTTGACGGCTTTGCCTGGCTGTTTTCCGTGATTGTTTCAGTTATGGGTGGCCTGATTGTGCTCTATGCCCGTTACTACCTTTCACCACAAGATCCCGCCCCCCGGTTTTTCTCCTTTTTCCTGGCGTTCATGGGGTCCATGCTGGGCGTGGTACTGTCCGGCAACATCATTCAGCTGGTCATATTCTGGGAATTGACCAGCCTTTCGTCATTCATGCTGATCGCCTACTGGCATCACCGGCTTGACGCACGACGTGGCGCACGCATGTCGCTCACCATTACGGGTGCTGGTGGTTTGTGCCTGCTGGCCGCCATGCTCATCATCGGTCACATCACGGGAAGCTACGACCTGGCTACCGTCCTGGCTTCAGGACAGATCATCAAAGCGCATGCGGCCTACCCGTTCATTCTGGTGCTGTTTGCCTTGGGGGCACTGACCAAAAGTGCACAATTCCCCTTCCATGTGTGGCTGCCAAACGCCATGGCGGCCCCTACCCCGGTGTCAGCTTATTTGCACTCGGCCACGATGGTCAAGGCAGGCGTTTTCCTGCTGGCACGATTCTGGCCGGCACTGGCCGGTACACCCGAATGGGCATGGATCATCGGGGGCGCCGGGGTCATATCACTTTTACTGGCCGCCTACGCAGCCTTGTTCCAGATGGACATGAAAGGCGTACTGGCCTATTCCACCATCAGCCATCTGGGCCTGATCACTTTGCTGTTGGGCATGAGCACTCCGCTGGCACTGATTGCCGCCATTTTTCACATGATCAACCATGCCACATTCAAAGCCTCTTTGTTCATGGCTGCCGGCATTGTCGACCATGAAACCGGTACGCGCGATCTTGGCCGGCTATCAGGCCTGTACCGCAGCATGCCCATCACGGCCACGCTGGCGGTGGTTGCATCGGCCGCCATGGCCGGCGTGCCCCTGCTGAACGGTTTCCTTTCCAAAGAAATGTTTTTTGCCGAAGCGGTCATGGTCAGCGGCCATCCGCTTGTCCACTATGGCTTGCCGGCTGCAGCTGTCCTTGGGGGCGCGCTCAGTGTGGCCTATTCATTGCGTTTTGTCAGTCGCGTATTTTTCGGTCCTCCGGCACGCAATCTGCCGCGTGTGCCCCACGAACCGCCAAAACTCATGCTTATTCCAAGCACCTTGCTGGTGCTGGTCTGCCTGCTGGTGGGCATTGCCCCCGGGCACACCGTCCAACCCTTCCTTACCGTGGCCTCCAGTGCCATTCTGGGCCTGCACATGCCTGTTTACGCATTGCATCTCTGGCACGGTTTCAATCTCCCCCTGGCCATGAGCATTGTGGCCCTGCTGGCCGGCATCCTGTTTGTCAGACTCATGCGCACCCATGATCTGAAACATCCGGGCATGCCCCCGCTCATCAATCGCTTCGACGGGCGCCATGCCTTTGAACGGCTCATGGAACACATTGAGGTCCTCGCAGCAGTCCTGCTCTCCATCACTCGGTCGCCACGTCTGCAACGCCAGCTGATTGTCGTGGTTGCCGTTACGTTCCTGGTTGCCGCCCTGCCACTTTGGCAGACGCACTGGATCGCGCCCGAACACACGACACCTGTTGACCTGTCCTTTCTGGCACTGTGGATTGCCGGCGGGGCATGTGCGATTGGTGCGGCGAAGCAGGCCAAATACAACCGCGCCACCTCGCTGATGCTTGCCGGCGGAGCGGGTCTGGTCACCGCACTCACGTTTGCCTGGCTGTCCGCCCCCGATCTGGCACTCACCCAACTGACCGTCGAAGTGGTCACTGTTGTGCTCATACTGCTGGGCCTGCGCTGGTTGCCACGCCGTATTGAAGACGATGACGAAGTGGTCCTCAAGAACGCCGTCAAGGCCTACACGCGCCGTTTCCGCGATCTGGCCGTTGCCATTGTGTGTGGTGCCGGCATGAGCGCCATCGCGTATGCCGCCTT
>JAAYGT010000208.1 GCA_012727555.1 Alcaligenaceae bacterium | reverse complement strand
TGAATGGCGCAGCCACTACGGCGGTATGCAAGTTGCATTTCGTCGCAGCCGGGACGAACAAAGTAATGTGGGCGCAATCTCAGCTTGGCTACGTTTGGGTGAACAGGCGGTTGAAAAACAAGAGGCACCCAAATACGACAGGGCTCGTTTTACAAAAGCTCTAAATGAAATTCGCACGCTGACCTGTGAGCCTCCGGAAGTCTTTCAGCCGCGCATGGTTGAGCTTTTAAGGGCGGCAGGTGTGTTGCTGGCAATTGTTCCCGCAATCCCGCGCGCCCATGTAAGCGGTGTAGCGCGCTGGCTTAGCCCAACCCGACCGCTCATACAGCTTTCTCTTTATGGCAAGACCAACGACAAGTTCTGGTTCACCTTTTTCCACGAGGCAGCCCACATCCTGCTGCATGCAGACGGCAAAGAAGCCAAAAAATCCATCTTTCTGGATGACCCTAATGCAAGCCATAGCACTGATCCTCGAGAGCAGGAGGCCAATCAATGGGCGGGCAATGTTCTTATACCGGAGGAGAACAGCAACACTCTCGGTACGCTTCGTACCAAAGAAGCCGTCAGATCTTTTGCTGAAAGCATTGGCATTCATCCAGGTATTGTTGTGGGGCGCTTGCAGCATGATCACATCATCGAGCCTTCATGGATGAATGATCTGAAGCAGAGCTTTCGATTCAAGGAAGCTGCAGATGAGTGAAGTAAAAGTCATGAAGCCCGGCTGGCGTCGAGTGAAGTTTGGCGATGTGGTAAAGCTGTCCAAGGCGCGTAGCAAAGACCCAATGGCCGATGGCATTGAACGCTACGTCGGTCTGGAACATCTCGAACCCGGTGACTTGCGCATCCGCCGTTGGGGCAACGTCGCTGACGGCGTGACCTTCACCAGCATCTTCAAGCCAGGGCAGGTGCTGTTCGGCAAGCGACGCGCCTACCAGCGCAAGGTGGCTGTGGCGGATTTCTCTGGGGTGTGTTCCGGGGACATCTACGTGCTGGAGACCAAGGACGCACAGGTTTTGCTGCCGGAGCTGCTGCCCTTCATTTGCCAGACCGATGCCTTTTTTGATCACGCGGTGGCCACATCGGCAGGCTCCTTGAGTCCTCGCACGAACTGGACGAGCTTGGCCGACTTTGAGTTTCCTCTCGCTCCCATAAACGAGCAGAAGCGGCTTGTTGATCTGCTAACTGCGACAGAGCAGGCAACGGAGGCCTTAGAGAATGCACGCAACGACGCTCAAACGTTGCTGAGGTCTTTATCAATGGATCAGTTTTCCAAAGATGGAGACACCCCACAGAACCTTTCCACGCACTACTCCGTTGTAAGCGGGCAAGTGGACCCCAAAGATTCGAACTACTCTGATCTTCCTCTCATTGCACCAAACCATATTGAGTCCGGAACCGGCCGGATTACTGGGATTGAATCAGCATCTCAGCAAGCTGCAATTAGCGGGAAGTACTTGTTTGACAAAGGGGCCGTGATCTATTCAAAGATTCGTCCAAATCTCGTTAAAGCTGCAATCGCTCCATGTCGTGGTCTATGTAGTGCCGACATGTACGCATTGATTACAAAAGAAAGTTTGAGGAACGAGTATCTGCTCGAGATTCTGCTGAGTGAGCATTTCACGCAATTCGCAGTTTCTGGGTCAATGCGAACAGGAATTCCAAAACTCAACCGAGAGCATCTTGCGCAGTACAAATGTGTAGTCCCTGACCTAGAGAAGCAGGACGAGTACCTGTCGAGAGTGCGCGCAATCAGAGATGTGGAGGCGAATCTCAGTCAGCGCAGAAATGCAGCTCGCAAGTTGAAAGATCAGATTATTTCGGGGGGAATGGGAGTATGAGCTTTACTGAGTCAAACACCGTCGAAGCCTACGTCCGCGATCTGCTCGCCGGCCCAATCAAGGCTGCTCCGGCCAATGCCGTCCAGGAACCTCAATCCAGCTACGGCCCCAGCCCCAAGGGCATCGGCTGGCGCTACGCCGCCCCGGCTGAGGTGCCGCGCCAGATTCAGGAAGTGCTGGTTGAGCCCTGGGTGCGCGATGCGTTGATTCGCCTGAATCCGGAGATTGCCGCTCAACCCGACCGCGCCGACGAGGTGCTCTACAAGCTGCGCGCCATCGTGCTGTCGGTGCGATCGGATGGCCTGATCCGCGCCAACGAGGAAATGACCGCCTGGATGCGCGGCGAGCGCTCGATGCCCTTCGGTCACAACAACGAGCATGTGCCGGTGCGGCTGATCGATCGGGATGATCTGTCGCAGAACCAGTACATCGTCACCCAGCAGTACACCTACCGTGCTGGCGCCACTGAGCGCCGTGCCGATCTGGTGCTGCTGGTTAACGGTCTGCCGCTGGTGCTGATCGAGGCCAAGACGCCGGTTAAGAAGTGCATCAGTTGGGTCGATGGCGCGGTGCAGGTGCACGACGACTATGAGAAGTTCGTGCCTGAGCTCTTCGTCTGCAACGTGTTCTCGGTGGCGACCGAAGGCAAGGCTTACCACTACGGGTCCATCGGCCTGCCGGTCAAGGATTGGGGGCCGTGGCATCTGGATGGCAATGGGGAGGATGGTCAGCACCACCCGCTGAAGTCGCTCAAGCTGTCCGCTGAGAGCATGTTGCGCCCGCATGTGGTGCTGGACATCCTCGGCAGCTTCACCCTGTTCGCCACCAACAAGAAAAAGCAGCGCATCAAGATCATTTGCCGCTACCAGCAGTTTGAAGCGGCCAACAAGATCGTCGAGCGCGTGCTGGCGGGTTACCCCAGGAAAGGACTGATCTGGCACTTTCAGGGGTCGGGCAAGTCACTGCTGATGGTGTTTGCCGCGCAGAAGCTGCGCATGCACTCAGGATTGAAGAATCCCACCGTGCTGATCGTTGTGGACCGGATCGATCTCGACAGCCAGATCACGGGTACGTTCACCGGAGCCGACATTCCCAACCTGGAAAAAGCGGATACCCGCGAGAAGCTGCAGCAGCTGCTGGCTCAGGACGTGCGCAAGATCATCATCACCACGATCTTCAAGTTCGGCGAGGCCACAGGCAGTCTGAACGACCGCAGCAACATCATCGCCCTGGTCGACGAGGCCCACCGCACGCAGGAAGGTGATCTGGGCCGCAAGATGCGTGAGGCCCTGCCCAATGCGTTTCTGTTCGGCCTGACCGGCACGCCGATCAACCGTGCCGACCGCAACACCTTCTACGCCTTCGGCGCCGACGAGGACGAGAAGGGCTACATGAGCCGGTACGGCTTCGAGGAGTCGATCCGCGACGGCGCCACGCTGAAGCTGCACTTCGAACCGCGATTGATCGATCTGCACATCGACAAGGCAGCGCTGGATGCCGCGTACAAAGACCTGACCGGCGGCCTGTCGGATCTCGACAAGGACAACCTCGCCAAGACTGCCGCCAAGATGGCCGTGCTGGTCAAGACGCCTGAGCGCATCCGCAAGGTGTGCGAGGACATCGTCGAGCACTACCAGACCAAGGTGGAGCCCAATGGCTTCAAGGGCCAGATCGTAACGTTCGATCGCGAGTCCTGCCTGCTGTTCAAGGCCGAGCTGGACAAGCTGCTGCCGCCCGAGGCTACGGACATCGTCATGTCGGTGCAGGCGGCGGACAAAAAAGAACACCCTGAGTACGCGGCCTACGACCGAAGCCGCGACGAAGAAGAGCGACTGCTGGATCGGTTCCGCGACCCGGCCGACCCGCTGAAGCTGATTATCGTCACGGCCAAGCTGCTGACCGGCTTTGATGCGCCCATCCTGCAGGCCATGTACCTGGACAAGCCGCTGCGCGACCACACGCTGTTGCAGGCCATCTGCCGGGTGAACCGCACTTACTCCGAGCAGAAGACCCACGGCCTGATCGTCGACTACCTCGGCATCTTCGATGACGTGGCAGCAGCGCTGGAGTTCGACGACCAGAGCGTCAAGCAGGTGGTCAGCAATATCCAGGAGTTGAAGGACAAGCTGCCTGAGGCGATGCAGAAATGCCTGGCCTTTTTCGCTGGCTGCGATCGCAGTTTGCAAGGTTATGAGGGCCTGATCGCCGCGCAGCAGTGTCTGCCCAACAACGAAGTGCGAGACAACTTTGCCGCCGAGTACAGCGTGCTCAACAAGATCTGGGAGGCGCTGTCACCGGACACCGTTCTGGGCCCCTTCGAGAAGGACTACAAGTGGTTGTCGCAGGTGTACCAGTCGGTACAGCCCTCCAGTGGCCACGGCAAGCTGATCTGGCATTCGCTGGGCGCCAAGACCATCGAGCTGATTCACCAGAACGTGCATGTGGACGCCGTGCGGGATGACCTTGACACCCTGGTGCTGGACGCTGATCTGCTGGAGGCCGTGCTGTCGAACCCCGACCCGAAGAAGGCCAAGGAGATCGAGATCAAGCTCAAGCGTCGGTTGCGCGGGCACGGCGGCAATCCCAAATTCAAGAAGCTGTCGGAACGACTCGATGCGCTGAAGGATCGCTTCGAGTCCGGTCAGATCAACAGCGTCGAGTTTCTAAAGCAATTGCTGGAAATCGCCAAGGAAACGCTGCAGGCCGAGAAGGATGTCCCGCCGGAAGAGGACGAGGATCGCGGCAAGGCGGCGCTCACCGAACTGTTCAACGAGGTGAAGACCGCCGAGACGCCGATCATGGTCGAGCGCGTGGTCACGGACATCGACGAGATCGTGCGCCTCGTTCGCTTCCCGGGCTGGCAAGGCACGCAGGCTGGCGAGCGCGAGGTCAAGAAGGCACTGCGCAAAGCCCTCTTCAAATACAAGCTGCATGCGGATGAGGAGCTGTTCGAGAAAGCCTACAGCTATATCCGGCAGTATTACTAAAAGGAAGTACCCATGTGTTGGCGCCGACCGAAAACTGAGCCACTTTTGAGGGTTGTGCCGACCGAAAACTGAGCCAGGTGAACAACCTATTCTGCTATTTTTTTGTGCAGCAGAGGACGAGGAGTGATCACCATGGACATGATTGGCAGGATCCGGCATTTGCATGCCCGGAAGAACAAATCGGAGCGCGAGATTGCGCGCATGACGGGGCTCTCGCGCAACACGGTGGCGAAGTGGCTGCACGGGGAGGTGGACGGCCCGCCGAAGTACCGTGCGCAGCGCACAGCCCAACAAGCTCACGGCGTTCGTCAGCGAATGCTTTGCCACCCTGTGCGCGCACTACCTGTACGATCCGGATTTCTGCAACGTGGCCAGCGGCTGGTATGGCGGCAAGTAAAGTTAAGCGATACCGCTCAACCAAGCATGAAGGCATCCACATCGCCCACGCTGCGCAAAATTTTCTCCTCTGACACACCATAGGCAACGGCCAAATCGACGCTAGCAGACAGAGCCAGTTGGTAGTTCAGGTTGAAGTCAAAGGCAGCATCAGTCAGTTTGCCCAGCTTGTCGAACTCGGCATTGATCTCATCGACAACGCGCTGATAGGTCTTGTCTAGGGAAGCCAAAAAGCTGTCCATTTCCGCTTTCAAGGCCGTTATATGCTTGGCATCAAGCCCCTGCGCCAGCTGCAGCATCATTTTCCCTGAAATCGATCCGATGATGCCGCCAAGCACCGGTATTGGGATGATGGCCTGACCAGCGGCTGTAGCCAGGCCAACGATGGCTGATTCAGCACACAGACACATACCAAGGTCAAAATACTCCTCGGAACTGATTGACCCTGCCATGTACTCGTTGGTCAGCGTAGCCAAGCCTTTGCCAGCGCTGACCACGGCAGCGGCGAAGGGCGCAGCCATGTCTGCGTAGTTGGTCAGGGCATAGATTGCGCCGCCAGTGACTGCACCAGCCCCGAAGCCTTTGGCTCCCGCAAAGCCCACATCCTTCCAGTCTTCGGTTGTGAACTCACCACGGAAGACGTTCTTGCCTTCCCGAGCCTTGGAATAGAAGGCCATACCCGTGGTAATTACTCCGCTTACTGCACCAGCTATTGCAGCAGCTTGGGCAGCTCCAGCCAAAGATGGGCCGTGATCCAACTCGATCTGCTCTTTGTGATCGGAATTTATGTCCTCAAGTTCGGTCTCATGGTTGTCCAGGGTGTCATGAGCTACTCCCAACTGAACATCTGAATAGGTAGAAATACTAGGGCTAACCGCTTCTTCAAATTTCTTCCCGGTTAGCTCCTCGATCTTGCCTGCCCACTCCCTGATCGCATTTTGACTTTTGTCAGCAAGCTCAGTTTCTTCCCCATTAAGTACCCGCATGACAGTTTCGTATTTGTCAGACGGAAACATCAAACCGCCATCCTTGGCCATTTCAGGATACTTCTCTAAGTGCTCGACAAATGCGCGCAACCCTTGAGGTATGTTGCCGTAGAACTTCGATTGAAATGCCTGCCCCTCAATGAAGAAGTCCGCAGCACCAGTTCGCGCAGTCCCCTCAAATGTGGCAACAGGATCGTTTCCGTCAATCATGGAGTAAGCATTACGGATCTGAACCTCGACTATCTCCGCAAACTCACCATGCTTTGCCCCCTCTGAGCCGAGAAGTTTTGAAGGGTCTTCTAGCCACGCCCTGGCACCATCAACTTGCTCAAATGCCTTTTCCAGCAACGCGTCTTGGGCATTCAGCGTGGCAATTTTTGAAGCCTCGCGCACATCGTTGAGGTGCTGCACTGCCACCCCAACAATCTGATCACGAACGATACCGCTCCTAACATTCATGTCAGCTCACATCCACTTTTTTGTTCAGAAGCTCGGAGAGAGAGTGAACGTGGTTGACTAGAGCAGCGATACACTGGCGCATTTCCAAGTTGAACTGGTTGTAGTCAACAGGGGCGTCATTCTTCAACAGGGTCAGCATCTCACGCATACCCTCGGCATGTTTGTCGGTCTGCTCCATTGTCCGATCGATTTCCAAGATAGCCGACCGGGTTCTACGAACATGAACCTCCAACTCTTTCCGGGCAGCAATAGCTTGGTCTGCGATTTTGCCGTTCTTGTTTCGAGCAAACAGGCCTGCGCCGACAACAGCAGTACCGCCTATTGCCCAGCCTACCGGGCCGGCCAGCGCCAGCAGGGCTTTGCCACCGGCCATACCAGCGCCACCCTTGGCCAAGGCTCCACCGCCCAGCCACGCCAGAGCTGCTTTGGAGGCTGCAGCACCAGACAGACCAGAAATGGCTGCTCCAGTTGATGCGGTACCGAATGTGGTCGCTACTGCCATAGCGGCAGTAGGGGCGAGGGCTGCAGTACCGACCCCAGCCGCTATGCCGATCGCTGCACCGCCACCGGCCTTGACCTGAGCTTCTTTGGCAGCAAGCTCTAACTCATGAAGGATACTGGTGAAAACAGTGAACTCGGCTTTGTACTCGGCAAAGCTCTTGTCGAACTCCTTTGGGGTGTTGGCGAGGCTGTTGACGTATGCTTCAACCTCTGGGATAAGCTCTAGGCTTGTAGACTGCCTCAGGTTGAAAAGCTCCTCGGCTTTGACCTGTACTCTTTCGCACAGATCAGTGTAATCATCCTGCACCGCTTCAAGTGCCTTCAATGCTTCCTTCTTCACACCAGTCTTGAACATTCGATGATTCCTCTGATGGTAAACTATTTGACACAATAATCACTCAATGTTTCATTATTTTGAAACACGTCTGTGAAGTATGTGCGGACGCTCTATGTAAGTGGCGCGAGCTTTTTGGCAAGCAGATTCAGGGCGTCTCTTCTTTCGTCAAAGTAGTCATGGCGGTTATAGATCCCCTCCACGCCTTTGAGCTTATGGTTAAGGCACCGTTCCGCCACATGCCCAGGAACACCTAGCGAAGCCAGCAGGCTCCGACAGGTGCGCCGTAGGTCATGCACAGTAAAGTGCTCGAAATCGCCCATTTTATTTTCAGGCTGAACGGCTCTGCCAGGCTCCCTGCCAAACAGTTTTGATATTGCTCGATTTAGGGTGTCTTTGCCCATGTGGGGCATTTTGCTCGATCTTCTGTTAGGGAAGACATAAGCAGAACCGAATGAGCGCACTTTAAGCTCGTTTATCCATTGGATAGCCAAGTCTGGCAAGGGAATATCAATGGCTACACCGGATTTACTGCGTTCCTGGGGTAAGTACCAGATTTTTTTATTCAGGTCAAACTCACTCCATGTTGCTTCAGTCAGTTCGCCTTTCCTGACCCCCAGCAAGACCAAAAGAGCGCAAGCTAGGTAGTTGTCGCGGGTGAAGCCATCTGCTTCTTCTCTAAATCTCTTGAAAGTAAAAGCAAGCTCTTCGATGGTAAGCGCTCTGTCTCTGCTCTTCTCTATACCGCCGGCATCATCCACCGAGAAAGCAAAAGCAGGGTTGTAGGAAACAATATCCAGCTTGATGCCATGATTAAACAACTGCTTGCAGTACAGCAAAGCATCATTGGCAATGGTGGGTCTGCCGCTTTCCGATATGTTTCTCAGAATCTGCCTGATATCGCGCCCAGTAACAGCCGCTGGCTGTATTTTCCCTATCACAGGGGAGATGTCTTTGTTGTAAACCCGAAAGGGAATATGAGGGTGTTTCAGGCGCTTTACATTGCCTTCATGCCAGTCGGCAAAAAGGTCATCCACGCAGGTAATGGAGTCGTACTCGGCTCTTTTCTTTGCGACAAGAGGGTCAAGACCCTCGCGCAGTTGCTTCATCTGCAAAGCGGCGGCTGCTCGTGCATCAGCAAGCGACAGGTCATCCACGACACCCAGCGTCATTTGCTTGCGTTTCGAGTTGGACGTGAAGCGCAGCGCCCAATACGCGCGACCTCTTGTAGGCACCACAAGGTAAAGGCCGTTGCCATCGGCAAAATGTCCTGGCTCCCCCCTGATTTTTGAACTGACGGCCTTGCTTGTAAGCACAGCCATAACGCTTCCCCCTCCAAAAATGTACTCACCACTGGATGTAGTAGCTTTAGCAATGTACTCACCATTATACTCACCACTTTGAGGTTGATACTGGTGGGTACTGGTTGAGTTCCATGGAGTGGAATTCTTGTAATGGCCTTGATTTTATTGAATAAATTGAGTTCTTTTGATCTCGGTTTCCATCACTCAATATTCATGGCCTGCTCGCGCATCTGCTCAATCAGCAATTTAAGATCAATGGCAGCGCGTGTCACGCTAAGTGCAGCGGCCTTCGAGCCCAGCGTATTGGCTTCGCGGTTCATTTCCTGAAACAGAAAGTCCAGTCGTTTCCCTGCGCTGCCGGTGTTTTTCCCCGCACTGCGCCCAGCCGCTTCACCCGAACCCAGCAGGTGATCCAGTTCCTGCACATGTGAACGCAGGCGGGCCAGTTCCTCGGCCACATCAACGCGCAGACCGAACAGCGCAGCTTCCTGGGCAATACGTGCCGACAGTTCAGGCCCGCTGATCAGGGCAAAGCCATCGGGGCTGGCGGCCAGCAGGGCGTCGCGCAGTCGGGTGGTAATTTTTTCCTGGTGCTCGGCGATCAGGGCAGGTAGTTCCTGTTCAACCTGATCCACCAGCGCTTGCATTTGCCGGGCGCATTCGCGCATGGTGGCGGCCAGGCGTTCGCCCTCGCGCTCACGGCCGGCCTGCAGTTCTTTCAAGGCCGCCTGCGTCGCTTCCAGGCACATGGGCAACCACACGTCGGGGTCAAAACCTGCTGCGTCATTTGATCCGGCCAGGTTCAGCAATTCCTGCAGCCGGGGCGCCTGAAGATCGGGCATGAAACGGCGGGCGATCTGCAGTTGTTCGGCAGCGGCGGCCAGGTAGGCGGGATCCAGTGACGGAACCGTTTTTGTTTCGGTACGGTTGTACGACACCCGAACTTCAACTTTGCCGCGCTTGATGGCCTGGCCCAGTTGCTCACGGATCAGGCCTTCGGCCATGCGCAGGTCGTCGGGCATGCGCAGGTTCACATCAAGAAAACGGCTGTTGACCGTGCGAAATTCGATGGAAACGGTACCTGCGGGGGATTCGGCCCGTGCGCTGCCAAACGCGGTCATGCTGCGGATCATAAAACCTGCCTTAACGTGAAAATCAAACTGCCATTGTAGACTTTCCAGAAAAAAAAACGCTGCCCCGCATAAGCAAGGGCAGCGAAACGAGAGCTGTTTCAGGCGGGGCCAATCCACTAACCCCTTAACAGTCTCCGAGGAGGTTTTTGCACTGCAAAACTGCGTCAGGCCGGGCGATGGCCTGTGATACGAAATGGGTTACAGGAAACGACCCACCAGTGTCTGGTCTTCAAGCCCCCAGACACGCTGAATAATGGTTTCCACTTCTTCAGTCGTTGCCGCGTTGCGGTAGGTACCCAGGCGGCGGGACTTGTCTTCGATTTCCGGGCGGCTGAGCGTGTTGCCAGGATCGCCTTTGGGTTCATCAACACGGGCAAAGAAAGACTGCCCGCCGGTTGTGGTGACCGTGACCTTGCCGATCCACTGTGCCGGATACGCACCATCGACTTCAGGATCCAGTTCCATGGTGACCTTGCCACGGAAATCGGCAATGGCAGGATCATTCAGGGCCGCATCAAATTCAGGCAGTCCGGCGCGACGTTGCTGGGCAATCAGGCCAAGCACCGTACCCATCGAGAATTTCGACTGGTGTACCGTGGTGGGGTTCACCACCGGGCCCAGAACGTCGATGGCACCCTGGTGTACATGGGCAACCACCGAAGCAATGTCGCCAATGGCCAGGTTCTGCTCGGTAACGACCTTGAGCAGGGCATCGGCAGCCGGGTGGGTGTGGCGGCACGATGCATGAAACTTGAACGAGGTTTCAAGCACAGTCCAGCGTGTACCCAGGCCGTCCGTCAAGCGGGTGGGGTCGGCATCGGTGGACATGCCGGCGCCCATGCCTTGCAGGCCTTCCAGAATGCGGCGAGCGCCGGTGAAGCCGTCGTGTGCCAGATAGGCTGCCGTGATGCCGTTGGCGGCCGCCTTGGCGGTGTGCAGCTGCTTGGAGTCGGCCGCATCGCGCAGGAATTCCCACAGACCGGCGGCCTGTGTGCCAGCCGAACCCAGGGCATGCAGCATTTGTTCGCTGCTCAGGTTCAGCAGGCGACCCACGGCAGCCGCCGCCGCCAGGGCACCGGCGGTACCGGTCGTGTGGAAGATTTTGTAGTGGGAACGCCCCAGGAACTCGCCAACGCGAATGCCGACTTCGTAGCCTGCAACACAGGCGGTCAGCAATTCCTTACCCGAGCGTCCCAGCGCCTGGGCAACCGCCACGGCGGGCGGGAACACCACCGCGGCCGGGTGGAAAACGGCGCCGTTATGCACGTCATCCTGTTCCACCATGTGCGCCGCCGCCGCATTGACCATGGCCGCAAACAGCGGGCTGCTGGTGCGACGCGTGACCATGTTTTCCGAGGGGCCGCTGGCCGGACCCATGGCGTCTGAAAACCTGGCGATGCTTTGAACGGCCCGGGCACTTGAACCGGCCAGAATCGAGGCCAGCGTGTCGAGCAGAAGGTCTTCTGTGCGACGCAGTACGGCGGCAGGGATGTCGTCGTGGTTCAGTTGTGCCGCAAATTCGGCCAGGGTGGCGCTGGGATGTGTCATGGTGTGTTCCCGGTTGTCTTCTTATGAATAGGTTGAATGATGAGCCTGTTCGGATCGGCGGCGTTCAGAACGAACGGGGCAGACCCAGCATGTGCTCAGCCACGTACGAAAGGATCAGGTTGGTGGAAATGGGCGCAACCTGATACAGACGTGTTTCGCGGAACTTGCGCTCGACGTCGTATTCGTTGGCAAAGCCGAAGCCGCCGTGGAACTGCAGGCAGGCGTTGGCGGCTTCCCACGAGGCATCGGCAGCCAGCATTTTGGCCATGTTGGCCTGTGCGCCGCAGGGCTGGTGTGCATCGAACAGACGGCAGGCTTCGTAACGCATCAGGCTGGCGGCTTCCACGTTGATGAAAGCCTTGGCAATGGGGAACTGCACACCCTGGTTCTGCCCAATGGGGCGACCGAATACGACACGTTCTTTCACATAGGCCGACACCTTGTCGATGAACCAGTAGCCATCACCGATACATTCGGCGGCGATCAGGGCGCGTTCGGCATTCAGGCCGTCAAGGATATACTTGAAGCCTTTGCCTTCTTCACCGATCAGGTTCTCGGCCGGAATTTCCAGGTTGTCGAAGAACAGTTCGTTGGTTTCGTGGTTGACCATGTTCGGAATAGGGCGCACTTCCAGGCCGTTACCAATGGCCTGATGCAGGTCAACAATGAAAATCGACATGCCTTCCGATTTCTTTTTCACCTGATCGATCGGTGTGGTGCGGGCCAGCAGGATCATCAGATCCGAATGCTGAATACGCGAGATCCACACTTTCTGGCCGTTGATCACGTAGCGGTCGCCTTTCTTGACGGCCGTGGTTTTGATTTTGGTGGTGTCGGTGCCGGTTGTGGGTTCGGTCACGCCCATCGATTGCAGACGCAGTTCGCCGCTGGCAATGCGGGGCAGATACAGGTTTTTCTGCTCTTGAGAGCCGTGGCGCAGCAGGGTACCCATGTTGTACATCTGGCCGTGGCAGGCACCCGAATTGCCGCCGTTGCGGTTGATTTCTTCCATGATCACGGAAGCTTCGGTCAGGCTCAGGCCCGAACCACCGTATTCTTCGGGGATCAGGGCAGCCAGCCAGCCGGCTTTGGTCAGGGTGTCCACGAATTCTTCGGGGTAGCCGCGTTCTTCATCGATCTTGCGGAAGTACTCTGCAGGGAACTGCTTGCAGAGGTCACGAATGGCATCACGAATTTCCTGGTAAGGCAGGGCAGAAGTAGTCGACATGATTTTGAATGTTCCAGTTTCATTACAATGTGCGCTACTTTGCCTGATCGATTTTTGCTTGCCAATTATTGCTTGCTGAAGCGAGGGTTTATGAATTTTGAAGAGATCACCATCTATGGCAATGCACTTTGATCTGACCGACATGCAACTGATGGTCAATGTGGCCGGGGCGCAAAGTATGACCAAAGGGGCTGAACGGTCCTTTTTGTCGCTCCCGGCCGCCAGTAACCGCGTGAAAAACCTGGAATCTCACCTGGGTACAGCCCTTTTTTATCGCACCAGTCAGGGCGTTACACTCACGCCTTCCGGCGAGGCGTTTGTGCGTCATGCACGCGTGGTATTGCGTCAGCTCGAGCATCTTCGAGGCGACATGCGTGAATATGCAAGCGGGGTCAAGGGTCGGGTCAGGGTGTTTGCAAACACCACGGCCATGAACGAATTCATGCCGAATATATTGGCGCGCTATCTGGGTGAACACCCCGATGTCAATGTTGAACTGCGTGAACGCCTGAGCTATCAGGTGGTCAAGGCGGTGGCGGAAGGCTCAGCCGATATCGGCATCACGGCCCAGATCAACGCGGCCGTCGATCAGCTCGAGTTTTTGCCCTACCGCACCGATCGGCTCATTCTGGTTGCACACGAAGAGCACCCCCTGTCGCAGCACGACACCATCGATTTTAACGATACCCTGGGCTACGACTACGTGGGTTTGTCTGAAACCAGCGCCATCCATGCGTTTTTGCTGCAGGCTGCCGACGACCTTGGCCGTGTGCTGCGCTTCCGGGTCGAGGTCAGCAACTTCGAGGCAGCGTGTCGCATGGTCTCGGCACACGTGGGCATTGGTGTCATTCCTGAAACGGCCGCGCGCCGTTACGTGCGTGAAATGCCGCTCAAGATCATTGCCCTGAATGATGCCTGGGCCTTGCGCCGTTTGCAGATCTGTTTCCGGCAATTCGACAAACTCCCCGTCTTTGCCAAAGAACTGGTGTCGTTGCTGGTCGACGATGCCTCCACCGAGGGCTCGGGTCACGAGCCGGAATCCGGTTCAGCCCCGGAACCCTCATTTTCTGCTTAGAGCAGGTACCGATGGAAAACGAAACAAATACCTCCGCCCAGCCTGTCGTGCTGGCGTCGAACAATGCCGGCAAGTTACGCGAGTTCTCAGCGATTCTTGGCCGTATCGGCTGGTCCATGATTCCCCAGGGAGAACTCGGGGTTGCAGAAGCCGACGAGCCGCACCTGACGTTTGTTGAAAATGCCCTGGCCAAGGCCCGCCATGCCAGCCGCCATACCGGCAAACCGGCGCTGGCCGACGATTCCGGGTTGTGTGTCCACGCGCTGAAGGGGGCGCCCGGTGTTTTTTCCGCCCGTTATGCTGCGCTGGCCGGGCTTGAAAAGTCGGATGCCGCCAATAACGCCTGGCTGGTGAAACAATTGCAGGGCATCGCCGACCGGCGTGCCGCCTATGTGGCCGTGCTGGTCTATGTGCGTTCGGCCGATGATCCGATACCCGTCATTGCCCAGGGTATCTGGCCGGGTGAAATTGTTGATCAGCCGCGCGGTGAGCACGGTTTTGGCTACGATCCGCATTTTTACATTCCGGAACTGGGCCTGACGGTTGCCGAGCTGGCGCCTGATCGCAAAAACACGCTCAGTCACCGCGCACGTGCCCTGCAAGGGCTCGTGTCTCAATTGAGCCACGTTTCATGAGCCCCTCCGTCAAACCGGGCGTTGTACCCGGTCCTACCGGTCGCAGCATCCTGAGCAGTCTGCCGCCATTGTCGCTGTACGTGCATGTGCCCTGGTGTGTGCGCAAGTGCCCCTACTGTGATTTCAATTCCCATGAGTTTTCAGGTTCTGTGCCTGAAACCGAGTACCTTGAGGCGCTTGCAGCCGACCTTGAACAGGCCTTGCCCCTGATCTGGGGGCGTCAGGTCATCTCGGTGTTCATCGGTGGCGGTACGCCCAGTTTGTTGTCGGAAGCGGCGGTTGATCGTCTGCTCGCGCTGCTGCGTTCGTACCTGAATCTTTTGCCTGATGCTGAAATCACCCTTGAGGCCAATCCGGGCACCATCGAGGCAGGGCGGTTTGCCCAGTATGCGCTCAGTGGTGTCAACCGGGTCTCGCTGGGCATACAAAGTTTCAACGATCAGGCCCTGAAAGCCCTGGGCCGCATTCACGACAGTCAACAGGCTCGCACGGCCATCGAGATCGCCCAGAAAAACTTTTCCCGGGTCAATCTCGACATCATGTATGCACTGCCCGGGCAAACCTTGCAAGGCTGCGCGGCCGACATCGAACAGGCGCTGCGTTTTGGTACCTCGCATGTGTCGGTGTACCACCTGACCCTTGAGCCCAATACAGTGTTTGCCAAGTATCCCCCGGCCGTGCCGGATGATGACCTGAGCGCGGCCATGCACGAGCACATTCTTGAACAGACCGCCCTGGCAGGCCTTGAGCAGTACGAGGTTTCGGCCTACGCGCGCCCGGGCAGTGCCTGCCGGCATAACCGCAATTACTGGGAATTCGGTGATTACCTGGGGATCGGCCCGGGAGCACACGGGAAATTGTCCTTTCATGACCGCATCGTGCGTCAGGCGAAACTGCGTAATCCTGCGCGCTGGATGCAGGCGGCGGTGGCTCGTGACGGTTCCCATCTGGCGCACGATACGCCCATCGTCTGGCACGACCTGGGTTTTGAGTTCATGCTTAATGCCTTGCGCTTGCGGGCAGGCGTGCCGCGCAGCGGGTTCACCGAACGCACAGGCCAGTCTGCCCTGGTAATTGCCGATGCCGTGCGGCGGGCAACTGACAAAGGCCTGCTTGATCCAGATCCGGGCATGTACCGGGCCACTGCACTGGGTTGGAAGTTTTTGAACGATTTACAGGCAGAATTTCTACCTTGATCGGGGCTGCACATTATTGGTGCGTTTATTATTGCACCAATAATGTGCATGGTGCCCCATAATGGTGAAAATTCTGCAAAGCAGACGCGCAGAAGGTGTGCAGACACCTTTAAATAGTTGGCACGCTCTTTGCTTGTAATGAACTACTCGCATACTACCTTGTGTTGCAGACTCACCTTGTCAATGACCTTAGCGGTCTTAGGAGCCCCTTATGTCAACCCCTGAAGCTGTTGTGAAACTGATTGCTGAACGTGAAGTTGCCTTTGTTGATTTCCGCTTCACCGATACCTTGGGCAAAGAGCATCACCTCACGGTGCCGGCCCATACGGTCGATGAAGAAAAGCTTGAGACCGGCGTGGCATTCGATGGCTCATCGATCGCAGGCTGGAAGGGTATTGAAGCATCCGACATGATGCTCATTCCCGATGTCCGTTCAGCCCGTATGGACCCGTTCCGTGAAGAAAATACGCTGAATCTGACCTGTGACGTCGTTGAACCGTCCGACCTCAAAGGGTACGACCGCGACCCCCGTTCGCTGGCCAAGCGCGCTGAAGCCTACCTGAAATCCAGCGGCCTGGGCGATACCGCCTACTTTGGTCCCGAACCTGAATTTTTTGTCTTCGATGGTATCGTCTGGAACGATGACATGTCCGGTTCGTTCGTCAAGATCAAGTCAGAAGAGGCCGCTTGGTCGCGTGGTCTTGAGCTTGAAGGCGGCAACATGGGGCACCGTCCGGGCGTGAAAGGCGGCTATGTGCCGGTTTCTCCCGTCGACTCTTTTGCCGACATGCGTTCTGAAATGTGCTTGCTGCTTGAGCAGCAGGGTGTACCGGTCGAAATTCACCACCATGAAGTGGCGGGTCCCGGCCAGCTTGAAATCGGTACCAAATTCAGCACGCTGGTCGAACGCGCCGACTGGAACCAGATCCTGAAATACACCATTCGCAACGTGGCGCATGTGTATGGCAAAACCGCCACCTTCATGCCCAAGCCCGTTGTTGGCGACAACGGTTCAGGCATGCACGTTCACCAGTCCATCTGGAAAGACGGGCAGAACCTGTTCGCAGGCAACGGCTATGCCGGTCTGTCGGAATTCGCCTTGTTCTACATTGGCGGCATCATCAAGCACGCCAAAGCGCTCAACGCCATCACCAACCCGGGTACCAACTCCTACAAGCGTCTGGTGCCTCACTACGAAGCGCCTGTGAAGCTGGCTTATTCGGCCCGCAACCGCTCGGCTTCCATCCGTATTCCGTACGTGGGCAGTCCCAAGGCGCGCCGCGTCGAGGCCCGTTTCCCGGATCCTCTGGCCAACCCCTACCTGGCGTTTTCAGCCCTGATGATGGCGGGTCTTGACGGTGTCCAGAACAAGATTCACCCGGGCGACCCTGCCGACAAGAACCTGTACGATCTGCCGCCCGAAGAAGACGCAAAAATCCCGACCGTGTGCGCTTCGCTTGAAGAAGCACTGGCAGCCCTGGACGCCGATCGCGAGTTCCTGACCCGTGGTGGTGTGTTCAGCAACGAAATGCTCGACGCGTTCATTGAGCTCAAGATGGCTGAAGTCACGCGTTTGCGCATGACACCGCATCCGGTCGAGTTCGATATGTACTACAGCCTGTAAATATGGCTGGCCTACGGTAACTCTGCCTGCCCGTTGCCGTGCGTCTTGCACGGTGCCGGCAGGCAGTTCAGGAGAACCCCCATGGATACAGCCAGTTACGATCTGCTTTCCACAGCGGTTCTCATGCTCGATACAGAAGGCAGTATCCGTCATGCCAATACAGCGGCTGAAGAGCTGTTCGGCTTGTCGCGTCGTCTGCTGAGCGGTCGGCCGGTGCATGAACTGTTTGGTGCCGATTCGGGTCTGGCCGAACGTCTGCCCGATGCACTCGGCGGCAAATTCGGCATTTTGCGCCAAGACCTCCGCATTCAGCGCGGGGTAGACCACATGGCCGTTGGTCTGGCGCTCGTGCCTTTGCACCGGCAGCCTTGGGCAGCCCTGCTTGAGGTTCGTGTTCTTGAGCATCATCTGTTGCTTGACCGTCATCGTCAGCTCAGCAAGGAACTCAAGAATCAGCGTGAGTCCCTGCGCAATCTGGCGCATGAAGTGAAGAATCCGCTGGGTGGTATCCGGGGTGCAGCGCAGTTGCTGGAGTCGGAGCTCGATGACAGTGATCTGCATGAATATACCCAGGTCATCATCGCCGAAGCAGACCGTCTGGCGGCCCTGGTTGACCGACTGATCGCACCGCAAGGTGGCCCCTTGCAAAAAACACGCTTCAACATTCATGAACTGTGTGAACGGGTCTATACCCTGGTCAGCATCGAATTTCCAGGTATCGACATGGTGCGGGATTACGATGCCTCGGTACCCGACATTTCAGGTGATTTTTCCCGGCTTTTGCAGGCCCTGCTGAACATTGTTCGCAACGCGGCCCAGGCGCTTACCGAGGCACGGATGGAATCCACGCCACGGCTTGTGCTTCGTACTCGCATCGGGCGCCAGTTGCTGCTGGCCGAGCATCAGGCCAAGCTGGGTATTGTGGTTTCCGTCATCGATAACGGCCCGGGTGTTCCCGATGACCTTCGCGACAAGATTTTTCATCCACTGGTTACCGGTCGCGCCAGTGGAACCGGACTGGGCCTGAGCCTGGTCCAGGAATTCGTGCAGCAGCATGGGGGGATTGTCGAGTTTGATTCGCGCCCGTTGCATACCGAATTTCGAATGATATTACCTCTGGAGCAAATCGGATGAAGCCTGTCTGGATCGTGGATGATGATCAGAGCATTCGCTGGGTGCTTGAAAAAGCCTTGGCCAAAGCCTCTGTGCCTGCCCAGAGTTTTTCCTGTGCCGCTGAGGCTCTCGAGGCACTTGATACGGAAACGCCCTCTGTACTGGTCACTGATGTACGTATGCCCGGCGAAAACGGACTCAGTTTGTTGCACCGCATTAAACAGCGCTTGCCCGATCTGCCCGTTATCGTCATGACAGCGTTCACCGATTTGAACAGCACCGTCGAGGCTTTTCAGAAAGGCGCGTTCGATTACCTGCCCAAGCCCTTTGACATGAATGCAGCGGTTGCGCTGATACAGCGTGCCATGCGGTCTGCCGGACCTGTTCAGGTCGAAGAACACGACATCGTTGCAGCGGCAGGCGGTCAGGAACGCATCATGATGCAGTCGTCCGCGCCGGCGATGCAGGAAGTGTTCAGGGCGATCGGTCGTCTGGCAACCTCCAGCGTTACGGTGCTGATCACCGGTGAGTCCGGTACAGGCAAGGAACTGATTGCCCGGGCGCTGCATACCCATAGCAACCGTTCCAACGGGCCCTTTGTGGCGCTTAATGCCGCCGCCATTCCCAAAGACCTGCTGGAAGCTGAATTGTTCGGGCACGAGCGCGGTGCATTCACGGGCGCCACCCAGCAACGACGCGGGCGTTTCGAAGAAGCCCGCAACGGCACCTTGTTTCTTGATGAAATCGGCGATATGCCCTTCGAATTGCAGACCCGCCTTTTGCGTGTACTGGCTGAGGGCAGTTTTTACAGGGTTGGCGGCTCTCAAGCCATTCATGCCGATGTGCGTATTGTGGCAGCCACCCACCAGCCGCTTGAGCAGCGTGTGCAAGAAGGCAAGTTTCGTGAAGATCTCTTCCATCGTCTGAACGTCATTCGCTTGCGCTTGCCCCCCCTGCGTGAGCGCAAGGAAGATATTCCTGCCCTGGTGGAATTGTTCATGCGCAACAGTGCGGCCGATCTTCGTGTGCCTGTGCGGCGGGTTTCACCTGATGCCATGCGTATGCTGTGCGCCTTCGACTACCCGGGTAATATCCGTCAGCTTGAAAATTTCTGTCAGTGGCTTACTGTCATGTCGTCGGGACAAGTCATCGAGGCGAAAGACCTTCCGCCTGAACTGTTCCAGGGGCAAGGCCTGACCGAAGCCCGGCAGGCGGGATCGTCAGTGTCCGGCCATGGCGAGCAGATCGTGCCTGCGGGATTGGCATCGGGTGAGGCCGCATCGGCTGACAGCACCGCTGTCAAAGGCACAAACCCCATTCAGTTAGCGGCCTGGCAGGCTGACGCGGGTCATTATGCAGGCTCAACGCCATCGTCTGGCTGGATCGCGCTGCTGTCGGAGCAGGTTCGTGAGCGCTTGTCTCGCAACGAACCGGCCCTGATGCCAACACTGACGCGCGATTTTGAGCGTACCCTGATCGAAACGGCGTTAGCCTTCAGCCGTGGGCGGCGCGTTGAAGCGGCGCAGCGCCTTGGCATCGGACGCAATACGCTGACACGCAAATGCGCCGAGCTGGGCTTGAACGAAGACTGACCTTCAGGCGGCTTCGCCTCGCAGATACGCTTGCGCCCGTTGCGCCATCAGTGCTTCGCGGCGTATGAAGTCGGCTACAAAGGCATTGGCCGGGTTCTGGTTCAGCATGTAAGGGGTGTCCCACTGAACCAGCGTGCCATTCTGCATGATACCGATCTGGTCGGCGATCGCAAAGGCTTCAGCCTGATTATGGGTGACCAGAATGGCGGTATGGCCCGTTTTTTTCAGGATGTCACGTACCTCGAAGGCCAGACGTTCGCGGGTGTCGATATCAAGGTTCGAGAACGGTTCATCGAGCAGCAGCAGCTCAGGTTCGGGCGCCAGTGCGCGCGCCAGGGCGACCCGTTGCTGTTGCCCCCCTGATAGCTCATGCGGATAGCGCCGGGCGGTGGACTCAAGTCCGGCCAGGGTCAGCAGTTCTTCGACCCGCTGACGACGTTTTTGCTTTTCCCAGCGCCGCAAGCCGAAACCGATGTTTTTTTCCACGGTCAGGTGGGGGAAAAGGGCGTAGTCCTGGAACATCATGCCCACATGCCGGTTTTCGGGAGGGACACTGAAACTGACGCTCGACAGCAGCGTGCCACCGAGCCGGATTTCACCGCTACGCAGGGGTTCAAACCCGGCAATGGCGCGCAGTACGGTCGTTTTTCCGCAGCCCGAAGCGCCCAGCAGGCAACCGATACGACCTTCTTCCAGTGACAGCGAAAGGTTTTTCACAACCGGGACCAGACCTTCAGGTGTGTCGTAAGCGAGTGATACGGTGTCCAGTTTCAGAAAGTCTTTCATGATGTGTGTATGAACGGCGACAGGCTCAATGCGATGTACGCAACTGGCTACGTGCCAGAATGATGACGGGCAGCAGGCCGGCCAGCACGATGGCAAGGGCTGCAACAGCGCCTTCTTCGTACGTGCCACGGGCCGCTTCCGCATAAAGCCAGGTCGCCAGGGTTTCAAAATTGACCGGACGCAGCAGCAGTGTGGCGGGCAGTTCTTTCATGGCATCAACGAACACCAGCAAGGCAGCAGCGCCCAGGGCAGGGCGCAGCAACGGCAGATGAACCCGTCGCAGCGTGCCGGTGGGCGTTTCGCCCAGCAGGCGCGAGGCCTGTTCAAGCGAGGGGGGGATGCGTGCAAGGCCCGCTTCGATGCCCCCGATGGAAATGGCCAGGAAACGTATGACATACGCGATCACCAGCGCAGCAACGCTGCCCATGACGATCAGGCCAGGATCCGGATTTCCCAGCGCGCGCCAGAGCGCACCAGCGACTGTATCGAAGAGTACCAAGGGTGTCAGCAGGCCGATGGCCAACACCGTGCCGGGTACGGCGTAACCCGTGGTGGCGATGCGTGCCTGCATGCGGATCAGACGGGGGGCGAGTGTGCCATGCCGTATGGCGCGCGCTGACCAGGCCACGATCAGGCCACACACAAGCGTGACCAGAGTGGCAATGAGGGCGATTTTAAGTGTGTTGAAACCGCTGGCCAGTAATTGATCGGAAACATGACCGGTTTCCTGCAGATGACGTACGGTGGCATGCAGCAGGTACAAGGCCGGCGCCACGAACCCGATGATAACCGGTGTCCAGCCCAGGCCCATGGCGATGAGCGCCTGCGGGCCTTTCAGTTGTACGGGTTGCAAGGTGCGTGACCTTTGGGTGTTGCCGGCATAGCGCTGGTGCCGACGACCGTAGCGTTCGACCAGAATGAGTAGGGCAACGATGGTCAGCATGGCCAGTGCAATCTGGGCAGCGCCGGCAAGGTCGGAACGTGTGACCCAGGTGGTATAGACGGAAACCGTGAGCGTTTGAACACCCAGAAATTCGGAGGCGCCGATGTCGTTCAGTGTTTCGAGCAGGGCAAGGCTGACACCCACCGCGATGGCGGGACGCGCCATGGGCAGCGCCACCCGGAAAAATACGCTGCGGCCGGATTCGCCCAGTACGCGGGCGGCTTCCAGAAGACTGGCAGACTGCGTGGCAAACATGACGCGGGTGCTCAGGTACACATAGGGGTACAAAACGAACCCGAGCAGAAAAATGGCGCCGTAAATTGAACGAAGATCGGGCAGGCGGAACTGGCGGGGGCTGGTATAGCCCAGAAGGTCGCGAATCAGGGTCTGAACCGGACCAATGGGGTGCAGGATATCGAGGTAGGCAAACGCCACAATATACGTTGGAACTGCCAAGGGTAGCAGCAAGGCCCACGACAGCATGCCACGTGTCGGGAATGCGTAGGCGGTCATGAGCCAGGCGCTGCCCACACCCAAGGCCGTGACCAGGATACCCACGCCCACCAGCAACTGGGCCGTGTTCGACAACGCCACCGGCAAGACATGCGAGCTCAGGTGCCCCCAGTGTTCCAGTGAGCCTTGAAGCGCAAACCAACCGAGAGTGAGAATAGGTGCGATTACGCAAATGGCAATCAGGCAGGAGAGCGCTCGCCAGAGGAATCCGGATTCGAAGGAGAGAAGAGGTCGAAACTGCAACAGGGAGCGTTCCTGCAAAAAACCGCCAGGCACAGGTAAACGCACCTGTGCCTGTGTTGAAGAAAGACCGAGGGGGCGATCAGTTGTTGAATCCAACTTTATCTACCAGTTCGCTGGCTTGTTTGCGGTACTTGGCAATTTCGACCAGAGGCAGGGGATCGACCACCAGCGTGCCAAAGCTGGCTACGACCGGGTCAAGTTCAACACCCTTCTTGACAGGGTATTCGTAGTTGGCCTTGGCGTACATGCTTTGCGCTTTGTCGGACACCAGGTATTCGAGCAACTTGACCGCGTTGCCCTTGTTCGGGGCATGCTTGGCCACGGCTGCGCCCGAGATATTAACATGGGTGCCTTTGCTGGATTCCTTGGCAAAGGTGGGGCGCACGACCTTGATGGCTTCACCCCATTTGTGGCCATCCGTGCCGGGTTCGGAGTTTTTCATGCGGCCCACGTAGTAAGCGTTGGCAATGCCGACATCGCAGATGCCACCCAGAATGTCTCGCGCCACATCGCGATCACCGCCAGCGGCCTTGCGACCCAGATTGGCTTTCACGCCTTTGAGCCAGTTTTCGGTGGCTTCCAGGCCATTGTGGGCGATCATGGCGGCGATCAGGGCTGTGTTGTACGGGTGCTGCCCTGAGCGGATGCAGACTTTGCCTTTCCATTTTGGATCCGCAAATTCTTCGTAGGTGATGGATGTGACCGGGATATCTTTGGCCACATAGGCCACGCGATCGCGCAGCGACAGTGAATACCACTGGTCGTCGGTGCCGCGCAAATTGGCAGGAATTGCTTCTTTCAGTACGGCCGAGTCGATCGGTTGTGTGATACCGGCCTCAACCAGATCAAGCAGATTGCCGATGTCGACCGTCATGAGAACATCGGCGGGGGATTTGTCGCCCTCGGCCTTGACGCGCTCGATCAGGCCGTCTTTGACGAACACCGTGTTCACTTTCACACCGGTATCTTTGGTGAATTCATCGAGCAGCGGCTGAATGAGCTTGGGTTCACGTGTTGTGTACAGGCTCAGCTCAGCCGCCTGGGCCCAGGTTGCGCCAAGGGCAAGCGTGGTTGAACCGATCAGGGTCAGTGTGCGAAGCAGGGGTGTGGCGCGCATGGGGTTTCGATCTCCGGAAACAAATGACAACGGCAAGTTGCTTGAATGACAGTGCAAATAAAAATGATTCTCATGTATTTATTTACTATATCAGAGGAATTCGGCATGATTCAAGCCGGAACACACGCGAACTGTGACCAAACACTGCATGAGCCACAACTAAACCCGGATTTCTTGACTTTAGATAAACAAACCGTGGCTGCAGCTTCCTGCGCAACGGCATTAACGGTGCTGTGGCTGTACCATCGCAGGTGATTTGTCCATCCGCAATGCCATTGTTCTAAAATGGCCTCTGAAATCTTCGCGCTGCGCGCTTAACCTCATCAAAGACATGGCTGCATTCAATACCGAGCAGGTCCTGAGCGTTCATCACTGGAACGACACGCTTTTTTCTTTCACAACCACACGCGATCCGGCCTTGCGGTTTCACAACGGGCATTTCGTCATGATCGGTTTGCCCGTCGATGGCAAGCCGCTCATGCGGGCCTACAGCATTGCCAGTGCCAATTACGAAGAACATCTTGAGTTCCTGAGCATCAAAGTGCCCGATGGCCCGCTTACATCGCGTTTGCAGCACCTGCAACCGGGCGACAGCATTCTGGTCAGCCGCAAGCCGGTCGGCACCCTGGTGGTCGATGACCTCAAACCGGGCAAACATCTTTATCTTCTTGGTACCGGAACCGGCTTGGCGCCGTTCATGAGCATCATCAAAGATCCCGAAGTCTATGAACGTTTCGACAAGGTCATTCTTGTGCACGGTGTGCGCCTTGTCAGTGAACTGGCCTACACGGATTTCATCCAGAATGAGTTGCCGGCCAACGAGTTTTTTGGCGATATCGTTCGTGAAAAACTCATCTATTACCCTACCGTCACACGCGAACCCTTTCGCAATACGGGTCGGGTCACTACCCTGATCGAAACGGGCAAGCTCACGGCAGACATCGGTTTACCCAACTTGAATCCCGAAACGGATCGCGTCATGTTGTGCGGTAGTCCGAGCATGCTGGCCGATCTTTGTGCCATGCTCGATGCGCGTGGTTTTGTCGTATCGCCCGGTGTCGGCGAACCCGGTGACTACGTCATTGAACGGGCCTTCGTTGAAAAGTAGGTTGTTTCAACTGTTTTCGGTGGTTTGCCGGTACGGCGGAGCTTTTAATTTTCGCTATAGGTGATTAAACTTCAATAGTTATCCATCACCTGTTCGAGGTTACGTTCCATGACCAAGCATGTCATTCATACTGCAGCCGCGCCTGCTGCTGTCGGTCCTTATTCCCAAGCCGTTGCGGCAGGTTCTGGCCAGACGGTCTATCTGTCCGGCCAGATTGGTCTTGAACCGGGCTCCGGTGAACTGGTTTCGGAAAATTTCGAAGCTCAGGTCCGTCAGGCGTTTGCCAACATGCAAGCCGTCATCCAGGCGGCCGGGGGCACCCTTGACAGCATCGTCAAGCTCACGCTGTTCCTTACCGACCTTTCCAAGTTCGCCAGCGCAAACGCCATCATGGCCGAACTCATTCCCCAGCCTTTCCCCGCCCGTTCCACGATCGGGGTATCCAGTCTGCCCAAAGGTGCGCAGTTCGAAGTTGAAGCGATCATCGTCATCTGATACGTAGTCCTGTGTCAGACCCTGCCGGTTCACCGTCTGCACGCAAGGGGTCTGCGACCCAGTCACCGCGTGGTGTTTCGGGCGTTCAACGCAAGTTTGAGCGTCTGGGTCTGCATGAACCTGCCGATTTCATCGTTCATGTGCCGTTGCGTTATGAAGATGAAACGTCGATCACACCGATTGCCCAGGCTTTTCCGGGTGCTTCGGTACAGATCGAGGCCACGGTGCTCGACCGCCAGGTGCTGAACCGGCCTCGCAGGCAGCTGGTGGCCACGGTGTCCGATGCCACCGGTACACTGGGGCTGCGCTGGCTGAATTTTTATCCAGGCCAGATCAGCCAGCTGGCCATCGGGAAGACACTGCGCATCCGTGGCGAAATCCGCCATGGGTTTCATGGCCCGGAAATGGTGCATCCCCGCCTCGGATCCATTGACAAGCCTTTATCGAACGCCTTGACACCGGTGTATCCCACCACCGATGGCCTGGCCCAGCCCGTGCTGCGCAAGGCCATCGAATCGGCTTTGCAGCGGGCAGACCTCTCTGAAACCTTGCCTCAGGTATTTCTTGAACGCTACGGGCTGATGCCTTTTGAGCAGGCAATCAAGGTGCTGCACCATCCTCCCGCGTCCGTGTCAATGAATGACCTTACCGAGCGCGGGCATCCGGCCTGGGAGCGGATCAAGTTCGATGAGCTGCTGGCACAGCAGTTGTCCCTGGCCGAGGCCAGGGCGCATCGCCGCGCCCAACGGGCCCAGGCCATGCTGGCTGACCCGCTGCTGCTGTTTTCCCGTTTGCGGCAGGCGTTGCCTTTTGCCCTGACAGCTGCCCAGGAGCGTGTGATTGAAGAAATCGCGGGCGATATGAGGCGATCATTTCCCATGCACCGTTTGTTGCAGGGCGATGTGGGCAGCGGGAAAACCATTGTCGCGGCGTTCGCTGCGCTGCAGGCCATCGCCTCCGGCGCCCAGGTGGCCATCATGGCACCGACCGAAATTCTGGCCGAACAGCACTTCAGCAAACTGTCCGGCTGGCTGCAGGCACTGGGCGTCACCGTTGTGTGGCTGGTGGGCAGTCTGGGCGCGAAGGCACGTCGTGAAGCCTTGTCGGCCATCGAAGAGGGCGCGGCGGGTCTGGTGGTCGGTACCCAGGCGCTCATTCAGGAACGCGTCATTTTCAAACGTCTGGGCTTGGTCATCATGGATGAGCAACACCGTTTTGGCGTGGGACAACGCCTGGAACTGAACCGCAAAGGCGAGCGGGCCGGCCACCAGGTCGCCTGGGTACCTCATCAGATCAACATGAGCGCTACACCCATACCTCGAACCCTGGCCATGACATTCTTTGCCGATCTCGATGTTTCGGTTATTGATGAACTGCCGCCCGGGCGCACGCCGGTGCTTACCAAACTCATCGCCGACACACGTCGTGATCAAGTGCTGGGCAGCGTGCTGTCCGAGGTACGACAAGGGCGACAGGTCTATTGGGTGTGCCCCCTGGTTGAAGAGAGCGAAGCCTTGCAGTTGCAAACGGCCGTCGACACACATGCTGCGTTGTCCCAGGCGCTGGCCGGCGTGCGTGTCGGTCTCATTCATGGAAAATTGCCTACCGTACAGAAACAACAGGTCATGACCGATTTTCGTGAAGGCAACGTGGATGTTCTTGTGGCTACCACCGTGATCGAGGTGGGGGTTGATGTACCGAACGCCTCGCTCATGATCATCGAACATGCCGAACGCTTCGGCCTGGCCCAGTTGCATCAGTTGCGTGGCCGGGTAGGGCGGGGTAGTCATCATGCCATTTGCGTGCTGCTTTACCAGGAGCCGCTGTCCATGGTGGCCCGTCAGCGCCTGAAAGCCATGTACGAAACTACCGACGGGTTCGAGATCGCGCGTCGTGACCTTGAGCTGCGAGGCCCCGGGGAATTTCTCGGACTGCGGCAATCGGGGCAGCAATTGTTGCGTTTTGCCCGCCTTGAAACCGATCATGAACTGGTTGAACGCGCACGTGAGGCAGCCCGGGCGCTGCGTGAGCACTATCCGGGTCATGTTGACGCCCATTTGAACCGCTGGATGCGCCGGCGGCAAGATTACCTCAGGAGCTAAGGCCGTTCGTCACTGACCACGGTCAACACGAAAATCACAGGACAATCTGTATGAATATCATGAGCGAGACAAATCGATGACACTGACGGAACTGAAATACATTGTGGCCGTTGCCCGCGAGCGCCATTTTGGCCGTGCGGCCGAGGCCTGTTTTGTCAGCCAGCCAACGCTTTCCGTAGCCATTCGCAAACTTGAAGACGAACTGGGTGTCGTGCTGTTCGAGCGTGGCGGTACGGAAATTGGTATTACGCCGATCGGGCTGCAGGTGGTTGCACAGGCCCAGCGGGTGCTTGAGGAGTGTGCAAGTCTTCGTGAAATTGCCCGCCAGGGGCATGATCCGCTTGCCGGCCCCTTGCGTGTGGGCGTCATTTATACCATCGGGCCCTACCTGCTTCCCAAACTGGTTCCCGTGCAGATTCAATCCACGCCGCAAATGCCCCTCATTCTGCAGGAAAACTACACCAGTCGCTTGCTGGAACTGTTGCGTCAGGGAGAAATTGATTGTGCCATTGTGGCCTTGCCCATACCGGAGTCCGGCTTGACCATTCTGCCCTTGTACGACGAACCTTTTGTCGTGGCCGTGCCGCGTACTCACCCCTGGGCAGGCCGGAAAAGCCTGTCGTCGAATGAGTTGAAGGATGAAACCATGCTGTTGCTGGGTACGGGCCACTGTTTTCGGGATCAGGTCCTGGAAGTGTGCCCCGAACTGTCCCGGTTTTCCGCCGCCAGTGAAGGCATTCAGCGCACCTTCGAGGGGTCGTCGCTGGAAACCATACGCCATATGGTGGCAGCGGGCATTGGTGTAACGGTCATGCCGGTCAGCACACTCATGGCAGGGCAGTCTGAAAACGAACTGCTGCGTTTCATTCCCTTCAGTGATCCGGCGCCCGACCGGCGTGTGGTGCTCATCTGTCGCAAGAGCTTCCCGCGGCCAGCCGCCATTGACGCGCTTGCCAAGGCCATTCATGCCTGTCAGTTGCCCGGGGTGAATTACCTTTCTACTGGAAAACCCTGAAGGCCGGCGGCGATAGCCGCACGGGCTTTCGGTGTATTCTTGCACTCGTACTTTCAGGAGGATCTTATGAAATTTCGTTTCACTCCGGTTGCCGCTGCCCTTGGTCTGGCTGCCGGCATGGTCATGTCGTCTGCCGCTTTGGCCGACACCATAAAAATTGCAATTGCCGGTCCCTTCACGGGCCCGCTCACCCAGTACGGCACCATGGTCAAAGAGGGTGTCGATACCGCTGTTGAACAGATCAATGCTGCCGGCGGCGTTCTTGGAAAAAAACTGGAAGCAGTCACCGTCGATGACGGCTGCGAACCCAAACAGGGTCCGGTCGTTGCGAACCGTATCGTGAACGACAAAATCCACTATGTGGTCGGTCACGTGTGCTCGGGCGCAACCATTGCCGCAACCGACATCTACAACAATGAAGGTGTTGTCATGGTCACGGCCTCGGCAACCTCACCCGCTGTTACCGATGGCAAGAACTACGATATGATCTTCCGCACCATTGGTCGCGATGATCAGCAGGGTCCTGCCGCTGCCGCATTCATTATTGAAAAGATCAAGCCTGCGGCCGTGGCTGTGCTCCACGACAAGCAATCGTATGGTCAGGGCATTGCCAGTTCGGTGCGCGAACAGCTTGAAAAGGCAGGCGTCAAGGTTGCCTTGTTTGAAGGTATCAATGCCGGCGACAGCGATTACTCCGCCGTCATTACCAAGCTGAAAGGTTCCGGAGCCGATTTCATTTACTACGGTGGGTATCACCCTGAAATGGGTCTGCTCATGCGCCAGGGTGCTGAACAGGGCCTGAAAGTGCGTTTCATGGGGCCTGAAGGTGTCGGTAACCCCGACATCAACGCCATTGCCGGCGCCGCGGTTGAAGGCATGCTGGTTACACTGCCTGCCGATTTCACCCAGGATGCCTCCAATGCTGCTATCGTGAAGGCCTTCAAAGATAAAAATCGTGATCCGGGCGGTGCATTCCAGCTCACTGCGTATTCCGCCACCAAGGCCATTGCCGACGGCATCAAGGGTGCGGGCACCGACGACCCCGTCAAGGTGGCCGCCTGGTTGCGTGCCAACAGTGTTGAAACACCTATTGGAAAAATCTCCTGGAACAAGCAGGGTGACCTGAACAACTTCAAGTTCGATGTGTTCAACTGGAAGCAAGACGGTACAAAGGCGGTTTACAAGTAATTTTTTGCATTGCATGCACGCAAGGGGCCAGGTTTGCCGGTTCCTTAACTAAAAAAGCCCGGAAACCCCGGGCTTTTTTCATGTGGTGTGACGGTCTGGTCACGCCATTTGTTCGTTGATACGACGGCCTGTTTCGGCACTGAACCAGTGCAGTGGGTGGGTGTCATCCATGCCCAGCTGAATGGTTTCACCAACGCGCAGGGGCGCTTTCAGCGTCAGGGCAACAGGGCATCGCAGAACAACCGGGGTGTCGCCGTGACGTGCGTGAACCAGCTGTTCCGATCCCAGAATTTCAACCATTTCAACCACGACCTCGATGCCGGGCGCGTGCAGCCTGATGTGTTCTGGCCGGATGCCAAGAATGACTTTTTTGCCCCTGACAGTGGCAGGCACTTCATCGGGCTGAAACTGCAACGGACGCCCGGCATCGTGCTGCACCGACCCGTTGGCATCGACAGTGACCGGAATCAGGTTCATGGGGGGAGAGCCAATGAAGCTTGCCACAAAAATGGACGCCGGTTTTTCAAACACTTCAATCGGCGTACCGATCTGTTCGGCATGCCCCTTGTTCATGACCACCATGCGCTGGGCCAGTGTCATGGCCTCGACCTGATCGTGGGTAACATACAGGCTGGTGGTTTTCAGACGCTGGTGCAGGCGCTGGATCTCAAGCCGCATTTGCACACGCAGTTTTGCATCCAGGTTCGACAAGGGTTCATCGAACAGAAAGACCTTGGGGTTGCGCACGATGGCGCGGCCCATGGCAACGCGCTGGCGCTGGCCACCTGAAAGCTGGCGCGGGCGGCGATCAAGCAGCTGGGTCAGCTCAAGGATCTGGGCAGCATCGTTGACGCGCGCTTCGATTTCCTGTTTCGAGAGCTTGCGGATCTTGAGCCCGTACGCCATGTTCTCGAAGACGGTCATGTGGGGGTACAGGGCATAGTTCTGAAACACCATGGCAATGTCGCGCTCGGCAGGTTCCAGCAGGTTGACCACGCGGTCGCCGATGACGATGTCGCCTGATGTGATGCCTTCCAGGCCGGCCACCATGCGCATGAGCGTTGATTTGCCGCAGCCCGATGGCCCCACGATCACGATGAACTCACCATCGGTTACGTTCATGTTGAAATCGTGAATGACCTCGATGCCACCGGGATAGGTTTTCTTGACGTTACTAAAGCTGAGTGTAGCCATTTGGGAATATCCAGTTTTATTTTTCGGAGTCGACCAGGCCCTTCACGAACCATTTCTGCATGAAAATGACAACAGCGACCGGCGGTATCATGGCCAGCATGGCCGTGGCCATGACCAGATTCCATTCGGTTACGGCATCGCCACCTGCAATCATGCGCTTGATCCCGATGACCACCGGGTACATTTCTTCCTTGGTCGTGATGATCAGGGGCCACAGATACTGGTTCCAGCCATAAATGAACTGGATCACGAACAGGGCGGCGATGCTGGTGCGCGACAGCGGCAGCAGGATATCCTTGAAGAAACGCATGGGCCCGGCGCCGTCGATGCGGGCCGCCTCGATGAGTTCGTCGGGTACTGTAAGGAAGAATTGCCGGAACAGGAAGGTGGCAGTTGCCGAAGCAATGAGGGGCAGGGTAAGGCCCGAGTAACTGTCGAGCATGCCAAGGTCGGCCACCACCTGATAGGTGGGCGCGATACGCACTTCAACCGGAAGCATCAGGGTAATGAAGATCATCCAGAAAAAAAACATGCGAAAGCGGAACCGGAAATACACCACAGCGAATGCCGACAGCATGGAAATGACGATCTTGCCGATGGCAATGACCAACGCCATGACGGTGCTGACCCACATCAGGCGGGCAACGGGGGGTACATTGTTGCCTTCACCGGCAAGCACCTGGCGGTAATTGTTCAGGAACTGGTCGCCAGGCAGCAGCGACATGGGGGCTTGTGCCACTTCCTGAGTGGTTTGGGTGGAAGCGATGAACGTGACATACAACGGAAAGGCAATGATCAGTACACCAAGGATCAGCACCACGTGCGTCACGATATCGAGAATGGGGCGACGTTCAATCATGATGGTTTCGGTCAGTAGTTGACACGGCGGTCGATGTAACGGAACTGGACGACTGTCAGGGCGACCACGATCATCATGAGAATGACGGATTGTGCAGCCGATGAGCCGATATCCAGGCCTTTGAAACCCGAGTTGTACACCTTGTAAACAAGAATGGATGTGCTGGTTCCGGGGCCACCCTGGGTCATGATGTCGATGATGGCGAAGGTATCGAAGAAGGCATAAATGACATTGATCACCAGCAGGAAGAAGGTGGTGGGTGACAGCAGCGGAAATACGATGGTCCAGAAGCGCCGGAAGGGGCTGGCGCCATCGATGGCGGCCGCTTCGATCAACGAGCGTGGTATGGATTGCAAACCGGCCAGGAAGAACAGGAAGTTGTATGAGATCTGCTTCCAGACCGAAGCCAGCACAACCAGCAGCATGGCATCGTTCGAGTCGAGCCTGGGGTTCCAGCCGATGCCCATGTCAACCAGAAAGACCGCCAGAATGCCAACTGAAGGCGAGAACAGGAACAGCCATAGCACCCCGGCAATGGCCGTGGCCACTGCGTAAGGCCAGATCAGAAGGGTTTTGTACACCCCTGCACCCTTGATGACGCGATCGGCCATGACGGCAAGAAGCAGGGATATGGCCAGCCCCGACACGGCCACCAGAACGGAAAACCATGCCGTCACTTTGAACGACTGCATGTACTCGCTGCTGGCGAAAAGTTCGCGGAAATTTTCAAGGCCAACAAATTGTGAGGAAAGACCGAAGGGGTCTTCAAGGTGAAAGGCCTGCCACATGGCCTGACCTGCAGGCAGGAAGAAGAAGATGACCGTGATCGCCAGTTGCGGTAGCAACAGCAGGTACGGCAGCGTTTTATGTTTGAAAACGACGCGCTTTTCCATGATGGGTAGGCAATATCAGGGGGGTTAAAGGCAAAAAACCGTGAGGGTCCCGAGGCTGTTGATTTCGGGATGGCCTCACGGCGACCAGTGCGTCAGGGAGTTTGACGCCAGGGACGGTTACTTCACGCTCTTTTCAAAACGTTCAAGCAGTTCGTTGCCACGCTTGACCGTATTGGCCAGGCCGGCTTCCGGCGTAACCTTGCCGGCAAATATCTGTTCCATTTCGCCTTCGGCGATGTCACGGATCTGGGGCAGATAGCCCAGGCGTACGCCACGCGAATTTTCAGTGGTTTCAGCATTGAGCTGTTTCACAGCGACATCGGAACCCGGGTTCTTGGCATAGAAGCCGGATTTTTCGGTGACTTCATAGCCGGCCTTGGTAACAGGCACGTAACCAGTGACCTGATGCCACTTGGCCGACTGTTCAGGGCTGGCCAGGAACTTGAAGAACTTGGTTACACCCTTGTAAGTTTCAGGGGGTTTCTTGGCAAAAACCCACAGCGAAGCGCCGCCAATGATGGAGTTCTGGGGCGCCCCCTTGACATCGGGGTAATACGGCAGGAAGGAGGTGCCGAATTCGAAGTTGCCGGTTTTGATGATATTGGCCCGGTTGCCACTGGAGCCGGTGAACATGGCACATTTGCCGGACGTGAACAAGGCACCCGAGGAATCGGCACGACCACCGTAGGTGAATGTGCCTTCTTTGGCCATGTTGGCCAGGAAGGTCATGTGGCGAACGTACAGCGGGGCATTGACTTCGAGGCGGGCATCAAGGCCGCCAAAACCGTTGTTCTTTGAGGCGTAAGGAACGTTATGCCAGGCGCCGAATGTTTCCAGCTGAACCCATGAAGGCCACGAGGTGGTGTAACCGCACTCAAAGCCGGCAGCGCGCAGTTTCTTGCCTGCTTCTGCCACTTCTTCCCAGGTTTTGGGTGGTTTTTCTGGATCAAGCCCGGCTTTTTTGAAGGCGTCTTTGTTGTAGTAGAACACCGGCGTGGAGCTGTTGAAGGGCATGGAGACCAGCTTGCCGTTCGGGGCGGTGTAGTAGCTGGCCACGGCACCCAGGAAGTCGGCCGGGTTGATCGGGTCACCGACTTCTTCCGACATTTCCTGAATGGGTTTGATGGCGCCTTTGGCGTACATCATGGTGGCGGTGCCCACTTCGAAGACCTGCAGGATGTCGGGTGCGTTACCTGCACGGAATGCCGCAATGCCGGCATTCATGGATTCACCGTAGGTGCCTTTGTAGGTGGCATTCACAACGTAGTCGGACTGGCTTTTGTTGAAAGCTTCAACCACTTCGTTGACGCGTTCGCCCAGCGCACCCTGCATGGAGTGCCAGAAGGTGATTTCAGTGGCGGCGTGGGCCGAGCCGATGCTGGCGATCAGGCCAGCCAGGGAAAGCGCAAAGAATTTTGCACGCATTGAGTGTTCTCCTTGGAGTGTCTGTGCCCGGGCGGTTTGTAACCGTCGGGTTGTTGTGAGTTTATGAATCGTTTATGACACCAGCATGACTGTAACGACAGAATGTAATTTCGGTCAAATTAAAAAAAACAGGCCCGGGCGCATTGACGCCACCTGTTTTTGGCAAACAATCCAGCCAAACCAGTGCCTTGAAAGCGTACAATCGCGTGCATGAATACAGAACTCACTCTTGCCTTCATTGGTGGCGGAAACATGGCATCCGCCCTGGGTGCCGGGCTCATCGGCAAGCGCTGTGGCGCACACGATGTCCTGGTCATTGATCCCAACGAATCCACATTGCAGAACTGGTCCGCCCAGGGTACGCGTACCGCCTTCAAGCCGGGCCCCGAACTGGCCGAACACCGGGTCTGGATCCTGGCGGTCAAGCCGCAGTCCTTGCGTGAAGCCGTGCAGCAATGCAAACCTTTCCTTACACCGGAAACCCTGGTGATCAGCGTGGCGGCCGGTATCAGTGCCACCACACTGTCACAGTGGCTGGGTGAACCGGGTCAGCCATTTCAGCGTATCGTGCGCTGCATGCCCAACACACCTGCGCTGATCGGTGCTGGTGCCAGCGGTCTCATGGCCCTTGAAAAAGTGTCTGCCGATGACCGTCGTGTGGCCGAATTCATGGTCAAAGCGGTGGGTGAATATGTCTGGGTTGAAAACGATGCCCAGATCGATACAGTGACGGCCTTATCGGGCAGTGGTCCTGCCTATGTTTTTCTGTTCCTTGAGTCCATGATCGAATCGGCCACCCGCATGGGCTTGCCGCCCGATCAAGCCCGCAAGCTGGCCCTGGCCACGGTGTCGGGTGCCACGCAACTGGCAGCGCTTTCTCCTGAAACCCTGGCGACACTGCGTGAACGGGTTACATCCAAAGGGGGCACCACGGCGGCAGCCCTCGACGCTTTTGCGGTTCGTGGTTTCAATGGCACCATCGATGCGGCCATGCAGGCCGCCCGCGACCGGGCCGAAACGCTGTCAGCGGAGCTTTCCCGATGAACCGACTTTCCACCGGCTTTGAACCGCTCTCAATGCGGGGGTTTGCACTGGCTGTAGCCGTCATGGGCCTCATCGTGGTGGGCTCCAACATTCTGGTTCAGTATCCCATCAATCTTTGGCTTACCTGGGGCGCCATTTCCTACCCCTGCGCCTTTCTGGTCGCCGACCTTCTCAATCGCCGTTTTGGCCCCCATGCCGCCCGTCGGGTGGCGTACCTGGGGTTCATGATCGCTATTGTGGTTTCGGTCTGGGTGGCCACTCCCCGTATTGCCGTTGCATCTGGTCTGGCATTCTTGCTGGCTCAGCTGCTCGACATTCACATCTTTGATCGTCTGCGTCACCGTGCCTGGTGGCAGGCCCCTTTTATTGGTGGCGCTTTTGCAGCCACGCTCGATACCTTCGTGTTCTTTGCCGTGGCTTTTGCAGGTACCGATGTGCCCTGGCCATCCCTGCTGGTGGGCGATCTTGCGGTCAAACTGGCGGTCAATGCCGGTCTGCTGGCGCCGTTCCGTGCGCTCATGTGGAACGTTGCGCGCCCAGCTAGGGCAAATCCGTAGAGACACATTCCTGACAACTTGTAAGAATACGCGGTCTTTTCGCAGGTTTTCTGCGCATATTGTTTCATTACCCGGAACGCTTCTGTCATGTCGGAACTTATTCCCCAGCTTACCCAGCAGCTATTCAATGGCCTCTCGCTGGGGGCCATTTATGCGCTGATTGCCATCGGCTACACCATGGTTTATGGCATTATCGGCATGATCAACTTTGCCCACGGTGAAATTTACATGATCGGGGCTTATGTGGGTCTTGTCACGCTCTCGGCGCTGGGTGTCAACAGCGGTCTGCCTTTGCCGTTTGTCATTCTTGCCATGCTGGTTGTGGCCATGGTGGTCACGGCGGTCTATGGCTACACCATCGAAAAGGTGGCCTATGCCCCCTTGCGGGGAGGGCCCCGTCTGGTGCCGCTCATTTCGGCCATCGGTATGTCCATTTTCCTGCAGAACTGGGTCGCGCTGGGGCAGGGCGCACGCGACATGGCGGTGCCTCCGCTTGTAACCGGTTCACTGCAGTTTCAGCTGGGCTCCGATTTCACCATCACGGCCCCGTACTCGCGCATCATGATCATCGTTGTCACTGTCCTGCTCATGGTGGCTCTTACCCTGTTCATCAAGTATTCGCGTGTCGGGCGTGCATCCCGCGCCTGCTCGCAAGACCTGCGCATGGCCAATTTGCTGGGCATCGATACCAATCGCATTATTTCCTTCACATTCATCATCGGTGCCATGCTGGCAGCCGTAGGGGGCGTGCTCATTGCCCTGGCCATTGGCAAACTGAATCCGTTCATTGGTTTCATCGCGGGCATCAAGGCGTTTACGGCAGCCGTGCTGGGGGGCATTGGCAGCATCCCTGGTGCCATGCTGGGCGGTGTGCTGCTGGG
>JAAYGT010000207.1 GCA_012727555.1 Alcaligenaceae bacterium | reverse complement strand
GCGACAAATTCGGCCCCGACTTTTTCCGCAAAGCCCCGCGTTTCCTGGGGTTTGTAGCCGTTGCCAATACCCTGAACATTATTCTGGCCTTTGGTTTCGGGTACTGCGTTCATTTGTTGTCCGACCTGCCCTTTGCCACATTGGTACTTGGCACCAGTCCGGGCGGCATCGCGGAAATGGCCATCACGGCCAAAGTGCTCATGCTGGGGGCTCCGGTGGTTTCGGCCTTTCATGTGGTGCGCATGGTGTTCATCTTGCTGGTGACCGGCCCGCTGTATGCCCCACTGAAACGGGTGCTGGAACAGAATTGATCGGGCGCGCGGCAGCCCCCTTCCTTCAGGTCGGGGAAGGATAGCGCACCACACTTCAACTCATGGTGATATGTTATAACATTCCAATAAACACCACTTGCACCCTTTTTTACATGAACCCAACCGTTGTCACATCGCTGCCCAGTCCACTACCACCCAGGGTCGGGCGCCTCATGCCAAACAAGGCAGTGCGCCTGAAAAAAACCGTGCTTTACGCACTGACCCTCTTATTCGCCTTACCGGGGTTGACCACTTTTGCGCACGCCGGCAACCCCCATACGCATGGTCAGGCCGCCCTGAACATTGCCCTTGACACCGAAACCCTTACACTGAACCTGGTGTCGCCACTCGACAACCTGACAGGCTTCGAGCACGCGCCACGCACACCCGAACAGCACGCGCGGGCACGTCAAGCTGCTGAACTTTTGCAGAATGCCGACCAGCTTTTCATCCCCGATCCGGGTGCTGGCTGCACGCTGGATTCCGTGGACCTTGAATCGGCCATTCTGGTTTCGTCCGGTGCCCAGGGCGACCAGACCGCTGCAGGCACGCCCTCGACGCACGTGAAAGACACCGGGCAGCACACGCACACCTCCGGACACGGCACACACGACACCCATGCCGATGTCGAACTGACAGCCACCTTCCTGTGCGAAAACGCATCGGCGGCACACTTCATCGACACCACGCTGTTTGAATCATTCAAACGCCTTCAGACAATGTCCGTTCAAATTGCGAGCCCCCACGGCCAGAGTGGCCTGACATTGAAACGGGGTACTCAACGCATAGCCCTACCCGAGTAAGTACCTGAGTACCGCTGTGCTTGAATTGCATGACCTCACCTTCCACTGGCCCCGCGCCGACAAACCTGCTCTGGTCATTGACCAGCTCACCATTCAGGCAGGAACCCGGCTGTTCATACAAGGGCCCAGCGGGTGTGGAAAAAGCACGTTACTGGGATTGCTGGCCGGTGTACTGTTACCAACATCCGGTTCACTGCAGTTCATGGGTACCGACTGGAGCCGGCTGCGACCGGGGCAGCGTGATCGCTTCCGGGCGGACCACATCGGCTACATTTTTCAGCAATTCAACCTGATCCCTTACCTGAATGCCATTGAAAACGTGGTGGCTCCCTGCCACTTTTCCTCGAAACGACACCGTAGCGCCACACAGGAAGCGGGCTCGCCACAGCAGGCGGCTACCCGCTTGCTCGATGCCATGGGGCTTTCAAAACGCGACCAGCGCGCCCATGCTCGCGAACTGTCTGTCGGGCAACAGCAGCGCGTTGCGGCTGCCCGCGCCCTGATCGGGCAGCCTGATCTGATCATCGCCGATGAACCCACGTCGGCGCTGGACGAAGCACATCGGGATGCCTTCATGCACCACGTACTGACTGCCGTGGAAAG
>JAAYGT010000206.1 GCA_012727555.1 Alcaligenaceae bacterium | reverse complement strand
TTGGACCGCACGGCTGTAACGGTTTCAGGCCCCGACGTTTCTGCACGTTTATCGGCGGGAGCCCAGACTTGACTGGCAGCCACCGCCTTATGATGGTCATCGCGCTGGGTTTGCATGACATAGCCGCTGTAAATTTCCTTCAGGTGGTCTTCAAGGGGGCGCAATTCTTCTGCTGCGAACCCAGGCGTATCGAAAGACGTCAAACGCGCACCCAGCAGGCTGGCGTGATTATCAAGGCGAGTGAGCGCTGCAACAACGTGCTCAAGCTGCTGCCGGGTGACGTCCTGGAACTGGATGCTGGCCAAGGCGTCCATGAACATGGACGAGAGCTCCTGACTGGACTGACGGATCTGCGTGATCGTGTCAACACCCTGACGCAAAAGACTCTGGTAGTCGTGCCCCAGTTGATTGAGCTGCATTGAAAAGCTGCCCAGTGCCTGCCGTTCGGCATCGATGTTGCTGTGCTGAAAATTTTCCTGATACTGCTGCTCGATGGAGGTGATCACCGCCTGAATACCATCGTTGATCTGACCCACAGCTTGGTCAGTAGCATGCGAAAGCTTGCGGACCTCACCGGCAACGACGGCAAAACCACGACCCGCCGCACCCACACGCGCGGCTTCGATACCGGCATTCAATGCCAGTATATTGGTCTGAAATGCAATTTCACGAATGAGATCAACCAGACCGGCCAACGAACGCGCCTGGGTCGTAAATTGTTCGGTACGCCTGCGGTCGGCCTCGGCCTGTTCCACACGCTGGCTGATGTAATCATTCAACTTGTTGATCAGTTGCTGGTTCTGCTGAAGCCGTTCTTCAGACGTGGCGATGATATCTGTGGAAACGTGCGCGCTGGAGTCAACCAGTTTGTTCAACTGATCCACAACCCGGTCGATATCCGTCAAACGGGTGATCAGGTCAAAAGACGCTTTTTCAGTTTCCTGCACCACGGATTCGAGCTGGGTGCGCACGACATCGTTGAACCGGGGAACCTGCTGCAGTTCATGACTGACCTGACGCGCCACAACGGCACGTGTTTCCACACCCAGACGCCAGTTACGGTAGAAAACAACGGCAACAAGGCGCTGGGCAAAAAATGCGCTGATCGCAATCAGTACAGCACCAAGAGCATCGCCGGCAGGCGAGGTCAACCCAAGTGAAGGCAGTAAAGTGCCTTCGAAGAAATCGTTACCAAAATAGACACAAACCCAGACACCGGTTGTGACGACGGCAAGGACCAGGAACAATCGGCGTACTTCAGTCGAACTATTCATAAGCGGGGATCTGCCGTTAAAACTGTTTGTCAGCGCATCACGAGCTTGATCGTGTTGAGCAAGTCGGTGGCTGTCACAGGCTTGACCAGCCAGCCAGAAGCACCAGCCGCCTTGGCCTCAAGGCGCTTGGACTGCTGGGATTCGGTAGTCTGGAACAAAATGGGCATAAAACGATAGTTTGGCAACTTGCGCACTTCGCGAATGAATTCAATACCATTCATGCCGGGCATGTTCAGGTCGGTAATCAGCAGATCGACCTTGATCCCCGAGGCGAACTTCCTGAGCCCTTCCTGAGCATTGGACGCTTTTTCGACCTGATAACCTGCTTTGGTCAGGATCGTGGAGACAGACAAAAGGAGTGTGGCGGAGTCGTCCACCAGCATAATGGTTTTCACACGGATACTCTTTTGAACAAAACAGAAAAGCCAGTAACGGCGATGCAACCGAAGGACCGACACGGACAACGGTAAGCAGTTTATACCA
>JAAYGT010000205.1 GCA_012727555.1 Alcaligenaceae bacterium | reverse complement strand
GGGGGAACACGGGCCCGGCTGTCTGAGCGCGCGACCCAACGGGTCGACAGCGCGAGTTCCGGGCCCGCCCCATTCTGTGCGCAAACTCCGGGAAGCCCCGCAGGGGCCGTGCGATGCAGCCCCCCCGCCCCCGCACAGGCTCACCAACCGGGTTAAAAACTTCTTGGCAAGAACCCACCCTCGTTTAAAACGTCATGCTTTAAACCTGAACAAGCTTTAAAACCTTCCCGCAGCAGGATGCAGGTTTGGTTGAACATGCTTCTTGTGTTGCCGGTACGGGTTGTGCTAATGTTCAGGTTCCAGTAAGTTTTGTTGGTAGTGTGCTGCATGCATGCCTGCCTGCAACTCTACAGTTTGTTCTTATTTTGTAGCGCGCCGCGCGTTCAAGTTGCGGGCGCCACAGGAGCCTTGATTATGTCCAGTCGTCTTTCCCGGTTTCTGGCTGCGGTTACCCTTGCGGTCACCGCAGGTGCCATGCTCACCGTTTCCTTCGACGCCGAAGCCCGTCGCGCAGGTGGCGGATCCAGTGTTGGCCGGCAGTCCACCAATGTAACGCAACAGCGTCAGGCAACAACACCGCCAATCGCTGCTTCTACAACAACGGCGTCCACGGCTGCAACGGCCGGGGCCGCGGGTGCCGCCTCCACCGCAGCCGCGCGTAGCGGTATGTCGCGCTGGTTGGGTCCCATCGCCGGTATTGCTGCCGGTCTGGGTATTGCCGCCTTGCTGTCCAGCATGGGGCTGGGCGGTGCCTTCCTTGAATTCATGTCCAGCCTGCTCCTGATCGGTCTGCTGGTTTTTGCAGTCATTTTTATTGTGCGCCGTCTGCGCGGCTCCGGTTCTCGCCCTGCGCTTCAGCAGGCTGGTGGTCAAGGCATGCAGCGTCAGGGTTTCAACGATCCTCAGGGTGGTCTGCAGCCTTTGCGGCCTGCGCCTGAACAGCCGCCTGCGCAGGCTCCGGTTGTCGCGCCAGCCGCCGCTTCGGTCGCTTCAGCTGCGGTTGCACCTGCTGCTGTTCCAGCGCCACCCGTCGATCAGTCCTGGTTCATTCCCGGTGACTTCGACACCGCTACTTTCCTGGCCAATGCCAAGGCACGTTTCGTTGAAATCCAGGCCATCTGGGACAGCGGTAACATCGAAAAACTGCGCGACTACATGACCGATGACCTCGTTGCCGAAGTCAAGCCTGAAATTCTGGCGCGCACAGAGCCCAGCATCACAGAAGTCGTTCTGCTCAACGCTGAATTGCTGGGTATTGAAGCGGTTTCCGATGGTCACCTGGCCAGCGTGCGTTTCTCGGGCATGCTCCGCGAAGAGAAAGGTGCCGAAGCCTTCCGCTTCGAGGAAGTCTGGAACCTCTACAAAGGTGAAAACTCCGGCTGGTTGCTGGCAGGTATTCAGCAAATTCCCGTCGAATACGCCAGTTAACTGCGCGGGTCAATTCGGGGGCGTATCCCGGTTCGTGCCGGGGTACGCCAGTGGTGGCGCCTTCTGCAGGCGCCACTGCGTTTGTGGCGCAGGCATATTTCGTGTCCAAAACCGTTAAACTTGCACCTGTGCCGGCTCTTCGCTGGTGTTTTCAGCGTCTCCCTTCCCATCATGTTCCTGCCTTTCCTTCCCGCCTCGTCCGTGCTTGCTGCACGTGCGCTGAACAGCCTGCTTCATGCCGAGCCCTGGGCCCGTGACCGGCTTGTGCCTCATGCGGGCAAATCCGTGTGTTTTCAGGCCGGACGCATGCAACTGGTTTTTCTGGTTCAGGCCACCGGGCATATTATTGCGGCCGACCACCTGAGCACTTTTTCCGTGCAACTTGTTTTGCCCGCGAACCAAACAGGCGCTGCACTGCGGCTCCTGGGCACCGGGCAAGCGTCCGAATTGGCCAATCTCATGCATGTCCAGGGGGATGCCGGGTTGGCTAATGTCGTTTCGGGTCTTGCCGCCGATCTTCGCCCTGACCTTGAGCATGCGCTTGCCGCGCGCATTGGCGATATTCCCGCTGTGCGTGTCATGGCGCTGGGTCGTACGCTCTTTTCCGGTGCCCGGCAAGCGTTCGGGCGCCTGCAGGGCAACCTGGCTGAATTTGCTGCACACGAAAGCGGTTTGCTGGCCAACCAGGGGGTGCTGCACGACTTTGCCACCGATCTCCAGGCTGTGCAGGCTCGCCTCGATACCCTTGAACAGCGTGTTGCGCGTTTGTCCCGGGGGGCAGCAAGTGGCCAGCCTTTCACGCCCACCGGAGACCTGGCATGATGACACTCGTGCGTTTGGTCAACATTCTCTGGATCGCGCTGCGCTTCCGGCTCGATGAGCTGGTGCTGTCCAGCCTGAAGCATCCGGTTGCTTACGCACTGCTGCGTGTGGTTCGTTTGGGCAAGCCACCGCAGCTGCCCCGTGGTGTGCGCCTGCGTCTGGCCCTTGAAGCCCTGGGCCCCATTTTTGTCAAGTTCGGCCAGGTGCTGTCCACCCGGCGTGATCTCATTCCCCCAGACATCGCCAACGAACTGGCCTTGTTGCAAGACCGTGTCCCACCGTTTCCTTCCAGCCAGGCTGCGGCCTGCATCGAAACGGCCCTGGGCGATTCTCCCTACCGTCTGTTCAAGCATTTTGAAACCGACCCGGTCGCCTCGGCATCCATCGCCCAGGTCCATTTTGCCGTCATGCACGATGGCCGCGAAGTGGCTGTCAAGGTGCTGCGTCCGGGCATGCTCAATGTCATTGAAAAAGATCTTGCGCTCATGCGCGTCATGGCAGCGCTCGTCGAACGGCTGGCTCCCGATGGCCGACGCCTTAAACCGCGTCAGGTGGTGGCTGAGTTCGATAACTACCTGCACGATGAACTCGATCTGGTCCGTGAAGCCTCGAATTGCAGCCAGCTGCGTCGTAATTTCGGGCCTGACACCGGGCGCCAGGATCTCCTGATCGTTCCCGAGGTCGTATGGGATCTCACCACCACCACCGTGTTCACCATGGAACGCATGCGCGGTATTCCTGTCAGCCAGATCAATCGTCTGCGCGAGGCGGGTGTCGATTTGCATGAACTCGCTCGCAAAGGGGTGGAAATTTTCTTCACCCAGGTGTTTACTGACGGTTTCTTCCACGCCGATATGCACCCGGGCAACATTTACGTGTCGACTGACCCCGACACTCTCGGCCGTTACATTGCGCTTGATTTCGGTATCGTGGGTTCTTTGTCCGAATTCGATAAAAACTATCTGGCCCAGAACTTCCTGGCTTTTTTCCAGCGCGACTACCACCGTGTTGCCCGTTTGCACATTGAATCCGGCTGGGTGCCTCCCACCACGCGTGAAGAAGAACTGGAAGGCGCTGTTCGTGCGGTCTGTGAACCGTACTTCGATCGTCCTTTGTCACAAATTTCCCTGGGCCAGGTGCTGTTGCGCCTGTTCCAGACCTCCCGGCGTTTCAACGTCGAAATCCAGCCTCAGCTGGTGCTGCTGCAAAAAACCTTGCTCAACGTCGAAGGCATGGGGCGCGAACTCGATCCCGACCTCGATCTCTGGAAAACCGCCAAGCCGTATCTGGAAAACTGGATGCATGAGCGGGTTGGTGTCAAGGCGTTGCGGCGTCAGCTGGAAAAGGAAGCCGGTCAATGGGCTCAGTTGCTGCCGCAACTGCCCCGACTGGTCCACGCCCGTCTCAGTGAACCCGAAACCGGCCAGCGCCTGAATCTTGAAATTCAGCGGCTGCGTCAGGCCCAGCAACAAACAAACCGTGTTCTCATGGTTTTGTGCGGTATTCTGGCGGTTGGCCTCGGTGTGGCGCTTTGGGCGCTTGCGCGTTAAGGCCCCGTGCTGCTGTGCCGTCTGCTGCGTAACGGTCGAGTCATGTAGTTCATTTATAGTGGCGAATCAACCTAGAGAGATCACCATGCTTTACCCTGAATTGTTCAAATCGATGGAAGCTGTGCGCTGGAACATGGGCACCGACATTCCCTGGGACGACTTCGATGGCTCGAAATTGTCCGATGATCAGGCTTACACCATCAAGATGAATGCCATCACGGAATGGGCCGCATTGCCTGCCACTGAAATGTTTCTGCGCGACAACCGCGAAGACAGTGATTTCAGCGCATTCATGTCCGTCTGGTTCTTCGAGGAACAGAAGCATTCCTTGGTGCTCATGGAATACCTGCGCCGCTTCCGGCCCGATCTCGCGCCCACCGAAGAAGAGCTGCACAAGGTGCGTTTCGAGTTCGATCCGGCTCCCGCCCTTGAAACCCTCATGCTGCATTTCTGTGGCGAGGTTCGCCTGAATCATTGGTACCGTCGTGCTTCCGACTGGCACACTGAACCTGTGATCAAGGCCATTTACAAAATTGTGGCCCAAGACGAAGCGCGTCATGCGGGGGCCTACCTGCGCTACATGAAGCGCGCCCTGGTGAATCAGGGCAATGCCATTTCCCTGCAGGCCCGCATGGCATTTTCCAAGATCGGGGTACTCATGGCATCGGCGCATCGCACCCCCCAGGCGTTGCACCCCACGAACCTGCACGTGAATAAAGAAATGTACCCCGAAGACACGGTGCAGTCGAAGCTGCCATCACCCGGCTGGCTCGAAAACTGGCTCGACAACCAGATCCGTTTCGACAACGAATGGGAAAACAAGGTCAGCTCGCGTATTCTGCACAACCTGTCGTTGCTGCTCGACACCACCTTTAATTCGGTGCAAGACCTTAATCGTTACCGCAAGGCCCTGAACAAAGGGGCGGCAGCCTGATCATGCCGGCACGTTTCGAGCAAAAGATACGTTCCCCCGAGCAGTGTCTGCACGACATGGAATCGGGGCGGTTACACCGGCCGCTGGTCTTTACCAATGGGGTTTTCGATATTCTGCACCGTGGTCATGTCACTTACCTTGACCAGGCCGCGCAGCTGGGCGCCACGCTGCTGGTGGCGCTGAATACCGATGCATCGGTGCGGCGTCTGGGCAAGGGCGATGACCGTCCCTTGAATACCCTCGAAGACCGCATGGCTCTGGTGGCATCACTGGAATGCGTCTCGCTCGTCACCTGGTTTGACGAAGACACGCCGCTTGAATTGATCGAGTTTTTGCGCCCCGACCTGATCGTGAAAGGCGGTGACTACACTATGGAGGCCCTGCC
>JAAYGT010000204.1 GCA_012727555.1 Alcaligenaceae bacterium | reverse complement strand
GCAAAGGCTTGCTGCGCTTGACGGGCTGAGGGAGCAACTGGAACGTTCAGGTTTCGAACCGCGTTCTTTCCGCACCGATCATACGCAGATCGCGTTTTTGCGAAGTGGTATCGAGCAGGTCGAGCAGTGGTGTGTTCAGATGGCACAGGGTATGACCGGGCCCGATCTTGCCCGGATGAAGGCCGGGTTGCAGAGTATGCGCGTTGTGCTGAACGGCGGCGAGCGGGCATTGGGTTCAAAATCCGCAGGTAGCGTATGAATCGGGTGATTGAATGAACAAGTCCAGACAACTGCGTTCCATCTTGGCCTCCGGAGGCCAAAGCTTGCCGGTCTGTGTGCTGTTCGCGTTGGTTGTGGCTGCAGGGTTGACCGGTTGCAGTGTTCCGTTGACAGAACATGCTCCGTCATCACCTGATCAGCCCTGGAGGCCTGCGGTGGTTGATCTGCCGGGTGGTAGCAAAAACGGTTATAGCCTTGAGCAGGGCCTACCCGCTGTTGCTGCTTTGGGGCAGTTGCCGGATCAGGATCTGGTCCTGCCATCGCACCCGCTTGCATTGCCCGAGCTGATCGATCTGGCCCAGCGTCATAATCCTCATACCCGGCAGGCATGGAACCACGCCCGTCAGGCAGCGTTGGCTGTTGGTTTGGTCGAGGCTACATTCTTGCCGATGCTGTCAGCCAACGTTATTGGTGGGTTTCAGCGTACGCAGCAATCCTTGCCCCTGCAGGTGGGGGGTATCCGCTCGTTCGATACTGAGATCAATGGTGTGGTTCCGGCCTTGGCCGTTGGGTGGCTGTTGTTCGACTTTGGTCAGCGCGATGCTTTGCTGGAAGGTGCATCGCAGCTTTCGTTTGCCGCCAATGTGCTGTTCAATGCCGTGCATCAGAAAGTGATCCGCGATGTCACGGATCAGTTCTATCATTACAACACGGCGCGTTCACGCGTGGATCTTGCACGCGAGTCTTTGGGCCATAATCAGACCATTGAACATGCCGTGAACGAGCGTCTGAAAGCGGGGGTCGCCACGACGTTGGAGCGCGCATTGGCGCGACAGGCGGTTGCCCAGGCGCGGCTTTATCTGGTGGAAAGCGAAGGACTGGAGCGCAACGCCTGGCTCGGTTTGCTCAGTGCATTGGGGCTTTCACCCAAAACCCGGATTCAGATCGCAACGGTGCAGGCAGGGCCCTTGCCGGCTTCGCTGGCACCCTTGACGTCTGAACGTATCGGGTACGCACTGACCCGTCGCCCTGACCTGGTGGCAGGTTACGCTGCCATGAGGGCTGCCCAGGCCAATGAAAGGGCAGCGGAAGCGGAATTCATGCCCAAGGTGTATCTGGGGGCGGTTGCAGCAAACAGTCGTTTGAGTTTCGATGTGCGCGGTTTGCCGGGTTTGAGCCAGACAACATCCTCAAGTGGTGTTTTACTGGGTGTCACGTTACCCTTGTTTGATGGCGGTTTGCGCCAGACGCGGCTGCGCGATGCCCGGATACGTACCGAAGAGGCCCGGCAGAACCTGGAAACACGTCAGCGCACTGCGCTCAGGGAAATCGTGGCTGCAGAAAGCTTGTTGCAATCGGCCCTGCAAAGCACGCACGCGGCAACCGAGCTGGTTGCCACCGCTGAAACGGCGCACGATGCTGCTCTTGAAGCCTACCGGAATGGTGTGGGCACGTTACCCATGACACTGGAAGCCACCAACGGTTTGCTCAAAGCACGTCAGGCGCGCTCGGATGCCCGCAATGCAACGCTTGCCGCTGCTGCAAACCTGGCGTTTGTGATGGGTGAATTGACCAGTACGGTGAAGTGACGGGGTCAACACGCCACCCGGTTACGTCCCTGGCCCTTTGCCCGGTACAAGGCTTCATCGGCTCTGGCGTAGGCTAGCTCGAAGTCGGTGCCAGCCGGGCTCCAGCTGACCCCGAAACTGGCTGAAACCGGGTGCCCCGGTAAGCACGCGAAGGGGTGTTCCGCGATCGCACAGCGCAGATGTTCGGCAAGTTCAAGGGCTTCTTCCAGGATCATGCCGGGCAGAAGAATCGTGAATTCTTCACCACCCACACGTCCCAGCTGTCCGCGCTCGCCCAGAACACGGGATAACCGTTCAATCAGTTCCCGTATGACGGCATCACCTGCGGGATGACCGAACGCATCATTGATGCGCTTGAAAAAATCGATGTCCAGCAGCACGAGTGACAATGGACTGCAGGCCAATTGTTGCTGCGCTTCGTTAAAGACCGCACCACGATTCAGTACACCCGTCAGGGTATCGTGACGTGCTTTATAGTCCAGTTCCGCACTCAGTTGTTGCAGGCGCGCATTCACCGCTGTCAGCTCGGCTTCTGTGCGGTCACCATGACGTATCAAACGACTGGTTTCACGCATCAGGCGTTGATAGTGTTGCAGCAGATCTTCAAGGGCTTCCCGGTAAAACGCGGCATCTGCGGCGTGTTGCCCCAATGCGTTGCGGGCACGCTGCAGTGCAGCCATTTCCGATTCAAACAGGTCGGCTGTCACGATCAACTTTCCGTTGCGTGATCGTTGAAGGTCAGGTCGGTAAAATCTTCGCACAGTTCCTGGCCAAACTCGTAGATGGTGTCATCTTCCTCGTCGTGATACCAGTTCAGGATAACCGGGGTTCCTGTTGATGCCTTATCGTTCAACACGTCAAACAATGAAAACAACATTTTGGTGCTGGAACTGTTGAAGTAGGTCAGGGCGACATCGACCGTGATTGGTTCAGAGGCGGTGTCTTGTTCCATGAACTGACGCACGGCCTGAATGATCTCACCCCAAAAGACGGCGGCGTTTTCTGGGTAGGCTTCGCCTTTGAGCGACAAGGTGCGTTCGTCAAAGCGGAAATCAATTTCGGGAGAGCTGGCGCTGGCCGCGATATACAGTGTGTTCATAGTCATGATCAGTCAAAAATAATCGAAGGGGTCTGTGTCTGGACCGTGTGGCCTGAGCTGCGTCTGCAGACTTAAATGGTGGCCTTCAGGTAGAACAGAACGTTATCGCTACCTTCGATCGGTATGAAGTCGAACTCAAGCGGTGCACTCGCATCACGTGCGACCGTCAGCAGCCCAAGCCCCGCACCCTTGCTCTCTGCCGATGTGTCCGCTCTCAGGGTTTGTTTGTATTCCCGTTTGATGTCATCGATTGTCAGCGTGCGCAAATGCTCTAGTTTGCTGCGTAATTGTTCAGCAACCGGTTTTTGCACCGGGTTGGCGCATTGCAAAAAATAGGTGTCGGCCACAGGCTCTGTTGAAATACAGATTGAACCGTGGCGGACTTCGTTGCCGAAGTTGGCCGAGTTGTCGTGCGAGTAGGCATCGACTGAATAATGAATGATGTTTTGCGTCATTTCAATGAACGACGAAAACAGTTTGCGGCGTTTGGTGCCCGCAGCACCCACATGTTCTATACGCATTTTCACGGCATCGGCAACCGCTGCAATGATATTTTGTGAAAAATAGCCTTCGTAGTAGAAGATGACGTCCTGGTCGGTAGCGCATTGGCAGAAAATGCGCCAGTGCAGGCTCGGAGTTTTCGCATGGTTCAAGACAGAGGTATTCATCGTATTCGGTAAGGTCAGTTCAGGCGCAGGCACAGCAGCGTCAGGTCATCGCGTCGCTTGTGTTTGCCTTGGTAGGTTCGAAATGCATCCATAATCTGGTACGTCAGTTCACTGACAGAGGCAGTACGGTGGGCCATCAGGCTGTCGCGAAGCCGTTTTTTGCCATAGGCAATATTTTTGGGACCACCGATCTGGTCAATCAGGCCATCCGTGCAGCAGCACAGTAGATCACCCGGATACAACTGCGTTATGTGGTTTTTCCAGGTGTGTTCAATCGGGGTGTCGGCATAGCCTATGCCGATGCGTTCAGCGCCAACCGACACCGGTAGCCTGTCAGACTTGGAAATCGTGGGCTGTAAATCCGGCGAAAACTGATCGTGCCGAAGCCGGTTTTCGCTTTCTGCATTACGCGTCGTACCACTTGCCGATGTTTCGTGCCCGCTGTGTATGACAAAAAGCGGCATTTTTGCGTGGGCACTGGTCAGTGTTCTGTCGTGTGCGTTGAACCAGAAAAACACGGCATCCATGCCATCGTTTGATTCGGAGCATTCTGTGACGGAATGCTGCCCCAGAACGGCTTTCATTGAGCGGTTCACGGCGGCCATCAATTGGCCCGGGTTGTGGGGTCCCGATTGATGTAACGCGTGGGTTAGTGCCGATGAGGCAATCAGCGTCAGGAATGCGCCTGGCACCCCATGCCCTGTGCAGTCCGCAATCGCACAGAACCAACCCTCGTCGTAAGACTGAAAGTGGTAGAAGTCACCCCCTACGATATCGCGTGGTTCCCAGACCATCTCGACGTCATCCAGCGTCGCCTTCAAGGTGCCGAGTGATTCGCTGAGCATGGCCCGCTGAATGGCGCTGGCATAGTCAATACTCTGCATGACCTGACGGTTTTTTTCTGTTTGCAAGTCCACCAGGGCATGCATCAGATCCAGTCCTGCACCCATACCGGTGAATGTGGCGTTCTCAACAATCAGGAAACCATCGGCCAGGGTTTTGTCGCCGGACTCCACTGCCCGTGCTGCAAGTGTTTCAATGGGCGTGTCCGCTTCGACAATCAGGGGCGATTTGTCCATGAAAGCAATACAGCTTTTCTTTTCGTAGAGTTCGCGGTAGTACGGCTTGGACATCTGTGACATGAAAATATGCCGGCTGATCAGCCCTATAGGCACCTCGTTTTCAAGTACCGGCAAGCTGACCAGATCACGATGCTGTCCGAAAATCTCCAGGACATCCGCATTGCTCATATCGGAACTGACCGTTGGCACCTTCACGATCAGCAGGCGTGCGGTCGGATTATGCAAACTGTGGAGTGCATGCAGGGTTGACCTGTCTGACGCAATCACCGTGTTGTACGGGTTTTCGCCGGGTGCCATGGTGCGGGAATCAGGTGAGCTCAAGGTTTTGACCATCAAGTGGTGTTGTGTGCGTGCCATCAAGGTTGCCTGCTGCGTGTGCTTGTCGCAGGCGGGCCCGAGAATCTTCCCGTGGCTTTTAATGCGGCCAATGGTATTGCTTCTGTATGACCCCACGATGACATGTCGTATGCAGGGTCTGCAGTCAACGCTCTCAGGGGCGTGCGCGAGTACATGCCGGTGATTTTTCAGGGGCGTGGAAGGACAAAACCGCTTTGCGGTTGGTGTCTGGAAGAGGGGGCACGTTATAATGAGCAGTTACGTCTGTACCTTACCAAAGTCACCAAGGCCCAAGATCCATGACAACCATTCTTGAAAACGTACCCGTCGGCCAGAAAGTTGGCATCGCCTTTTCCGGCGGCCTCGATACCAGCGCAGCATTGCTCTGGATGCGCCACAAAGGCGCCATTCCCTACGCTTACACGGCTAATCTGGGTCAGCCTGATGAATCCGATTACGAAGCCATTCCGCGCCGCGCGCGTGAATACGGTGCAGAAGGGGCTCGCCTCATCGACTGCCGGCCGCAGCTGGTAGCCGAGGGCATTGCGGCACTGCAGTCTGGTGCATTCCACATTTCCACGGGCGGCGTCACCTATTTCAATACCACCCCCATTGGCCGGGCTGTCACTGGTACCATGCTGGTTGCCGCCATGAAGGAAGACAATGTCAACATCTGGGGTGATGGCAGCACCTTCAAGGGCAACGACATCGAGCGTTTCTACCGTTACGGTTTGCTCACCAATCCCGAACTTAAAATCTACAAGCCCTGGCTTGATCAACTTTTCATCGATGAACTCGGTGGCCGTTCGGAGATGTCTGAATACATGCGTCAGGCAGGTTTCGACTACAAAATGTCGGCCGAAAAAGCGTATTCCACCGACTCCAACATGCTGGGTGCCACCCACGAAGCCAAAGACCTCGAATACCTCAATACGGGTATCAAGATCGTTCAGCCTATCATGGGCGTGGCTTTCTGGCGCGAGGATGTCCAGATCAAGCCCGAAGAGGTGCGTGTTCGCTTCGAGGAAGGCCGGCCCGTTGCCCTGAATGGCGTTGAATACGCCGACCCTGTCGAGCTCATGATGGAAGCCAACCGCATCGGCGGGCGCCATGGTCTGGGCATGAGCGATCAGATCGAAAACCGTATCATCGAAGCCAAGAGCCGTGGCATCTACGAGGCTCCGGGCATGGCGTTGCTGCACATTGCCTACGAGCGCCTGGTTACCGGCATCCATAATGAAGACACCATTGAACAGTACCGCATCAACGGTTTGCGTCTTGGCCGCCTGTTGTATCAAGGCCGCTGGTTTGATCCCCAGGCCATTATGTTGCGTGAAACTGCGCAACGCTGGGTAGCGCGTGCTGTTACTGGTGAAGTGGTTCTTGAGCTGCGTCGTGGCAACGACTATTCCTTGCTCGATACCCAGTCGCCGAATCTTACGTACAAACCCGAGCGTCTGACCATGGAAAAAGGCGAATCCATGTTCTCGCCGCGTGATCGTATCGGCCAGCTTACGCTGCGTAACCTTGATATCGTCGATACGCGCGACAAGCTCTTCACCTATGTCCAGACAGGTTTGCTGGCGCCTGCGGCAGGCGCTGCATTGCCTCAGTTAAAAGACGGCTCGTCAAAAGAGTGACCGGTTTTCTTTTTGGCCGTTCACCACACACAGCATTCTTGTTGAGCTGTTGTGTGCCTGAACGGTCTGTCTGTGCTGTCAGTTTACATTGCCGCACAGGTTGGTTTCTCGAGAAGGCTGTAACGGGCTGCTGCGCGTGGGCCGTGTGGTGTATCCGCACCGCCGGCCCACACGACCACCGATCGGGTCAAGAACTTTTCTTGGTATGAAGCCAGCCACCCTTCTGGCGTGAAGCCAGTCGGGCTTCAATTGCCCGGCAGCTGCCCCAGCAACAAGAATTCCATCAGTGCTTTTTGCACGTGAAGGCGGTTTTCCGCTTCATCCCAGACCACGCTTTGAGGCCCGTCGATGACTTCACCGGCAACTTCTTCGCCCCGGTGGGCCGGCAGGCAATGCATGAACAATGCATCAGGTGCCGCAACGGCCATCATTTCAGCATCGACACACCAATCGGCAAAGGCCTTGCGACGCTCTTCGTTTTCCGCTTCGTAGCCCATGCTGGTCCAGACATCGGTGGTGACCAGGTGGGCCCCCTGACAAGCCTGCATCGGATCATCAAATTCGCGCAAAATGCTTTCAGGCGGATTGCCGATGCGTGCACGGTCAAGTTTGTAGCCGTTCGGTGCGGATACGTGCAACGTAAAACCAAGCATTTCAGCAGCCTGCAGCCAGGTGTAGGCCATGTTGTTGCCATCACCGATCCAGGCTACCGTTTTGCCTTTGATGGAACCACGATGCTCAATGAAAGTGAAGATGTCGGCCAGAATCTGGCAAGGGTGGTATTCGTTTGTCAGGCCATTGATCACGGGCACCCGCGAATGCGCTGCAAACCGTTCTATGCGCGTTTGCTCGAAGGTTCGGATCATGACAAGATCAACCATGCGCGAGATGACGCGTGCCGTGTCTTCGATGGGTTCTGAACGACCCAGCTGGGAGTCACCTGTGGTCAGGTGAATAACTGATCCACCCAATTGATACATGCCCGCTTCAAACGATACCCGCGTACGTGTACTGGCCTTTTCAAACACCATGGCCAGGTTTCGGTCATGCAATGTGTGGTGTGGCTGGTAACGCTTGAATTTGTTCTTGATCAGCTGCGCGCGGTCCAGAACATACTGAATTTCATTACTGGATAAATCGCGAAATTGCAGAAAGTGCCGCAACGGGCCTGTTTGGGTTGGTGCAGACATAGGTGAGCCCCGGTTAAAAGAAGCATGTTACCTGACGCGTGCGAACAGGGCAACGCAGCTTCTCCGGATCAGATACAATGCAGGGCGCGGCGCAGCCAAAAGCTGGCAGGCCAATTGTGGCCATGTTTTGCCCGCCCAAGCTTATGACACATCTTGTTCAGCAACTCATCATTCATGGTGTAACCCTTCAGGGTCAGCGGTTTCGCCCCAGCGATTGGGCCGAGCGTCTTGCCGGGGTGCTGGCTCAGTTCCGGCCGCCCGGTGTGGCAGGTGGCCATTTAAGTTATTCACCCTACGTTGTTCCTGTGGTCCTCGACGGTGTTCGGTGTGTGGTTGTTGATCAGCGCTTGCGTGATCTTGAGCCGCTTGCCTGGAAGTTTGTTTGTGATTTTGCAACCGACAACCAGTTGAAAACCTCAAAGCGTGAACTGCTCGAAAAAGACGCGAAAAACATTTTCTGAGTCTTTCGGGGGCTGTGCCTCAGTTTGTGGTGCCGCCAGGGTTTGATGAACCGCTTGTTGTCGCGTCAGGTTTCGGGGTTTCCAGAATCAATTCCACCCTGCGATTGCTGGCTCTGCCTTCTGCTGATGAGTTTTCGGCAATTGGCTTTGTGTCTGCATAGCCAACTGCACGTAATCGGTTGCTGGCAATGCCGTTTGCTTCAAGGTAGCGAACCACGCTACCGGCACGTGAGCCCGATAATTCCCAATTTGAGGGAAAGCGCACGCTACGGATCGGCACGGAATCGGTATGCCCCGCCACAGTGATTTCATGCTTGCTGGCCTGCAGCACCTTAATGAGCTGCTTGAGCACGGAAAGGCCCTCAAGACTCAGGTCGGCCTGTCCCGAGCTGAACAGGATTTCGCTGTTGATGCGAAAGCTGACGGTTTGCTCGTTCACGATCACGTCAATATCTTTACCCAACTGGTCAAGCGGAAGACCTTCAAGGGGGTCGGGTGCGTCAGCATCGGTGCGTGCCATCAGTCCCAGGGGGCTCAGGCCCGGGTCGGCCGGAAGGAAGCCCGCGCCTGAAGGCAGATTCGTTCCAGTGCGCTCACGGATTGCATCAACCACACCGTTGCCGGCAAAAGCCAGCATAACCACCAGCATGACCAGTAGTAGTGTCATTACGTCAAGGTAGGTGGTGAGCCATGATTCTTCCTCTTCCGAGGATTGTGGCGTGAACTCCCATTGCTTCTTCTGTTTCCCGCTACCTGTCCGGTTCAGTGCTTCCCGCGCTTCCTTGAGTTCGTTTTCAAGCTTTTTGATTCTGCGCGCCACTGCAGCAAGGGGTGTGCCGTTTCCAGCGGCACCGCCTTGCCCGTTGCCGGCGTTGTCAGGGTAGTCGGGAGTCATGCTGAGTTGTCTTAGCTGGACGCGCCATCGCGCGTGGCGGGACTACGATCACGGCGTTTGCCGTCATTGATTTCGTCATCGTATTGCATCATGAAGGAATTGAGCGTTTCACGCATGAACGAAGGGCTTCTTTTTTGAGCCATCATGGCTACACCTTGCATGATCATGTTCATCAGCACAACCCGTTGTTCTGTTCGACGCTCAAGCTTGACTGCCACAGGCTTGAAAATGAGGTTCGCCAGCAGTACGCCGTAAAAGGTGGTCATCAGGGCAATTGCCATCTGGCGCCCGATCGCAGTCATGTCGCCATCGCCAAGAAGGAACATCAGGTTCACCAGACCAATCAAGGTGCCCACCATGCCGAAAGCGGGTGCATAGCTGGCCATCACGCGAAAGAGCTGGGCTTCAGCGTGTTCTTTTGCGCGAAGGCGTGAAATACGCCATTGCATCAGCTCCACGACGTCTTGTTCCGGTGTCAGGTCAATCACCAGTTGGACACCGGTTTTAAGATAGGGGTTCGAGGTTTTGTCGAGTTCACGCTCAACCGCCCTGATATCGCCACTGATCCATACCTTCGAGATACTGATCAGGTCTTCCATGTCATTTTTGGTGTAAAGGCGCTCGTTGCGCATGACGGTGCCGATCAGGCCGAAAATGCGTACGACTTCACGAAGGGGATAGCTGATGAACGTTGCAGCCATGGTGCCCACCAGCACAACCAGCAGGCTGGGTATGTCAAGAAACAGGGAAGGATCGGCCGATGTGAAGAAAAGAACGACAACCAGCAGTACAGTGCTGGCAATCATGCCGATGAGGGTCGATGGATTCATGGCGCGCCCGTTACAAAGTCAGGGTAGGTTATACCTGAAACCTTCCTACTGTGGTGGAATTGGCGTGATTACCTTGCCGTTTTGCGCAAATGCGCACGCATTTTCCAGTACAAGATTGGCCATGGCGAGGCGGGTTTCTGTTGTGGCGCTGGCAATGTGTGGTAACAGAACGACATTTTCCATGCTTTTGAGGGCATCGGGCACGGTGGGTTCGTTGTCGAATACGTCCAGGGCGGCGCCGCCCAGCCTGCCTTGTTGCAGGCATTGAACGAGCGCGGTTTCGTCAATCACGGAGCCTCGCGAGATGTTCACAATGATGCCTTTCGGGCCCAATGCGTCAAGTATTGTTTCATTGATCAGATGGCGTGTGGATGCGCCCCCGACAGTGGCAACCACTAGAAAATCAGACCATTCTGCCAGTTCGGCCAGTGTTCCGAAATAGGTGTGCGCGGTGTCGGGGCGCTGCGTGCGATTGTGGTAGCCTACGTGCATGTTGAAACCGGCGGCCCTTTGTGCAATGGCTGAACCGATGCGGCCCAGACCCACGATCCCCAGTTTCTTGTGATGAACGCTGCTTCCCAAGGGGAATGCCGGCCCTGAGCCCCACTGATTGGTTCGTACGTAGTTATCCCCTTGTGCAATGCGCCGCGCGCTGGTCAGGAGAAGTCCGAAGGCGAGATCGGCAACGCAATCATTCAGAACATCGGGTGTGTTGCTGACTTGAATGCCCCGTGCCTGTGCATGTGCGACATCAATGGCATCGAAGCCAACGCCTTGGCTGCAGATGGCCCGCAGTGCAGGAAGTTGATCGATGAGATCGGCGCGAGTTGGGGTGGTGGCGCTGGTTAGAAGCAGCGTGACGCGATCTGCAACCTGGTTGATGGTTTCTTGCCTGTTTGCTGCTTCCCAGAGTCGTACGACATCGAAGCTTTCTTCCAGTGCGCTTTGGAGCTGAGGGAAGGGCAAGGGCAGCAGTTGCAGAACGGTGGGGTGAGCAGGGCGTGTCATGGTGCGTTGAGTGCCTTTATTGATTGAGCGTGTGCGCAGCTTAACAAAAAAACGGGGCGCAGAGCCCTACGGCAATGCGCCCCGTTTGAACCGGTGGTGGGTAACCGGCTGTATTTTTGCCGACTAAACCACTACAGGCTTCAGGCGAGTGCTTTTACAGCAGCCGCAAGGCGGCTCTTGTGGCGAGCGGCCTTGTTCTTGTGAATGATGTTCTTGTCGGCAACGCGGTCGATCACGCCCGTTGCTTTCTGGAAAATTTCAGTAGCAGCGGCTTTGTCACCGGCTTCGATAGCCTGGCGAACGCGCTTGATCGAAGTGCGCAGCATTGAGCGCAGGCTTGAGTTGTGCTTGTTGCGCTGAACCGATTGGCGTGCACGTTTGCGTGCTTGGGCGGAATTGGCCATTTTTGCGTATCCGTTTCTGTAAGGGTTTAATTTGGCAAAGACAGCTATTCTATATGACTAGGCCCTGCGTGTAAAGTCTCGGGGCCTGAATCCTGACAGGGCCAGCAAGGAAAAGTAGATTAACGCGGACAGCCCGATAACACTGATCAGCAGACCAACCCGCAGGGCTGGCGTGTTACCCAGTGCGATCCAGTCAAGCTGTTGATCTGCCAGTACCAGAATGCTCGCAAGACCCAGCAGGGCAGGGGTGACCCGCAAGAAAAACCTCAGCCAGCTCTGGCCGGGGGTGTAGACGCCCCGGCGCCTTAAGAGTACCAGCAGGCATGTTGCGTTGACGAGAGCACCCAGGCCAATCGAAAGTGCGAGCCCTGCATGTGCAATCCAGGGTACCAGCAGGGCATTCAGGACTTGCGTCAGAATCAGGACAAAAATCGCAATTTTCACCGGGGTTCGGATGTCCTGTTTAGCGTAGAAGCCGGGTGCCAGAATCTTGACAGCCAACAGGCCGGTCAGGCCCGCTGCATAGGCCATGACCGCAGTGCTGGTTTGTTGGACATCGCCCTGTTCAAAGGCCCCGTAGTTGAACAGGGTGGCCACCAGGCCGTCAGCCAGCAGAACCATACCCAGCGCGGCAGGCAAGCCCAGCAGTAATACCAGTCGCAGCCCCCAGTTCAATAATGCGTTATAGGCCGTGGAGTCGTTTGTGGCATGAGCGGCCGAGAGCTTGGGCAGCAGTACCGTGCCAAGGGCAACGCCCAGCAGGGCAGTGGGGAACTCCATGAGCCGGTCGGCAAATGATAGCCAGGTGACGCTGCCTGCAGGCAGCCAGGTGGCAATGTTGGTGTTGATGAGCAGTGAAATCTGTGCAACAGAAACTCCCAGTATGGCTGGTCCCATTTGGCGAATGATTCGCCGGACGGTGCTGTCTTTCCAGGCCTGGCGCACTTCGAGCGTGAAGCGGGGTCTGACCCCCAGCCTTGCCAGTGCACCCCATTGCACGGCCAGCTGGAGCACGCCGCCGGCCATCACGCCCACGGCCAGCGCATAAATGGGCACCTGGAATTGGTCGACCAGCAGCAGGCTGGCTGCAATCATGGAAACATTGAGCAGTACCGGGGTGAAGGCAGGGATCGTGAATCGGCTCCAAGTGTTCAGCACACCCGAGGCAAAAGCCACCAGTGACATGCACACAATGTAAGGGAACATGAAGCGTGTCATCCAGACCGCCGCATTGAATTCGGTCTCACGCCCGGAAGTGGTCAGGCCGCTGGCCATGGCACTGACCACCCAGGGAGCGCACAGCATGCCGGCAGCGGTGATCAGCATCAGGGTCAGGGCAAGCAGCAGCGCAACACGATCGAGCAGTCGTTGCACATTTTCAGGTGGTTCTGTGCTGCGGACCTGGCCCAGTATGGGTACGAAGGCCTGGGAAAAGGCACCCTCGGCGAATAATCTGCGCAACAGGTTGGGTATTCGAAAGGCTACCCAGAATGCATCGGTGAGTGGCCCTGCACCAAAAGAGCTGGCAATGAGAATATCGCGTATCAGACCCGTGATACGCGACACCAGTGTCAGACCGCTGACCGTGGCGGCCGACTTCAGTAAACTCATGGCACGCGTTATGTGTTGAAGTATTGAAAGTTTCGAGCGTAAACGTTGCTGAAGTACGATTACTTCGGTGCCATGCGGATGGCGCCATCAAGCCGTATGGTTTCTCCGTTCAGCATTTCGTTGGTGATGATGCTGTTGACCAGTTTGGCGTAGTCTTCGGGGCGCCCGAGTCTTGATGGAAACGGTATGCTGGCAGCAAGGGCATCTTGTACTTCCTGGGGCATGCCAAACACCATGGGGGTGCCAAATATGCCGGGCGCGATCGTTACGCAGCGTATACCGGCTTTTGACAGGTCGCGCGCCAGGGGAAGTGTCATGCCGGCAACACCGGCCTTCGATGCGGCGTAGGCAGCCTGGCCAATCTGGCCATCGAACGCAGCCACAGAGGCTGTATTGATGAGGACACCGCGTTCACCGGTGGGTTCTGGCGCGTTTTCGTGCATGGCGGCCGCAGCCAGGCGGCACATGTTGAAGGTGCCCACCAGGTTGATCATGACCACTTTCTGAAAAAGTTCCAGTGTGTGTGGGCCGTTCTTGCCCACGGTGCGTGAGGCTGGCGCTACACCGGCGCAATTGATCAAACCGAAAAGAGGTCCGAGTTCGAGTGCGGCCGCCACGACGGTCTGGCCGTCTTCTTCGCGTGTGACATCGCAGTGAACGTACACTTGACCAAGCTCGCTGGCGAGCTGCTGCCCGGGGGTGTCCTGAACGTCGGCCAGTACAACCCGTGCGCCTTCAGCAACCAGCATGCGCACTGTACCGGCCCCCAGGCCTGAAGCGCCGCCGGTGACGATGAAAACCTTGTTTTTGATATCCATGTGTCTCTTTTTTTGTCGTGGGCAGTACCCCTTGCGGGGTGCTGCGTGCCGGTGGCAGGATCAGGCGCCCAGTGCCTGGAAGATTTGGTCGCGGATTTCTTCAACAGCGCCCTCACCGACGATTTTTCGGTATGCTGGCGCGTTGGTGTCGCCTGATGCAGCCCATTTCGAGTAATACTCGATGAGGGGGCTGGTTTGGTCGCGATAAACCGAAAGGCGGTGACGCACAGTTTCTTCTTTGTCGTCGTCACGCTGAACCAGCGGTTCACCGGTGACGTCGTCGGTATCAGGCGTTTTGGGCGGGTTGAAGCGTATATGGTAGCTGCGACCACTGGCCGGGTGAACACGGCGACCGCTCATGCGCTCAATGATGCTTTCTTCGGGAACCGCGATTTCAACAACGAAATCAAGGCCGATATTGGCTTCTTTGAGTGCATCTGCCTGGGGCAGCGTGCGCGGGAAACCATCAAAAAGATAACCATCCTTGCAGTCGGCTTGGGTCAGCCGGTCGCGTACCAGACCGATGATGATGTCGTCGGACACCAGGCCACCTGCATCCATGATTTTCTTGGCTTCCAGACCCAAAGGCGTTTGAGCCTTCACGGCGGCGCGCAGCATATCGCCGGTGGATATTTGGGGGATGCCGAATTTCTGGGTGATGAATGCAGCCTGAGTGCCTTTTCCGGCACCTGGTGGGCCGAGCAGTATCAATCGCATGAATTCCTCCTGAGTTTTTTCATTTTTGCAAACAGCCCGATTATGCCGCAATGCAGCATTTCATGCAGGAAAACCATGCAGACTGCGGACTGCAGTGTGAAACCACGTTATAACCGATTTGTCATGAATGCGCGTACGCGCGCCAGATCTTCCGGTGTGTCAACACCGGGTTGTGGGCGAGTGTCGGTGGTGTGTACCAGAATGCAATAACCTTTTTCAAGAGCTCGCAATTGCTCCAGGGCTTCGGTTTGCTCCAGCGGTGTTGGTTCAAGGCGGGCAAAGGCTTGAAGAAAGCTGGTTCGGTAAGCATACAAGCCAATATGGTGCAGTGCGGGTAAACCATGGGCAAGGCTGTTCGGGTTTTTGGCCAGTGTGTCACGTGCCCAGGGAATGGGGGCGCGTGAAAAGTACAGTGCGCGTTGCCGGGTATCACAAACCACCTTGACTGCATTCGGGTTGAAGAGGGTTTCTGCATCGGTGATCGGGCTTGCGCAGGTGGCGATATGCGCCTGGGGGTGGTCGGCCAGCAACCGGGCGACTTCATTGATGAGATCGGGCTCAATCAGGGGTTCATCACCCTGGACATTGACAACGATAGCCTCCGGAGACAATTTCAGCCGTTCGGCTGTTTCAGCCAGGCGATCTGTGCCGGTGGGGTGGTCGGCGCGGGTCAGTATGCTTTCAATGCCAAAACGGTTGACGACCTGGGCGATTTCGGTGTCGTCTGTTGCCACTACAACACGCACGGCACCGGATCTTGCTGCTTGTCGCGCTGTATGTACCACCATGGGGTAGCCGTTGATGTCCAGCAGCGGTTTGTCGGGAAGCCGCGTGGACGACCGGCGTGCCGGAATGATTGCGGTGAATCCGGTGGTCATTGCCCTGTGCTGCCTGTTGTGTCTGGCGTTTTGGTTGCTGGTTGTTCGGCAGGGTGAAGCGAGCGTGCTTCAGGTGTCAGCATGATAGGTACCCCGTCACGGACGGGGAAAGCCAGGCGGTCGGCCCGACAGACAAGTTCCTGGGCTTCGCGTTCATAGCGTAATGGCCCTTTGCAGACAGGACACACAAGTAGTTCAAGCAGGCGCGATTCCATGGGTTGCTCCAGCGATGGCAATAATGAGGAAAGCCTCAGTTTAACTGAGGTGTCAAGGAGTGATGAACGGTATGCCGGGCTGGTGGGGGGGCGTATCAGGTCCCGCTGCGTTTTTTCTTTTTTTCTGCAGCAATCAATTCCAGCATCTGGTGCATCAGATCGAGCCAGCGTGAGTCAGAGAAAACCGGTTCCGGATGAACGACCCAGATCCGGTCATCGCCAAGCGAGGCGCATTTGATGGCATCTTTCGGGGTGATCAGCAGCGTTTGAGTTGGTAGTGTGCTGAATGGGTTGTGTTTGTAATCGTAGTGGTCGGGCAGCGCAAGGCAGTGCGCGGGGCGCAAGCCATGAGCAGTGAGCATATTGAAAAAGCGCTGGGGGTTACCGATCCCGGCTGCGGCTGCGCATTCGTTTTCGCTGTATCTCTGCAACCAGGTTGTCCAGGGCAGACTGGTGCCTGAAACCAGGTGCTCAACGTGGTGGGGGGTCAGGAACATTGAAATTCTGCGCGACCCGCCCTCGAATACGTAGTCGTCATCATCGGGTGTTGAATGCCCGGTCACAGGAGCCTCTTCGGCCACCCTGTTTTTCCTGATGTTTTCGGGGGGCTCGTTGGTGATCAGGAAGTCGACACTGAACAGCCGCTCTGCGGGTTCACGCAGTGGGCCTGCGGGCAGCAGTCGGCCATTACCCGTTCCGCGGTTGTCCTGGACGGCAATTTCAAGGTCTCGACCCAGCGCAAGATGCTGGAGACCGTCATCGGAAATGATGACGTCAACACCGGAGTAGTCGCGTTCAAGCCTGGAAAGTGCCAGTGCTCGCCTGGGGTGAACCGCGATTGGCACCCCGGTTTCCCGGGCAATCAATGCAGGTTCGTCGCCAACCAGGGCAGGGTCCAGCGTGCCTTGTCCTGTGATTGCGCGTTCACCAATCCGGGCGCCATAACCTCGGCTGACAATGCCGGGGCTCCAGCCACGCGCCTTGAGCGCTTTGGTGAGAGCGATCACGACCGGGGTTTTCCCCGTGCCTCCTACAAAAATATTGCCCACCACAATCACGGGGCGCCTGCTGTGTTGAACCAGTTCAGGCTTGTGTGCATAACGAATACGTTTGCGCCAGCAGAGCAAACGTGTAATACCTGCCAGGGGCAGGAGCAGTGTGCTGACGGGCCCTTTGTGCTGCCATAGCATTTCAACACGATGCATTACCCACTTGCGCATGCATTGCTTCAGGTCGTGCAGATTCAAGGTCTTTCCTGTGTAGCAAAATTAATGCGTTCAATACCCGCTGTTCGTGCGGCTTCCATGACGCGTATCACGGTTTCGTGAGGCGCTTGTGCATCGGCCTTGATGATCAAGGCCGTCTGGCCTTCAGGCGGGCTGACTGCCCGCAGTGCCAGTGCAAGATCCTGCACGCTGTGTGACTCGAGAAGCTGACCATTGATGGCGTAAAGCCCGTCATGGCTGACCGCCAATTCAATGGCGTCTGGGGCAGGCAGCGTTGAACTGGCCTGTGGCAGGGCTACCTGAAGGGCCTGAAACCGTGTGAAAGAGGTTGTGGCTGCAAGGAAAATAAGAATGACCAGCAGCACATCGATCAGTGGAATCAGATTGATTTCCGGTGTGTCATCGGGATGCGGACGTCGAAAGTTCATGGATTGATCCGGGTCAGTGCGACGTAGTCCGCCGGACAATCCGGTCGAGGGCGACCGCTTCACGCTCCATGTGGTGAAGGAATGCGTCAACCCGGGAGCGAAAATAACGGTGCAGAATGAGGGCGGGAATGGCGATCAGAATGCCAAAACCCGTGTTGTAAAGAGCGATTGAAATGCCACGCGCCAATTGGGCCGGGTCACCCCCCTGAGGTGTGTAAGAGGCGAATATTTCAATCATGCCAACCACGGTGCCGAACAATCCCATCAATGGCGCGACAACAGCAATGGTTGCCAGTGCCGGCAAGTAGCGGTTCAGGCTGTGCGCAACATCTTTGCCTACGCTTTCTATGGCTGCGAGGCGTGTAGCATCGTCTTCAAGCCGGTTTATCAACACTTCGGCCAGTATGCGTCCCAGCGGCGATGTGCCTGCCAGCCTTATGACGGCATCGGTACTGTCTGTGTTTTGTCGGATCATTTCAAGAACCTGGCCAGGCAATCGTGCTGGAAAGACAAGACCGGCTCGCAGGGAGAGTGTGCGCTCGATGATCAAAGCCAACCCGAGCACAGACGTGATGATGAGTAACCAGATTGGCCATCCGGCCGCGTTGATGATGTCGAGCAAAGGGGGCCACCTTGATTCGGTTTAGAGCAAATTGCATTTTAGCGGTATGTGGCTGGAAGCCGAAACCTGCGCCGTTACTGGCTTTGCGCAGAGTATCCACAGATTCTGTGGATAATTCTGTGCAAAACCTTCCTGAAATGCGGTGTTTACGGGCTTTGGAGGTTCCTTGGGCAATTTTCGACCATTATGGCTTATTTTGTTAATTTTAATTAAATCAATTAGTTATCTTAATAGTCTAATGTTTTTCTTTAGGTTTTAACCCGATTCACTTGATATTTCGTTCATTTGACAAATCGGTTTTTTCTGTGGACAGGTGAGGTCGCATTTGTTGTTCAACTGTGTTTGAAGTCGGTGAGCAGGTGCTTTTCCGGCCGGAATTCAAGGTTTGTAAAAAGGGCGGTGCTGTGGGCATGTATGCGTGAATGATGCCGAAAATGCGTTAGACTTGATGGTTGGCAAGCAGCCTTTGATCTCGCTTTATCACTGTTTTTTGAAGGACTACGACAATGGCATTTACTCTTCCTGCGCTTCCGTACGCTCTTGACGCTCTCGAGCCCCATATTTCAAAAGAAACACTGGAATTCCATTACGGCAAGCACCATCAAACGTATGTAACCAACTTGAATAACCTTGTTGCCGGTACGGAACAAGAATCCGCTTCCCTGGAAGATGTGGTTCGTTCGTCCTCTGGCGGTGTGTTCAACAACGCAGCCCAGGTCTGGAACCATACGTTTTACTGGAACAGTTTGTCGCCCAAGGGGGGCGGTGAACCCACAGGCGCCTTGCTTGATGCCATCAATGCCAAGTGGGGCAGCGTTGCTGCATTCAAAGACGCCTTCAGCAAGTCAGCGGCCGGTAACTTCGGCTCGGGCTGGACATGGCTGGTCAAGAAGGCCGATGGCACACTCGATATCGTCAATACCAGCAATGCAGCCACGCCACTGACCACCAGCGATATCCCCCTGCTCACCTGTGATGTCTGGGAGCACGCCTATTACATCGATTACCGCAATGCACGTCCCAAGTACCTTGAAAGCTTCTGGAATCTGGTGAACTGGGAATTTGCTGCTGCCAACATGGCCTGATAGTTCTTTGCATCATTCAGTTGCCTGCGAGCCTGCTCCGTGCAGCCGCAGGTTTTTTGTGGCTTGATGACACTGCAAACCCGGTTCTGTCCGTTCAGCGGACAAAATCGGGTTTGTTGCATGCTTATTACGCGTATGCATGGGCTATCATGCTGCATTGAATTCACGGCCAGCTGTTCGGTAAGTCCGGGCGGCGGTTCAGTGGGCCCGCATGTGGCGGGTGCGTCCGGCAGGCGGCCATTTGCCTGGCTCGCTTCCCGGTATCCATTTCCCGACTTTCATTCTGGAACATCACCATGACAACAGACGCTTTTATTTGCGATGCAGTACGTACACCTTTTGGTCGCTACGGCGGCGCGCTGTCTTCGGTTCGTACCGATGATCTTGCTGCTGCGCCCATTCGTGCGCTCATGGAACGTCATCCCGACATTGATTGGGCTCGCCTTGACGATGCCCTGTTTGGTTGCGCAAACCAGGCCGGCGAAGACAACCGTAATGTGGCGCATATGGCGACTCTGCTGGCAGGTCTGCCCATCGATGTTCCGGGTGCAACCATCAACCGTCTCTGCGGTTCAGGTCTTGATGCTGTGGGTTCCGCGGCGCGAGCCATTCGGGCTGGCGATGCCAATTTTGTATTGGCTGGGGGTGTGGAAAGCATGAGCCGCGCACCGTTTGTCATGGGCAAAGCCGATACCGCCTTCTCACGCAGCGCGGCCATCTACGACACCACGATCGGCTGGCGTTTTGTGAACAAACTGATGAAAGCCAAGTACGGCGTCGATTCCATGCCTGAAACAGCTGAAAACGTTGCCGATCAATTCAAAATCAGTCGTGAAGATCAAGACCTTTTTGCACTGGCAAGCCAGCAAAAAACAGCGGCTGCCCAAAAAGCAGGGGTCTTCCAGTCAGAAATCATCCCTGTTGCAATCCCCCAGCGCAAGGGTGATCCCATCATGGTCGATACCGACGAGCATCCGCGCGAAACCACACTTGAATCACTTGCCAAACTCAAGCCCGTTGTGCGTCCTGATGGCACGGTCACGGCAGGTAATGCCTCTGGTGTGAACGATGGTGCTTGCGCCTTGCTGGTTGCTTCACAGGCGGCCATTGCTGAACATGGTCTCATTCCTCGTGCCCGTGTCGTGGGTATGGCAACCGCCGGTGTCGAGCCCCGCATTATGGGGATCGGTCCTGCGCCTGCCACTCGCCGTGTGCTCGAACTCACCGGTATCGCGCTTGACCAGATCGATGTCATCGAGCTCAACGAAGCCTTTGCCGCTCAGGGTCTGGCTGTTTTGCGCGAACTCGGTATTGCCGACAACGATCCGCGCGTCAATCCGAATGGTGGTGCCATTGCGTTGGGCCACCCGCTGGGTGCCAGCGGTGCTCGTCTGGCCATGACGGCCGTCAACCAGTTGCATCGTACGGGTGGTCGTTACGCGTTGTGCACAATGTGCATTGGTGTGGGTCAGGGTATTGCGGTCATTCTTGAGCGTGTCTGATCACCGCTTCAGGTATCAGTCGTAAAAAAACCGGCGCAAGCCGGTTTTTTCATGCCTGGTGAATATGGCATCAGGCAATTGGGCCGGGTTCAAGGCAGTTCTTTGACCCGACTGCCTGAGCGCAGGCCTTTGTCGTGAAACCAGCCTTGTTTCATTTCCAGGGCATAACGAACGGCGCGTGCAGGGCAGTGCGGTGTCGTCGTGTTCGGTTCCATGTCGGCAACGTTCACTATGGTGCCTTGATTGTCGATGAAGGCAATGCTCAGGGCAAGAGGGGTGTTTTTCATCCAGAAACAGGTTTCTGTATCGGTTGGAAATACGAAAAGCATGCCGTGATCGTTGGGCAGCGAGGTTCTGAACGATAAGCCGTGGGCGCGTGTTGCCTCGGTATCGGCCACTTCGGCTGTAATGGTGTAGGGGCCTACGACCAGCGTTCGCGTGGCAAGCAGTTGAAAGGATTGACTGAACGAAGGAGCGCTGAAGACAAGCAATGCAAGCGCGACAATGGCAGAAAACCATACCTTATGCCCGTTCGTGGAGCCCTTCAGATGCTTTTGTGAACCTGGCCTGGTGCCAGGAAAGAGGGCAGGGAACGGAGGGCTCATTGGAAGGCATCGTGTTGTTAAGTGGAGCACACAGGCGTTGCCAACAGTGTGCCGAGATGGGTAGCGAACAAAAAACGCCTTACGGCACCTTTAAATGGCGCCGTAAGGGAAATGCTTCGTGCCAGACCTGGGCGATCAGGCGGCAGCCGTAATATTCAATGCCTGTTTGCCTTTGGGCCCCTGCGCAATTTCAAAAGAGACCTTCTGGCCTTCCTTGAGTGTTTTGAACCCGTTCATCTGGATGGATGAAAAGTGGGCAAAAAGATCTTCACCGCCATTGTCGGGGGTGATGAATCCGAAACCCTTGGCATCGTTGAACCACTTGACGGTTCCAGTAAGCTTTTGAGCATCCCCGAGTGTGGATGGTGCGGTTGAATCAGACATGCGGACTGCCTCTTGACGATTGTGTGGAATGAAACTGGACTACAAGGATGACCTTTAGCCACTGGATTCTGGCATGCGATCACGGGTCACGCACTGGCAATATAATGATTTGCCGCTCAGAATAGTATGATGATGCGCAACAAGTCCTAACGTAGTCAACTATGGAAATTACTGATATTCCCAATGGCCATTCACACAGAAAACCAGCGATCTGCACTGCTTGAGCGGGCTCCCGCCAAAACGGCGCCCCCACCCATGTATCAGGTGGTTCTGCTCAACGACGACTATACGCCCATGGAGTTCGTGGTGCATGTTTTGCAAAAGGTCTTTGGCAAGCCGGAAGAGGAAGCGGCCCGGATTATGTTGCAGGTACATCACGAGGGACGTGGAGTGTGCGGGGTTTATACCCGTGACATCGCTGCCACGCGCGTCGAACGGGTCAGGCAAATGGCTTACGCGCGCCAGCACCCATTGCAATGTGTCATGGAACCTGTCCCGTCGTGAGTCTGTTTTTCTTGGTGAAAACCCGGTTTCACGGAACCCGGTTCATGTTCAGCAGTCAAACCGAACTGCATGTATAGTAAACACTGTTGTTGTTTTGTTTAATCGTTGATACGCAAGGTCGCTTGAATCTTTGTCTGGTCAGGGTTCATCGAATTGTTTGTCCGCTCCGATTCCAGGAGGAAGCGTGATCTCCGAAGAACTTGAAGTCAGCCTGCATACCGCTTTTGTGGAAGCACGCAGTGCGCGACACGAATTCATTACCGTAGAGCATTTGCTGCTTGCATTGCTCGATAACTCGGCGGCCATCGAGGTGCTCAGGGCATGTTCAGCCAACATCGACGCCCTACGCCACGATCTTCGCAAGTTCATCCACGAAAACACCCCCATATTTCCTGGTAAAGAAGATGTCGATACGCAGCCCACACTGGGTTTTCAGCGTGTCATTCAACGTGCCATCATGCACGTTTCCTCGTCAGGTAACGGTAAAAGTACAGTCACAGGGGCCAATGTACTGGTGGCCATGTACGGCGAAAAAGACTCCCATGCTGTCTATTTTCTGCAGCAGCAGGGTGTAACGCGGCTTGACGTGGTGAACTATCTTTCCCATGGCATCACGAAGCACCCGGAAAGTCCCCCTTCGGAACCTCCCAAGGCGGCAGCGCCTGAGCCTGACAACCGGTCCGATCAACAGAAGTCACCGCTTGAACTCTATGCCACCGATCTGAATTCAGAAGCTCGGCAGGGGCGTATAGATCCCCTCATCGGGCGTGAGCACGAAGTCGAACGCGTCATTCAGGTTTTGTGCCGTCGTCGCAAGAACAATCCGCTTCTGGTGGGTGAGGCCGGTGTCGGCAAAACAGCAATTGCGGAAGGTCTTGCATGGCGCATTACCCGTGGCGATGTCCCCGACATTCTCGCCAGCGCTCAGGTCTATGCCCTCGATATGGGGGCTTTGCTGGCTGGTACCAAATACCGTGGCGACTTCGAACAGCGCCTCAAGGCCGTGCTCAAGTCCCTTAAAGATAACCGCAATGCCGTACTTTTCATCGATGAGATCCACACGCTCATTGGGGCCGGGTCTGCATCGGGGGGAACCCTCGATGCGTCCAATTTGCTCAAGCCGGCGCTGTCATCGGGTCAGCTCAAGTGCCTGGGGGCCACCACTTACAATGAATACCGTGGTATTTTTGAAAAAGACCACGCCTTGTCCCGGCGTTTCCAGAAAATCGATGTTCCTGAACCCTCCGTCGAGCAGACCATCCAGATTCTGCGTGGTCTGAAAACACACTTTGAAGAGCATCACGGCGTGCGCTATTCCAGTGCAGCGCTTACGTCGGCTGCTGAATTGTCGGCGCGGCACATCACGGATCGCTTCTTGCCCGACAAAGCCATTGATGTCATCGACGAGGCAGGCGCTGCCCAGCGTCTGCTGCCCAAATCCCGGCAAAAAAAGGTCATCGGCAAGGCAGAAATCCAGGCTACGGTCGCCAAGATCGCCCGTATTCCGCCTCAAAGTGTCTCGAGCGACGACCGCAACAAGCTGGCCACGCTTGAACGCGATCTTAAAACGGTGGTATTTGGTCAGGATGCATCCATCGAGGCTTTGGCCGGTGCCATCAAAATGGCCCGTTCCGGGCTGGGGCGCCCCGACAAACCGATTGGCTCCTTCCTGTTTTCAGGCCCCACCGGCGTTGGCAAAACCGAGGTCGCCCGTCAGTTGGCCTTCGTTCTGGGCATCGAACTGCTGCGCTTCGACATGTCCGAATACATGGAGCGTCATACCGTTTCGCGTCTCATTGGTGCGCCTCCCGGTTACGTAGGGTACGACCAGGGCGGGTTGCTCACTGAAGCCATCAGCAAGCAGCCGCATTGTGTGCTTCTTCTCGACGAAATCGAGAAAGCGCACCCCGATGTCTTCAATATCCTGTTGCAGGTCATGGATCACGGCACGCTGACCGACAACAATGGCCGGAAATCCGATTTCCGCAACGTGATTATCGTCATGACAACCAATGCGGGTGCCGAAGCCTTGAACCGCGCGGCCATTGGCTTTGCTCGTCAGGAAAAAACCGGCGATGAAATGGCTGATATCAAGCGCATGTTCACTCCGGAATTCCGCAACCGTCTTGATGCCATCATTGCCTTCAAGCCGCTCACCCGCGACATCATCCTTCGGGTGGTCGACAAATTCCTGATGCAACTCGAAGACCAGTTGCATGAAAAACGGGTTGATGTCGTCTTTTCCCAGGCACTGCGTGATCATTTGGCCAAAGAAGGTTTTGATCCCCTGATGGGAGCACGTCCCATGCAGCGTCTCATACAAGACACCATTCGTCGTGCCTTGGCTGATGAACTGTTGTTCGGGCGTTTGGTCGATGGTGGGCATGTCCATGTTGACCTCGATGAGCATGGAAAGGTCGCTCTTGATTTTGAAACGCCGGTTTCATCGCCAAGTGCTCCGGGGACATCCGCTTCATCGTCCCGTCCGGAACCTGAACTGGTTGATTGATGTCTGCTGGTCCGGGGTTGGTTGCCTGCCCGCATTGTGGTTCGCTTCACCGCCGCATTCCTCTTGAACCAGGAGGAGCGGCGGTTTGCTCGTTATGCGGTTATGTGCTGTATCGCGTCAGTCGCCTGCCCCTTTCGGCCTGGATCGGTCTGGTGCTTGGGGCGCTGCTTGTTTTTGGTATTGCCAACGCGTTCCCGATCGTCTCTTTGTCGTTCAAGGGCCTGACTGTCGAGGCCTCGTTACCCGGTGCGCTCTTGCTAACCTGGCGCAATGGTGATTATGGCCTGGCAGTTCTGACAGGGCTTTTTGGTTTCTGGTTTCCTTTGACCCAGTTGCTGGTTACCTTGTGGGCTTTGTTGGTGATTCGTTCAGGGCGCCTTCCTCACGATTTTCACTTCGGCATGCGACTGCTCAGCCTGTCCATTCCCTGGAGCATGTTGCCGGTGGTCATGTTGGCCATCATCGTGGCCTTGGTGAAGTTTGCGGGTTTTGCAACGGTCCATGTCCAGCCCGCAATCTGGGCGTTTGCTATCCTGACCGTGCTTTTCACCATCCTGGCCCGCATGACGCCCTACCGCTTGTGGTTTTATGCCGAAGATGCCGGTTTGGTTGTGGCAACCCGTGACGATATCCTGAACGCTCGCTTCATCGGGGCGTGCGAGTGTTGTGGCCATCTTGTCAGTTTGCAGTCTGCCGGTCAGGCCGTACGTTGCCCCAGGTGTCGTTCGGTTGTCCATTACAGGCATGAGCAGGGCAGGGTGCGTGCGTGGGCGTTTCTTTTTACCGCCGTCATTGCTTATCTTCCGGCCAATCTGCTGCCCATCATGCGTATTCGTGCGGTGGGTACCGATGAATCACATACCATTCTGGGTGGGGTCATTGAGCTCTGGCAATTGGGGTCATGGGACCTCGCTCTGGTGGTGTTCGTGGCCAGCGTGGCGGTTCCCATTACAAAACTGCTGGCTCTTTTTTTGCTTCTGGTTAAAAAACATTGGGTCAACGCTGCAATGCAGCGTCAGCGCACACGGCTTTACGAGCTTGTAGAATTCATTGGTCAGTGGTCCATGCTCGATGTCTTTGTGGTTGTTCTGCTCGGTGCCATGGCGAATTTTTCAGGTTTATCACAAATTTCCGCACAGCCGGGCGCTTTTGCGTTTGGTGTGGTTGTCGTTTTCACCATGTTTGCCGCCATGAGCTTCGATCCCCGCCGGGGATGGGATCAGCGCTTCACGTCCTCTACCCGGGTTATTGCATGAAAGATTCACAAAACGGTTCTGCTACGAACGCCGGCTATGATGCCGGTCCGGTCGACATGCCTCAACCCGTACAAACGCCTCATGTGCGTCCCTACAAAAGTACCCGGTGGTCCTGGATCTGGCTGGTGCCTTTGGTGGCTGCGTTGGTCGGGCTTTCGCTGGTTGTACGTTCCTGGATGCATATCGGCCCTACCATAACCATCAGCTTTGAATCGGCCGATGGTCTCGAAGTGGGTCAAACCAAAGTGCGTTTCAAGGATGTCGTCGTTGGGTCGGTCTCCGATCTGCGTGTTGCACCTGATCGCAAAAATGTGCTGGTGTCCGTTCAACTTGAGCGGGAGGGCTCTGACTACATTACAAGGCAGGGGACACGTTTCTGGGTTGTCCGGCCACGACTGGGCATCAGCGGGGTTTCCGGGCTGGGCACCTTGCTTTCCGGGGCCTATATTGCCGTTGATACCCGTCCCGAGCACGAAACAGAGGGGCACGTCTACGACTTCAAAGGTCTGGAAACACCGCCCGAAATCACGAGTGGTCGTCCAGGTACACGCTATACGATTTCATCATCTGATCTGGGCTCTCTTGATATCGGTTCGCCCGTTTACTATCGCCGCATCTCCGTTGGCCAAGTGATCGGTTATGCCCTTGATCCTTCCGGCGAGCATGTGAATATCCAGATTTTCATCGATGCGCCCAATGATAAGTTTGTCACCACGTCCACACGCTTCTGGAATGCCAGTGGTTTCAATGTCGACTTGAGTGCCTCGGGTTTGAAGGTGCAGACCGAATCGCTGGTTTCCGTCGTGGCGGGTGGGCTTGCATTTGATACGATCGATCTGGCCGACCGCCAGCAGGCAAAAGCGGATACCCGCTTTGATCTGGCCAGTTCCCGCAAAGAGGCTCTGGCAGAACCCGATGGCACGCCTTTCCCGATCGAATTCCATTTCTATCAGTCAGTGCGGGGCTTGCAGGTGGGTGCTCCGATTGATTTTCGCGGGCTTGAACTGGGAAATGTGGTGGATATCGATCTGGAACTTGATCGTACAAACAAGCAGTTTTTTGCACGCGTTCGTGCCGATCTTTATCCGCGTCGTTTTGGTGCACTCCACGACCGGCTTATCGAATTGAATACGGAACACAAGAATCCAGCCAAAGTTCTGGTGGCCCCATTGGTGCAGCACGGTTTGCGTAGTCAGTTACGTACCGGTAATCTGCTTACAGGTCAGCAGTACATTGCACTGGATTTTTTTCCTGATACAGAACAGGTCGCATTCGATGCCGACCAGGTTCCGCTCGTGCTTCCAACTGTGCCTGGAAGTTTTGACCGCATTCAGCAGCAGGTCACCAGTATTGTGGCGAAAGTTGATGCCATTCCCTTCGAAGAAATTGCGCTGGAACTTAAAAATACGCTTTCTGCAACCACTGCGTTACTCAAGCGTCTTGATACGCAGGCAACGCCTCAGATTACCCAGGCTTTGAAGGCTGCAGAACAAACCTTGCGGCGTATCGACAAATTGCTTGCACCAGACTCCGCATTGACTGGCAATATTGAAGGGTCTTTGCGTGAAATCGGCCAGGCTGCGAAGTCGTTACGTGCTCTGGCAGACTATTTGCAGGCCAACCCCTCTACCTTGTTGCGTGGGCGTCCTGCCGACACGTTTAAAGTCAGCCCTTGAGAAGCATGATGATCGCTCTTTCTGTCCTCCGTCTCTTGAAGCGTTTTCGTCGTAACGCTGTTTCCCGTAGTCCGGGAGCAGTCGCGTCTTGCCCTAAAATGGTCGTTGTCGCCGGTGTGGCTACTCTGGCGCTTGTCGGGTGTGCCTCGCCAGACGCCACGCGGTATTACACCTTGCAGGAACCGCTGGTTTCTTCTGATTCAGGCTCTGTTCGGCCTGGTTCCAGTACACCAGTGGACCCTGTTGTGTCAGGGGCCGCTGTGCCTTTTTTGATCAGCCTGCAGCCTGTCGTTGTCCCGGAGCAAGTGGATCGCTTGCAGATCGTCGTCACGGATCCGGGTTCAACGCAAGTCTACCCCCTCGAGTCTTCGCTTTGGGTGGCGCCGTTGTCGCGGGAGTTCCGCGCAGCCCTTTCAGCGCATCTGCAAAAGCAGTTAAATACGCTTGATGTTGATCTCATGCAGTTGCCACAGGGGCAGTCTGTCTGGAAAATCATGAGTGCTGTACAGCGTTTCGAGTCCGTGTACGAGCAACAGGTTGTTCTTGAAATGACCTGGACACTTGAGTCTTTGAATTTGAAAACTGAACAATCCCGCGTCTGCGGGGCACGCACTGTTGTCAGGGTGGGTAACGGCATGTCTGCGCTGGTGCAGGGGCACCAGGAAGCACTGCACCGCGTAGCACGGGTGATGGCGGCTCATATTCGCTCAGCAGGCCAGAAACCAGCAGATCAGCCAGATGTCGAAATCAAGGCGTGCCGTTGATTTTTTGCAGCGCCAGCGCTTCAGTAGCCCAGGTTAACCTTTATTTTTTAAGGGTTAACCCTTATTTTTAACCTGTTTCAAGCGGCGTACCATGGCTGGATTCCAACGATGGATTTCGGGCCTGCGGCCCCGTCTTTTTAACAGGTGAATCATGGCAAATGCCGTCACGCTCGGAGTGAAGGTTGATGAGGTCTTGCGCGAGCGACTGAAGCGCGCGGCTATCCGCCTGGGGTGTACCCCGCACTGGTTGCACAAACACGCTCTTCTGGCCTACCTCGATGCCATTGATCAGGGCCATGTGCCGCCTGATCTTTCCTGGTTGCATGCCGATGCCGAGTCGGCTGAGGCCGAGCCCGTTGGCTCCGAAGCCTCATCGCTCTTTTACGAATTTGCCCAGGATGTTCAGCCTCAATCGGTCGTGCGCGCCGCGATAACAGCGGCCTACCGTCGCCCCGAAACTGAGTGCCTGCCCATGCTGCTCAATCTTGCTCGATCCGCGCATCCAGCAGAAGTCCGTGCTTTGGCGACACGGCTTGTCGAAAGCCTGCGTATGCGTCGCCCGGGCGGAGGCGTCGAGGCTCTGGTTCAGGAGTTCTCGCTGTCCAGCCAGGAGGGGGTGGCGCTTATGTGTCTTGCAGAAGCGCTGTTGCGTATTCCTGATCGCCCAACCCGCGATGCGCTCATACGTGACAAACTCAGCAAGGGCGACTGGAAGTCACACATGGGTGAGTCCTCCTCGTTGTTCGTCAATGCGGCTACCTGGGGCCTCATGCTGACGGGCAAACTGGTCAGTGTGAACAGCGAGCAATCACTCTCACATGCGCTTACCCGATTGATCGGCAAAGGCGGTGAGCCTCTGATCCGCAAGGGGGTTAATCTGGCCATGCGCATGATGGGCGAACAGTTTGTCTCCGGGCAGACTATCGCCGAGGCCTTGGCCAACGGACGATCCTACGAAGAAAAAGGTTTTCGCTATTCCTACGACATGCTGGGTGAGGCAGCGACAACAGCCGATGATGCCCGGCGGTATTTTCAGTCGTATCAGCAAGCCATTCATGCGATTGGCAAGGCGGCTCAGGGGCGGGGCATCTACGAAGGTCCGGGTATTTCCATCAAGCTTTCGGCATTGCACCCCCGCTATGCCAGGGCTCAGCGTGACCGCGTCATGTCTGAACTGCTGCCCCGGTTGCTTGAGCTTGCCCGCCAGGCACGTCAATACGATATCGGCCTTAATATTGATGCCGAAGAGGCTGACCGCCTTGAGCTTTCCCTTGATCTGCTTGAGGCCTTGTGTTTCGATGATGACCTGACCGGCTGGAACGGTATCGGATTTGTGGTGCAGGCCTATCAGAAGCGGGCACCATTTGTTATAGATTTTATTATTGATCTTGCTCGCCGCAGCCAGCACAGGATCATGGTTCGCCTGGTCAAAGGTGCTTACTGGGATACCGAGATCAAGCGTGCCCAGCTCGATGGCCTTGAAGGTTACCCTGTCTATACGCGCAAGGTGCATACCGATGTCTCGTACCTGGCCTGCGCACGCAAGTTGCTTGCCGCACCTGAAGCCGTGTATCCGCAGTTTGCCACGCACAATGCCCAAACGCTGGCTGCCATTTACTTTATGGCAGGGCAAAATTACTATCCGGGGCAGTATGAGTTCCAGTGTCTGCACGGTATGGGTGAGCCGTTGTACGAGCAGGTCACTGGTCCGGTAGCCCAAGGTAAACTGAACCGTCCATGCCGTATTTATGCACCGGTTGGCACGCATGAAACCCTGCTGGCTTATCTGGTGCGGCGACTCCTTGAAAATGGTGCCAACACATCGTTCGTCAACCTCATTGGCAACGAGCAGGTCACCGTGGCTTCCCTGGTGTCAGATCCTGTCAGCGTGGCCGAGCGTATTCAGCCATTGGGTTCTCCCCACGAACGTATTCCGCTGCCCAAAGATCTCTTTTCCGTGTCCGGACGGCGCAATTCCTCGGGTATCGATCTGAGCAATGAACACCGGCTTGCCTCGCTATCAGCGGCTTTGCTCAACAGCACCTCACAGACGCCCGCTGTGGTGCCTGTGGTTGCCGGCGAGCGTCTGCCCTTGAATGATCACACAAGTCGCGTTGTTCGAAATCCCGCCGATCAGCGTGATGTCGTGGGTCATGTCCTCGATACGCCCCTTGAGACCGTGGGGTTGGCCGTTGAAGCGGCCGTTCAGGCAATGCCCGTCTGGTCAGCCACACCAGCCTCGGAACGTGCGGCGTGTCTTGAACGTGCCGCTCAATTGCTGGAAGATGAAATGCATCCGTTGTTGGGTTTGATTATCCGTGAAGCGGGTAAAACACTACCCAATGCCATCGCCGAGGTCCGAGAAGCGGTTGATTTTCTGCGGTATTACGCGCTGCAGGCCCGAACGGAATTTTCGAATGCAACACACCGTCCTTTGGGGCCTGTCGTCTGTATCAGCCCTTGGAATTTTCCTTTGGCCATTTTCACTGGGCAAGTGGCTGCCGCGCTGGTTGCCGGTAATTCGGTGCTTGCCAAGCCCGCTGAACAAACCACGCTGGTGGCTGCGGCCGCAGTCGATATCCTGCATCGGTCCGGTGTTCCTGCTGCGGTATTGCAATTTTTGCCCGGTTCTGGTGAAACCGTCGGGGCGGCGCTGGTTGAGCATCCGGCAATTCGTGGGGTTGTCTTTACAGGATCCACCCAGGTGGCCCACCTGATCGCCGCGCAACTGGCCGGACGTCTCGATGACGAAGGGCAGGCCATTCCCCTGGTGGCAGAAACGGGCGGGCAAAATGCCATGGTGGTCGATTCTTCCGCTCTGGCTGAGCAGGTCGTATTGGATGTTCTCAATTCGGCGTTCGATTCCGCCGGTCAGCGCTGCTCGGCATTGCGTCTTTTGTGTGTCCAGTCCGATTGTGCCGATCATGTCATCGACATGCTCAAAGGGGCGTTGCAGGAACTGCGTCTGGATCGACCCGACCGGTTGTCTGCAGACATTGGTCCTGTGATCGATATCGAGGCACAGTCAGGTATCGTTCAGCACATTGTGTCCATGCGCGATGCGGGTCATGCCATTACGCAAGCCGCCTTGCCCGAGGTTTGCCGTCATGGTTTCTTCGTTGCGCCCACCCTGATCGAAATTGATCGTATCAGTGTGCTGACCCGCGAGGTTTTCGGGCCGGTTCTTCATGTGATGCGCTATGAACGCGATGCGCTCAATGCCGTGCTCGATGAAATCAATGCAACCGGTTATGGGTTGACATTCGGAGTGCATACCCGCCTTGACGAGGTGGTGCAACAGGTGACAAGCCGTATTCATGCAGGTAACCACTATGTGAACCGCAATATCGTTGGTGCAGTGGTCGGGGTCCAGCCTTTTGGTGGCGAGGGTTTGTCGGGCACCGGGCCCAAAGCCGGCGGTCCGCTCTACCTGCGCCGTTTGCTGCGTGTGTGTCCACCCGGGCTTCCTGACGATCTGGCTTCGGCCTTGCGCACCGGCAAGCCCATGACTTTGCCTGGGCCTACCGGAGAAACCAATACGTATGCACTCAGGCCCAGGGGGGCTGTGGTGTGCAGTGCCGTGTCACAGGCGGGGCTCAATGCCCAGTTTCAGGCGTGTCTGGAAACGGGCAACACCATGGTGATGTTATCCATGCCATTGACCGAAGCTTTTGTGGCTGGGCTCGATGCAGCAGATCGCCCACGTTGCCGCTTGATTGATCCACGTGAGCTCGATACGCTGGATTTTCAGGTGGCGCTTTTCGAGGGCGATGCCGATGCGTATGTTGCATTCAATGTGCTCATGGCGGGTCGCCCGGGGCCGATCATTACAACCCAGGGGCTCACAACAGATGCCATCGAATCCGGTGCGTGTTACTGCCTTGACCGTCTGGTGCGTGAGGTGTCGCTCAGTGTGAACACAGCTGCTGCAGGGGGTAATGCCAGCCTGATGATGATAGGCTGAACAGCACAAAGCGTCAGCGGTGGAACCGGCTACACTAGAAAAGCAGGCATTCCCCCGCTGCAAAGGTTTTTTTTTACCGAAAGGCCGCCCAGCCCGCGCCGGCTCAATGCCGTCCGGTACTGCCAAAGCCGCCCGAGCCACGATCACTGTCATCGAAGTCGGTCACGATTTCAAACTGAACCTGCTGAACGGGAACAATGACAAGTTGCGCCAGACGCTCCATGGGCTGCAGCGTGAAGGTTGTGTCACTGCGGTTCCATGCCGATACCATCAGTGGGCCCTGGTAGTCCGAGTCGATCAGCCCGACCAGATTGCCCAGCACAATGCCGTGTTTATGTCCCAGTCCAGAACGGGGCAGGATCATGCCCGCATAGGCCGGATCAGCAATGTGGATCGAAAGGCCTGTAGGGATCAGTTCACTTGCACCCGGCTCCAGGACAATCGGTGCTTCGATGCAGGCACGCAAGTCCAGCCCTGCCGACCCCGCAGTGGCATACGAGGGCAGGTAATCATTCATGCGAGGGTCAAGAATTTTCAGTGCGATGCGTCTCATGGTGTTGTCGTGGGCGGTGTGTATGCAGTGGTAACGGGCAGGCGCTGTGCAATGGCGCTGACCAGCGCCCGCGCTGCCTGGAGTTTGGGTTGGGTTGAAAGAGGGTAGTGCCCCTGATCATCGAAAAGAATCAGGGTGCTGGCATCGGCATTCATGGCTTCCTGAGCCAGATTGCCCACGAGCAGGTCGATGCCTTTGCGCTTGCGTTTTGCCTGAGCGTGTTCCAGAAGGTTTTCGGTTTCAGCCGCAAAACCCACGCACCAGGGCCCCTGCGGCAGCTGGGCAACATCGGCCAGAATGTCGGGATTGGGGGCAAATTGCAGGGCGGGCGTGTTCCCTTGGGCATCTTTCTTGATTTTGTTGTCGCTGGCATTGGCAACATGCCAGTCGGCAACGGCCGCTACTGCAACGAACACATCATTCTCATGGCAGCGTTGCATAACGGCTGTGTGCATCTGCCGGGCGGTTTCAACGCAAATGCGTTCAACGCCGTAGGGGGCGGGCAATGCCGTGGGACCTGACACCAGAGTGACGTGCGCACCGGCTTCGCGGGCGGCACGTGCAATGGCATAGCCCATTTTTCCCGATGAGCGGTTGGTGATGACACGGACAGGGTCGATGGGTTCGCTGGTGGGGCCTGCCGTGATCAACAAACGTTTGCCGGCCAAGAGTTTGGGCTGAAAAAAATCGATCAGGGCGTGCAAAAGCTCATCGGGTTCGAGCATGCGTCCGCTGCCTGTTTCGCCGCAGGCCTGATGTCCCTGGGCAGGTCCCAGTACAACGACACCGTCTTCGCGCAGTTGCCTTACGTTGCGCTGGGTGGCCGGGTGTTCCCACATTTCGCGGTTCATGGCCGGCGCAACCAGCAACGGACAGGCGCCTTTGGCCACACAGAGCGTCGAGAGCAGGTCATCAGCCAGGCCGTGCGCGAGTTTTGCAAGGAAGTCAGTGCTGGCCGGCGCGATCAGAATGGCATCGGCGCCACGCGTCAGTTGAATGTGTGCCATGTTGTTGGGCACACGGTTGTCCCAGGTGTCGGTATGTACAAAACGGCCGGATAGTGCCTGCAGGGTCAGGGGCGTGATGAAGTGGGTAGCGGCTTCGGTCATGACCACATCGAACGTGGCTCCGTGATCCTGGCCGCGTCGCACCAGTTCGGCCACTTTATAGCAGGCAATTCCGCCGGTTAAACCCAGAACGATGCGTTTGTTGGCCAGGTCGAGCATGGTGATGATTCCAGGAAAAGATCGTGCCGTCAGTGATCAGGCCTTGCCGGCCTGACGTTCGCGTTTCATGCGCAGCAATTCATCGAGTATCAGCAGGCCTGCTCCGACCGTGATGGCAATGTCGGCAACGTTGAAAGCGGGGAAGTGCCAGGTGTTCCAGTAGAACAGCAGGAAGTCGATGACATGGCCGTGTGCGATGCGGTCGATGACATTGCCCAGGGCGCCACCCAGTATGCACATCAGTGACGTACAGAACAGGGTTTGTCCCGGGTGGCGTCGCAGCATGTGAAGAATCAGCCCGGTGGCGCCCAGCGCAATGGCCGTGAACAGCCAGCGCTGCCATCCCTGGCCATCGGCCAGAAAACTGAAGGCAGCCCCGGTGTTGTACAGCAGCGTGAAGTCAAAGAACGGCGCAACAACCCAGCGCTCACCGTAGACGAGCTGCGTTTCAAAATAAAGCTTGGTGATCTGGTCGATTATGATGATCAGGAAAGCACCGGCGAGCCAGAACCACAAGCTCCGCACACGGCGCGCTGTCGTGTGCGGTGTGATGGCTGCGTCAGGCATGGTGGCGGGTTTCACCCTGGCCATGCAGGTTGTCATCGCAGCGGCCACACAGGGTCGGGTGATCCGGGTTCACACCGACATCGGCGCGGTGGTGCCAGCAACGCTCGCATTTGGCATGTTCAGTGGGCTGAACCTGAATGCGAAGTTCACCCGACGCCGCATGCACGCTGGCACGTGACACGATCAGTACAAAGCGCAGGTCATCGCCCAGGCTCTGGAGCCAGTCAAGATCCTGCCCTTCGGCATGGAGATCGATTTCGGCCGCCAGCGACGAGCCAATACTGCCTGCCGTACGCACGTCTTCGATCTTTTTCATGACCTCGGCGCGGATGGCACGGATACGCGCCCATTTTTCGGTGAGAGCGGCGCCATCGGCCTGAGCCGGCAGTGTATGAAATACCTCGGTGAAAATGGTTTGGACGTCTTTGCCCGCATTCAGGTCTTTCCAGGCCTCTTCCGCTGTGAATGACAGAATAGGCGCCATCAGGCGTAACAGCGTGTGCGTGATGTGGTACAGCGCCGTCTGGGCCGAACGCCGTGCCAGGCTGCTGCCACCGGTTGTGTACAAACGATCTTTCAGAATATCAAGGTAAAACGCACCAAGGTCTTCGGAACAGAAGATCTGCAGGCGAGCAACGGCCGGATGAAATTCGTATTTTTTGTACGAAGCCAGAACGCTGTCTTGCATGGCTTGGGTCATGACCAACGCATAGCGGTCGATCTCGAACAGGTCGCCATCAGCCACAGCATCAGTTTCAACATTGAAGTCGGCCAGATTGCCCAGCAGAAACTTCAGGGTATTGCGAATACGGCGGTAACCCTCGACGACCCGTTTCAGGATCTCATCGGAAATGGACAGTTCACCCGAATAGTCGGTCGAGGCTGTCCAGAGACGCAGGATTTCAGCACCCAGGGAATCGGACACCTTTTGCGGAGCAATGACATTACCCACCGATTTGCTCATTTTCCGGCCTTTGCCATCGACCACGAAACCGTGGGTGAGCAAGGCCTTGTAGGGTGGGCGACCGTACAGCATGCAACCGGTCAGCAACGATGAGTGAAACCATCCGCGGTGCTGGTCAGAGCCTTCAAGGTAAAGGTCGGCCGGCCAGGTCAGGTCATCGGCATGCGAGCCCTTGACGTTATGGTCTTGGCCGCCCAGCACGGTGGCGTGGGTGGTGCCGGAATCGAACCAGACATCCAGCGTGTCGCGGTTCTTCTCGTACAGTGCGGCTTCATCACCGAGCAGTTCAGCCGGGTCAAGCGTTTGCCAGGCTTCGATGCCGCTTTTTTCAACCCGCCGGGCCACTTCTTCAAGCAGTTCGACGGTGCGTGGATGCAGTTCGCCGGTTTCCCGGTGGACGAAGAACGCCATGGGAACACCCCACTGGCGCTGGCGCGAGAGGGTCCAGTCGGGGCGGTTCGCGATCATGGCGTGCAGACGGGCACGCCCCCAGGCGGGATAAAATTCAGTGTTGTCAATGCCGGCCAGGGCGGATTCACGTAGCGTCGGGCCTTCCTTGGGTTGAATGTCCATGCCTGCAAACCACTGGCTGGTTGCCCGGAAGATAACCGGGGTTTTATGCCGCCAGCAGTGCATGTAGCTGTGGCTCATGGGACTGGTGTGCAGCAAGGTGCCAGCCAGTTTCAGGGCGTCCACGATGACCGGATTGGCTTTCCAGATGAGTTGGCCACCGAACAAGGGCAGGCTGGCGGCATAGTGACCGTCTCCCATGACCGGGTTCAGGATGTCGTCGTCGGTGAGGCCGTGCGCTTTGCAGGACAGGAAGTCTTCAACGCCGTAGGCGGGCGCCGAATGCACGATGCCTGTGCCGCTGTCAAGCGTGACGTAGTCGCCCAGATAAACAGGTGACAGACGGTTGTAGCCTTCGTGAGCCTGGTGCAAGGGGTGATGGAAAGTGATGCGGTCAAGCGCTTTGCCCTGAGTGGTAGCAATGATCCGCCCGTTCAAGCCCCATTCCTGCAGGCAGGCTTCGACACGGTCTTTGGCAAGCAGCAGCAGGGAACCGGTCTCGCGGGGTGTGTCGAGCTCGACCAGGCTGTATTCGAATTCAGGGTGAATGTTCAATGCCTGATTCGATGGAATGGTCCAGGGCGTGGTTGTCCAGATGACCAGCGCGCCGGCATCGACGGCCGGCATGTTGAAGGCGTTTGCCAGTGCGGCTGTATCGTTGAACGGAAAGGCAACGTAGATGGAGGGATCTTTGCGGTCGGCGTATTCAACTTCCGCTTCCGCCAGGGCCGATCCGCAATCGAAACACCAGTTCACGGGTTTGAGACCGCGAAACACGTACCCTTT
>JAAYGT010000034.1 GCA_012727555.1 Alcaligenaceae bacterium | reverse complement strand
GGCTGACGCTGACGTCTTGCTCGCGCACCATGCGCGCCACCTGTAACTTGAACGCTGGGTCAAAGGTGATAATGCGCTACGCGCACCTGTCGCCGCAGGCGATGCTGGAAGCCGTCAATGTGATGGGGAATGTGGTCGGTCGGGCAGCGGCCGGTGGCGGCGGGGAATCAGGCTGCGGTGGCCACGGTGTAATCAGCGCAACGCCTCGAGCATCTTTTCTGCATCAGGCCAGGGCAAGCGACGCTTGCCCTCTTTCATTTTGTGCAGGGCCTTGAGCGCCTCGTCCACTGTCAGCAGCTGGTTTTCGACCATGGCGCACAGCAGACCGATGGTGCCCATGACCGTGACCGACTCCTTGATGGCCACGATGCGTAAGTTGGCATCACCTGTAAGTAGCGTGCAGGACTCTTGTTTCGCCAGTGCCAGCGCCAGGTAATCGTTGTGACTGGGCTTGGCCCCGTTCTTGGCAGGCAGGGTCGAGTTGTACTGACCGGGCAGCAGGGCAGCGTATTTCACGAAGTCGCCGCTGACCTCCATAATCTGCAAGCCCAGCTGCTCAAGCCCGGGGCGGCCCTCTTCAATCTCTTCGTAATACAGCAGATCAGGAATGCCGAACTGCATCGGAAGCCGGAACAGCGTTTCCATCAATGCCCCGGCTTCCATGTCGATCAAGATGTTGGCATCACTGATAAGCAACCGCATCCGACGACTCCAGCTGGCGTTCTTTGTGGAAGCGCATCATCGGGATGCCCAAAAGCTCTGCAGCCTTGCCCTCAGAGATGTACTGCTCGGCCAAGGCTCGATAAACCAACTGATCGAAAAGCCGTGGATGCTCCTGTGGCAACGGATCACCGGGCTCGTTCTTGCGCCAACCCCTGACAGAAAACCGTTTGACCATCGACAGGTGAAACGCATCGGTGATCACACCACATTGCTTGGCCCGTTGCAGCCATCCGGCCATCGACAGCCCGAACTCGTGTTTGAGCGCATACAACTCTTGCCATTCCAGTGCGTGACGCTGTTGTCCCAGCAGATGAATCACCGCCACACGCGGGGCCAAGAAAGCGCCAGCGAAGCGGTCACACGCTTTCTCCTCGTCAAGACCGTCAGCGAGACGCCCCTCGAGCAGCAAATGCCCCAGCTCGTGAGCTAGGGTGAAGCGCTGCCGATCACCCGGCCAGAGTTTGGACACGGCCACCACGGGATACTCTCGTCCATCGTCGGTACGTGCCTTGGCGGTCAATCCAGAGAACTTTGGGTTGTCTTCGTCGACCACGATGACCAGCAAGCCAACCGCTTCGAGGGTGTCGGTCAGATCAGCGATGGGGTTCATGCCCAATTGCCAAGCATTGCGCACCTGATCCGAGAAAGCCTCGATCTCATCGAGCGACTCGATGTACTCAGGCAAGCCCTCGGGCGGCGCGAACGCCAGCAGGGGCGATTCGGGAAAGGCACCGAGCAACTCGACGCGCTTTTCCACCAACTCCACCACCTTGAGTTTGAGCGCTTCCTGTGCCGTCTTGCCAAAGGAGGAGAGCTTGCGGAACTCCGGCTGGAGCAGCTCTACCGTGTGTGTGCGGAAAAAATACTCGGTGCGGATTCCGCAGGCACGAGCCAGCTTGAGCAGCTGAGACGAGGATGGCGTCAGCAGGCCCTTCTCGTACTTCTGGATGGCGGTGTGCGATACACCGACTTTTTCGCCCAAAGCACCCAGCGTCAGACCTGCCGCCAGTCGTGCTTGACGAATGCGCTCTGCAATCATGACGCCTCTCCTTGAGCTTAGTTTAAAAAGCAAACAATTTTACCAAGTTTTTAAACCACGATGAAGGAGAAGCGCCAAACGCAAAAATCCCCCGACGCCACCGCCAGCGAAGGCAGTGAGATCGAGGGATCGTCGTGTCAGGTTGTCGCGCTCGGGCGCACCGGTCAGCTTTCGCCGACAACGATCCCTCCTGCCGGAACGGTGCCGCTTGCAGGCGTGAGTTCTCTCCGACAGTCAAGCATTGAGCAGCGCCCTGCCGCTCTTGCCCAGAGGATCTTAATATCTAAAGTTGGGATGCTCATGTTTTTTTTGGATTTAGGATATCGCCAGTTTGGATCCGGTGCCAAATACTCTTTTGAACTCCGCAGGCACTTAATCGTACCAATAGCATAATACGGCCGCTTTGGAGTAGTTCGACCAACGGCTGTTTCTGGCCAGACAACGACCATCTCGGCTGCTGTCCTCGTTGGTTGTAAGTACCCCATTCGCTAGCAAACACTCAGGTCAAAGACCTTTAGCTTTAGCATCTTTCTCTTGCCTGGTGCGTCACCGACGCAGATTGAAAGGTTATTGAAGATATGTTATTTTTTAATAATCTAAATACCCAAAAGGAGAGCATTATGAACGTTGTCGAAGAGCATCCCGCTTTCTCTACCTTGATCGGGACGCCCAAGGAAGTGCAGGTTGGGTTGAGTAAGTCTCATGCCGACCGCGTACTGGTGCTGGCCTTCGAGCAAATCAAGCCGACAGTCTTCGCGGCGTTGGCTGAGAACTTCACAAATGTCGCGTCTTCGATGTTCGAGGTGATGGCACAACGCCATGACCGCGAATCGTTGGAACGACTGGTAGAAGTGCTGGTGCCGCGCACGCCGCCGTTGCCACGGTTACTCAAGGAAGCTGCCATGCTGGTGCAGGCGCGTAATGCGGTTTTGGAAAGCGGTGACTGGCTGACGGCCGCCGAGGTCGCGCAACTGGCGGGGTTGAGTACGCGCAACCCCAGCGCGCAGCCCAACAAGTGGAAGAAGCAAGGGCTGATCTTCGCCATCTCCCACAACGGGGCGGACTATTTCCCCGGCTACGGGCTGGATCGCGAAGCAAACTTCCGGCCGCTCAAAGCGATGGCCAAGGTGATTGAGGCGTTCGCCGGACACAAGGATGGCTGGGGCATGGCCTACTGGTTCCGTTCCGACAACAGTTTCCTGGGGGGGAAGCGCCCGCAGGATCTGCTGGCGACAGCACCTGATCGGGTGATTGAGGCCGCACTAGACGAGATTCAGGAGATCGCCCATGGCTAGGCGTCTGCGCAGCAAGTCGGGCGGAACCAAGTCGTCAGCGCCTGCACAGCCTGCCGATGCGGCAGCGTCTGCCACGCCTGCACCGCCGGCCACGCTGCATGCCACGCTGACGGAACTGCCCAAGGGGCAGGTTCTTCACCGCATACATCAGGAGCAGTACCGCGCTGATCAGTTCAACCCTGGCATGCGGGGCAATGCCCGTTTCAGTCCGATCCAGGATGGTCAGGGGCAGCCCATCCCTACTCTCTATGGCGGCACAACGATGGAGTGCGCGCTGATGGAAACCGTCTTTCACGACGTACCTCACACGGCTGGGTTCAAGACCTTCGACAAGAGTAAGCTGGCCGGGCAGTTGCATTCGACCGTGGAGGTCGTACAGTCAATGAAAGTCGTCGATCTGGCGAGTGTGCCGCTGCGCAAGCTTGGCATCACCCGTAGGCAGCTTATCGACACTGAGAAGGATCAGTATCCGGCCACACGCAAATGGGCCGAGGCGCTGCACCGCCAATACCCAGATGTCCAGGGTCTGTTGTGGGTGTCGCGACAAGACGATTCCGCCCGTGCGGTTGTGCTGTTTGGTGACCGCATTCCAAGCGGATCATTGAGGCCTCAAGGCGTGTAGCGCAGTTTGGTGGATGATGGCAATGCCTATGACGACATACTCGGTCTGGCCGACAGGATCGGTGTCGCCATCATTCCAGGGGAACGGAACATCGATTGACGTAGAGTAAATACACGGTGGGTACGCTGTTGTCAAAACGAACTGAGCTCTTCTGATGCGTTAATCCCGAAAAACATCCTCAAGACTGACCGCATTCACCACCCGCTGGCCCCAGCGCAGCAAATCCCCCCCGGACGCCTGCGAAAGACGATCTACAATCGAGTCAGGTAAAGGACCAAAACGCCCAGTCAGAAAAAGTTTGAGCAAATC
>JAAYGT010000203.1 GCA_012727555.1 Alcaligenaceae bacterium | reverse complement strand
CAAGGTATGTCAGCGGGGTTGGCGTGTGCGCTGAAGGCCAATCGTTTGCCATCAATTTGAATCGCATCTTCACTATCGGCTGCAATGTCCGCGCGCCACCGTCCTTGAACTGAGTCAAAAGCCAATAAGTGCGCCGTACCAGTAGCTCCGCCTTTAACTTCGTTGACAGCAACGATGTCGAGCCGGTTGCCTGCCCGGGGGTCATCCCCTTGACGCTCGGCTGCTCCCATTGCAGACCTGAGTGCCAGACGCCCAATTCGACCCATTCCGTTAATACCTACTTTCATTACCATCTCCCAATGCAATAATTCAATAATAGTTGAATTATTGCATTGTTCCGTGAAGTCTATGTGGCAGGTGCTGGTGACGCGGTTCATGTTGAACAGATCCTGGACGGTATGTTCGTGTTCGGCGAAGCTCGGCAGACGGTCGTAGACCCGATTCGACCACTACATGGGATATCTGGTTCGGTATCTGGGGCCCTAACAATCTTCCGCCAGAAGTGATCGCCCGTTTTTCCAGCGCGATATCAGAGGCGCTTGCGTCGCCGGCGGTCAAGCAGCGTTACGAAGTTTTGAGCGCTGAACCGATCGGCCTTGATCAGAAGGCTTTCACGCAATTGCTGGCAGATGAAGGCAAACGGCTGTCCACGCTTATTAAAGAGCGTAATATCGTCATCGAATAGCCATCGGTGCAGCCGCACCTGCAGCACGCCCGGACAGACGGACCCTGATGTCCTTACTGTCCGGGCCAACAACTTTTCAAGGAGATCTCACCATGAACGGCGCATACAGCCTAGTGAAAACATTGCTGGCTTCCGGGGTCGATACCTGCTTTGCCAATCCGGGAACCAGCGAAATGCATTTTGTCGCCGCCCTCGATCAGATCCCGGGTATGAAGTGTGTGCTTGGCCTTCAGGAAAACATCGTGACCGGGATGGCTGACGGCTACTTCCGGATCGCCAGAAAACCCGCCTGCACCCTGTTGCATTGCGGGCCCGGCCTGGCCAATGGCATGGCCAACCTGCATAACGCCCGCCGCGCGCGAAGCGGCATCGTCAATATTGTAGGCGACCAGGCAACGTATCATCGTCCATTCGATGCGCCGCTCACGGCCGATACGGAAGGCATGGCGCATACCGTGTCGCAATGGGTTCGTACCAGCACAAGGTCAGCCGATCTCGGACGCGATGCAGCAGAAGCGATCCGCGCTGCCCGCGTCTTCCCGGGTCAGGTCTCGACCTTGATTCTTCCGGCCGATGTATCGTGGAATGAAGGTGGCGTTGTCGGCGAGCCGGTCGATGCCCCCGTGCCGCCACCTGTCGATGCTAATGCCATCGACAAAGCGGCCCGCACGCTGCGCTCGCACGGCGTTGATACGCTGATCCTTCTTGCCGGCCCTGCGGCGCTTAGTGAAGCGCAAGTTCTTGCCTGGCGCGTGGGGCAGGCCACCGGCGCCACGATCATGGCCGATTACGTAACAAGCCACCTTGCGCGTGGCCGGGGCCGCCTTCAGCTCGAGCGTGTTCCCTACGGCATGGAACAGGCCACCACGGCGTTGGCTCGCTTCAAGCACATTATTCTGGTGAATTCCAGGCCGCCGGTTGGTTTTTTTGGATACCCTGGCCTGCCATCCACGCAGTACGCACCAGATACCCAATTGCATGTTCTTTCGCGTCCGGATCAAGACCCGGTTGAAGCCCTGCAAGGTCTGGTTCAAGTTCTGAATGCGCCTCATGTATCCATGCCGGATCCCGGCCCCAGACCGGATCCTGCGGTGGGTGCTCCCAGCCCCGAGGGCCTGGCGCAAACCGTTGCGGCCCTCATGCCAGACAACAGCATCGTCTCGGATGAAAGCATTTCGTATGGACGCGGGTTTTATTCATTCACCCATGCAGCGCCGGCGAACGACTGGTTGCATCTGGCGGGCGGGGCGATCGGTGATGGCTTGCCAGTGGCAACGGGTGCGGCAATCGGTGCTCAAAAACAGCGTCGCGTCATCAGCCTTCAGGCAGACGGCTCGGCCATGTATTCGCTGCAATCCCTCTGGACGCAGGCACGCGAGCAATTGCCCGTGACCACCATCATTCTCAATAACAGTAAGTACAACATCTTGATCGGCGAGTACAAGAGCGTCGGTGCCGTTCCCGGCGACACCGCCATGAGTATGCTGGATCTAGGCAACCCGTCCTTGAACTGGGTGTCGCTGGCCAACGGCATGGGTGTTGAAGCTGCGCGTGCAACTACGCTTGAAGAGTGTGCCGATCTGATGAAAGCCAGTTTCGGCAGGCAAGCGCCGTTTGTGATTGAACTGATGGTTTGAAACCTGACGATAAACATTTCCGCTCGCCACTTGCTACCGAGCGCGCGAATGCTTTGCCATGGTCTGGTTTTGTCGGGCACGCCGATCAGGCGGTTGTTTCACGTACAGTCGGTCAACCGGGCCTGCCCCCTTAACCAGCTCCAGTCAACCAGACTAAGGGGTCCGAAGCTACAATAAGCGCCACCAGCGGCAGTTTGTGCCGGCTTCACGACAAACCATTATAGATTTCACCATGAGTAACAAAATCAGAATCGCTATTGCAGGCTACGGTAACCTGGGCCGTGGCGTTGAGTCGGCCCTTGCACGTTCACCCGATATGGAACTGGTTGGCGTTTTTACGCGCCGTGATCCGGGCAAACTCGTGCTTCAAAACAGCCAGGTGCCTGTCCATTCAATGGATCAAATTTCGAATTTTGTAAATTCGGTCGATGTGCTTATATTGTGCGGCGGTTCCAAGGCTGACCTGCCCGAGCAAGGGCCAGAGTTGGCAAAATTGTTCAATACGGTCGACAGCTTCGATACCCATGCCAAAGTGCCTGATTACTTTGCCGCTGTTGATGCTTCCGCACGCGCCGGGCAGCGTGTCTGCGTCATTGCGGTGGGTTGGGATCCGGGCCTGTTTTCCATCAACCGCCTGTATGGTGAAGCCATTCTTCCAGAAGGCGCGACCTACACGTTCTGGGGCAAGGGGCTCAGCCAAGGTCACTCGGATGCCATTCGCCGTATTCCCGGCGTGGCAGGGGCGGTGCAATACACCATTCCCTCGCCGGAAGCGATCGAGAAAGTGCGTAGCGGTTCACGGCCCGCACTTTCAACGCGTGAAAAGCACATGCGCGAGTGCTTTGTCGTACTTGAGGCCGGAGCCGATGCCAATCTTGTCAGGGAAGCGATCGTGACCATGCCCGATTATTTCGCCGATTACGACACTACGGTGAATTTCATCAGTGCCCACGATCTTGCGCGTGATCACGCTGAAATGCCGCATGGCGGCTTTGTTATTCGCAGTGGAACCACGGGTACATCAAGTACACAGATCATGGAATTCGGGCTCAAGCTTCATAGCAACCCCGAGTTCACTTCAAGTGTGCTTGTCGCCTACGCCCGGGCAGCGTATCGCCTTAAGCAGCAAGGCGATGTCGGCGCCAAATCGGTTTTCGACATTGCTCCGGGGTTGTTGTCGCCTAAAGGCGCTGCTGAACTGCGCAAGGAATTGCTGTGACTGCTCCTCACGCCTGAAGGCGGAGGCTTCCCACTTCGTGGGCGGTAGCGGGTGCGCCAGGCACCCGACTGACACCGCCTCCATGGGCTGAGACCGACAGTCCTTCGGCCTTGAGTTTCAGAATCCCTTGCCGCCGGATGTTATCGGCGGCATTTTCGTCGCGGTCATGCAGCGACCCGCACGCGGCACACAGCCAGGTGCGTTCGGAGAGCGTCAGCCCCTCGTGTATCGCACCACAGCAACTGCACGTTTTAGTCGACGGGAACCAGCGGTCGATCTTCACCAGACGACCGCCGCGCCGCTTCAGCTTGTAGTCGATCAAACCTTGCAGGCCTACCCAACAGGCGCGTTATAGTATCAGCCCCTTCCAGACCCCACCGCTTCCGGCTGGGGTTTGTTTTTTCGCCCACAAAAAAGACCTTTTCTTAATGATCATCCTCAAGAACGTGACCTTGCGTCGCGGAAGTAAAGTATTGCTCGACAAAACCTCTGTGACGCTGAACCCCGGTGAAAAAGTGGGCCTGGTCGGACGCAACGGTGCGGGAAAATCCTCGTTATTTGCGGTGCTGAACGGCACACTCCACGAAGATGGCGGCGAATTTTCGATTCCGGCGCAATGGCGTATGTCGCAAGTGGCGCAAGACATGCCCGAAACCGAGCAAAGCGCAACAGATTTCGTAGTCGAGGGCGACACCCTTTTACTGGCAGCGCGCGCCGAAGTTGCTGCATCTGAAGCCACAGACGATGGCATGCGCATGGCACACGCTTACATGGCGTTGCACGATGCGGGCGAACACGACGCACCTTCCCGAGCCCAGGCACTTATCCTGGGGCTCGGTTTCAGCGTGGCCGAAATGGATCGTCCGGTCAACAGTTTCTCGGGCGGATGGCGCATGCGTCTGCAGTTGGCGCGAGCCCTTATGTGTCCCTCGGATCTGTTGCTTCTGGACGAGCCAACCAACCACCTGGATCTGGATGCTCTGGTCTGGCTTGAGGCCTGGCTTAAAAATTATGCGGGCACCATCGTCGTAATCAGCCACGACCGTGAGTTCCTGGATGCCATAACCAATGTCACGCTGCATATCGACCAAGGCAAACTGGTCAGATACGGCGGCAATTACAGCAAGTTCGAAGACATGCGCGCCGAGCAAATGGTATTGCAGCAGGCAGCGCACGCCAGGCAACAGGAAAAGGTTGCGCATCTGCAAAAATTCATCGACCGTTTCAAGGCCAAGGCCAGCAAGGCCAAGCAGGCACAAAGCCGTGTCAAGGCCCTTGAGCGTATGGAAAAGGTTGCTCCGATATTGGCCGATGCCGAATTCCAGTTCGAATTCAAAGAGCCTTTCAGTCTGCCCAACCCGATGCTGTCGATGACCGATGCAAGCTTCGGTTATCCGCCGCCCGAAGACGCATCGGCGGGCACCCAGGCGTCGGTTATCGTGCAGAAGGTCAATCGTTCTGTGCTGGCAGGACAGCGCATTGGCATTCTTGGCGCGAATGGTCAAGGCAAGTCAACGCTGGTGAAAACGATTGCAGGCGCGTTGCAGCCGATTGCGGGTGAAATCATCACAGGCAAGGGCTTGAATATCGGTTATTTTTCGCAGCAGGAACTGGATGTCTTGCGGCCGGCCGACAACCCGCTGGAGCACATGATACGTTTGGTGCGCGATACGCCCGCTGGCGTGCGCCCCGGCGCGATGGAGTGTCGCGAACAGGGCTTGCGCAACTTTCTGGGTACGTTCAATTTCAGCGGCGACATGGTCAAACAGTCAGTGGGCAGCATGAGCGGGGGTGAAAAAGCGCGCCTGGTGTTATGCATGATCGTTTGGCAGCGTCCGAATTTGTTGCTTCTTGATGAGCCTACCAACCATCTGGATCTGGCCACACGCGAGGCCCTGAGCGTTGCATTGAATGAGTACGAGGGTTCGGTGATGCTGGTCAGTCACGACCGGGCTTTGCTGCGTTCTGTTTGTGACGAATTCTGGCTGGTGTCGCGCGGTGGTCTGAACGACTTTGAGGGCGACCTGGACGATTACCAGGTGTATCTGCTGGAAGAAGCCAGGCGTCAACGTGAAATGGCATCATCCAGGAAAGCGGCCTGAGTCAAGTCGTATTTGACCCGGCAGGAACTAAGACGGGCTTTATTCCTGAAATTGGCCTATGCTTGGGGGTTGGCGAAAGCAAATGTGCCTTCGCCGCCTGACCGTGAGGTATTAAAATGGAAAAGAAAGACAAACCCCCCGAGAACACCAAACCAGCCGCTGTGGCACCTGCTTTGAAGCAGGCGCGTTGGCCCGGCCAGGGTGGTAGCGGTGGTATCAAGAGCGCGCAGACAGGACACGACCGCAAAGGCATGGGCCGTGGTGCGGCGCGAGGCAGGTAAATACGCCAAGGCTCAGTGTGTGTGGGTGCGGTTTCTTGATCATGCCCGGACAGTCCTGTTCATAGTTGCTTAAAGCACACCATGAGCACGTTTCAATGACCTCAAGTTTCAGGTACCCGACGTCGGGTGATGAAAGTGGTGCCCGGTTACCCGGATCAGGCCAGCCTGTGCGGACTATGTCCTGGGGTTCCCGCCTGTTGCTTCTGCAATTCCTGAAACTGTTCCGGGTAGTACCGCTCAGCAACATCCAGGTGTGATCTGACACGGCCCTTCAAGGCATTGGTTCCAATATGCCGGAACAAGGGGTTGAGCGGATCACTTTCCGGCCCACGGGCCTGCAAGGCCAGACGCGGTGGCAAAACAAGGAAAGGAATGGTCTCGGCATGCAGGCTTGGGGAATAAAAGTAGGCGATCGAATACCGACTAGCTCCTGGGTCCGGCGATACAACCCGATGCACATTGGCACGCAGATACCCGTTGGTGGCCAGTTCCAGCATTTCACCTATATTTACGACAAAGGCATTTTTACGTGGGGGTACGTTGATCCAGCCCGTGGGGGTTTCAACCTGCAAGCCACCGATTTCATCCTGCACGAGCAATGTCAGCAGGCCACCATCTTTGTGGGCACCAACCCCCTGGTCCGACGCGCCCTTTGGCTGCCCGGGATAATGAATGACCTTAAGGCGGTTGTTGCGCGGCGCGGCAACCAGAGGATCCAGTGCTGTTGGTGACTGGCCAAGCGCAACAAGAAAGGCGTGCAGCAGCCTGTGTGCCACGCGACCTGTGGTTTCAAGCCAGGCTAACACTGCGGGCTTCAATGCAGGTAACCCTTCAGGCCATTGGTTTGGCCCTTGCAAACCCCACCATGTAGGCTTGCCCACTGATGTATCGACAGCAGGCAACTCTTCACCGAAATCGATCTGTTCGCGCAAATCAGGTTGCAGACGTGTGAGCTCGCCTCCAACGGCGGTATATCCCCGAAAATGGGAGGAATTGATGAGGGCGATCGCCTTTTTCTGCTCAACCGGCAAGTCGAAGAACTGGCGCGACAAACGGGACAGGGTTGCGACCTGTTCAGGGTCGATTCCATGCCCTTCGAGATAAAAAAAACCAATCTCGCGGGCAATGCGGGCAAGACGCTCATGCGCATCATCGCGGGTCAGGGGATCATCAAATTCTGCAAGGTTGATCACGGGTAAGGACGTGATTGACTCTGTTTCTTTAATTTCAATGACTGCAGTCATGACAGGTTTCCTGAAAATTAGGCAAGGGTTACGTTCAAGGCCGACTTCTGCAGGGCCAATGCAAGATCAGCGATCAGATCATCGGGGTGCTCTGTGCCGATTGATAACCGGACCAGTCCCGATGTAATGCCTGCGCGTGCGCGCGCAGCATCGTCTAGCAGGCGGTGTGTTGTTTCGGCCGGAATGGTCGCCAGGGACTTACTGTCGCCCACATTGACCAGCCGTAAAAAAACCTTCAACGCATCGTGGAACACGCGTGCAGCAGGTTGCCCGCCACGCAATGAAAACGACAGCAACCCTGGTACGCGCTGGTCGGGTAAATATGTGTTGGCTAAAGCATGGTCCGGGTGATCCGGACGTGAAATGTGGCTTACTTGCTCGACCAGGGGGTGTGAGGCCAGAAAATGCACAATGGCTTGTGTATTGCTGCTGATACGGTCGATTCTGAGCGATAGTGTTTCAAGACCCAGCAATAACAGAAATGCAGAATGAGCTGGTAACGAAGCCCCGCCGTTACGCAGCAACACCGTACGAACACGGGCGGCAAAAGGAAATTGTGGGTACTGATCGACAAAAACAATATTCTGGAAAGCCGGATCGGGTTGGTTGAATTGTGGGTAGCGATCTGCGTGTATCGTCCAGTTGAATCGACCACTGTCAACGACAATACCGCCCATGACTACACCATGCCCCCCAATGTATTTCGTTGCAGAGTGAACAACGATATCGGCACCGTGCTCGATCGGACGTATCAACAAGGGGGTGGCAACGGTGTTATCAACCACCACGGCAACACCGTGGGCATGAGCCTGATCTGCGATTTTCCGGATATCGGCAAGCTGGCCAGCGGGGTTGCTGAGTGACTCGATGAAAACAGCTTTGGTACGCGGCGTTATGGCGTCTGTCAGCGTGTCATAGCGATCACGAGGCAGCACGGTGGCTGTAACCCCCCGCCCGTGCAATACATTGACAATCAGGTTGTGCGAACCACCGTACAGGTCCGAGGCCACGATCACATGGTCTCCTGCCTGTGCCAGTGTTGCTAATGCGCTGTCAATGGCGGCCATGCCCGATGCAACAGCAACGGCCGCCGTGCCACCCTCAAGCAAACGGATGCGCTCTTCGAGCACTGCCTGGGTTGGATTGCCCGTACGTGCATAGACGTGCCCCTCTTCAAGGAGTCCGAACAGGTCGGCGCCCTGGCGCGCGTCTTCAAAAATGAACGAGGTTGTCTGGTAAATGGGCACCGCAGCACTACGTTGATGCTGCGAGCCGTCATAACCTGTGTGCAAGACAATGGTATCCGGTTTCCATGAGGCCGGAAACAATGGCTGAGTGTCGAACTCGAAATCGGTAATTTTCATACGGAAGAATCCTTACGGCCTGGAATTGAAAAAGAGAGGAGGCAGGTCATTCCAAGATGTTATTGACCTGGTTCATTACCATGAAACCTGTTTCATGAAAATGAAAAACTTATCCATGCCGATCAATCTACAGGAGGAATGGAATCGATATATTTT
>JAAYGT010000202.1 GCA_012727555.1 Alcaligenaceae bacterium | reverse complement strand
TCAGGGGGGCAGGGTCAAATCGGGTCAAGCTGTTTGTAAGGGCGGCCTGGGCAGGCAGCGTGCCGGCGATCACATCATCCGCCTATAATGTACCCTTAATTCAGCCTATTTTGTTCTAAATGGGAGACCATCTTGAGTCAACTACCTCCTTGCCCTAAGTGTCAGTCTGTCTATACCTATCAAGAGGACGAGGTCTTCGTGTGCCCCGAATGTGCGCACGAATGGGGTGGGCAGGATGCGGTCGTGGATGCCTCGGACGACAAGGTGTATCGCGATGCCGCTGGCAATGTTCTGGTTGATGGCGATACGGTCACGGTGATCAAGGATCTCAAACTGAAGGGGTCCAGCGGTGTGATCAAAGTGGGCACCAAGGTGAAGAATATCCGTCTGGTCGATGGCGATCATGACATCGATTGCAAGATCGATGGGTTTGGCGCCATGAAACTGAAGTCCGAATTTGTCAGGAAAGTGCTGTAGTTTGTGTTTGTTTCCTGATTGAACCGTTCCGGGCCAGGGTACCTGCTCATTGGAACGTTCAGTCGTAAGAAACCCGGTTCTCACGATCGCTTTGTCTGTTTCGCTCAAGGGGGCGTCTGGGTAAACGCTTTTGCCAGGTAATCAATCATGACTCGTACCTTGGCCGGCGGGCGGTGATCAGGCGGGTACAGTACATGAATGCCGCCAAGTTTCATGGCGGGTTTGTCCAGCGTAAGTTCCACCAGATCGCCCCGTTCAAGGGCATCGCTCACAATGAAATGCGGTTGGTAGATCAGGCCCTGGCCCGCCACGGCAGCGGCCAACAGTGCGTCACCATTGTTGGCCAGCAGATTCCCGTGTACCGGTATCCGCAATTCACCTTCAGTGCCGAACGCCCAGTGCTTGCGATTCTGCATGGACGACAAGGTATAGCTCAGGCAGTTGTGCTGCGTCAGCTCGCTGACCGTACGCGGTATGCCGCGGTGATCCAGGTAGCTTGGGGCCGCGCACACTTTCATGCAGCTGTCACCCAGTTGCCGGGTTTGCAGCGGGCTGTCATTCAGCCGTCCGATTCGAATCGCCAGGTCCCAGGTGCCGGCGACCAGATCCAGTTGGGCATCGCTGAGCCCCAGTTCCACCACCACTTCCGGATGTTGCTCGCAGAAAGGAGCGACCAGCGGTGCGATGTACCGGGTTCCAAAAGACAAGGGCACATTCATGCGCAGCAGGCCGGTGGCTTTAAGCCGCTGTGAAACGGCGGCTGCTTCGGCTTCGTCAATTTCGGGCAGGATGCGCTGGCACGCTTCCAGATAATTGCTGCCCGCTTCCGTCAGGGTCAGGAGCCGTGTTGTGCGATGAAACAGCTTGATCCCCAGGCGCGCTTCAAGCGCATTGACGTGTTTGGTTGCCATGGCCGGCGACATGCCCATGTGACGCGCAGCAGCCGACAGGCTACCCGCGCTCGCGGCCCGAACAAAAACGCGCATGCTGGTGACACGATCCATGGTTGATCTCGTACTATGGGTATTAAGTGTTGTTGAATATTAACCTGTTCTCATATCAAGGGTTTCCAGTGATACTGATGCCATGAAACTTTAGAGGCCTTTCTCATGAACAACCGATTACTTCAACGCCAGCCCGCACTGTTCATTCCGCACGGTGGCGGCCCTTGTTTTTTCATGGACTGGAGCCCGGCAGACACCTGGGTAGCCATGGGAAACTTTCTGAAGCAGGTTGCCGGTACCTTGCCCCAGCGTCCTGCTGCGATCATCATGGTGTCGGCACACTGGATGGAGGCGCAGTTCAGGGTCACGGGTCATGCCAATCCGGCACTCATCTACGATTACTACGGTTTTCCTGCGCATACTTATGAATTGACCTATTCGGCGCCGGGTGAACCCGGTTTGGCTGGGCGTGTGGCTCAAATGCTCAATGAACAAGGTCTGGAAGCCCAGGTCGATACTGAGCGTGGTTTTGATCATGGCATGTTCATTCCCTTGAAAATGATGTTCCCGGAAGCCGACCTTCCGGTTATTCAGTTGTCGTTCAGAAAAGATCTTGATCCGCAGGCGCATGTGCAGCTGGGTCAGACGCTGGCTGCGTTGCGTGACGAAAACATCCTGATCATCGGCAGTGGCATGAGCTTTCACAACATGCGTGCCTACGGTGACAGCCGTTTTTCTGAGCTGTCCGACGTGTTTGATGACTGGCTTACGAAGGCTGTTGAAAGCCCGGCCCCCGAGCGTGCCGCGCAACTGCAGAACTGGGCGAAGGCACCTCATGCTTACGCGTGTCATCCACAAGGGCACGAGGAACACCTGATTCCGCTGATGGTTGTGGCGGGTGCTGCAGGCCCGGCGCCGGGTCGGAAGGTCTATTCAGAACGGGTCATGAAGACCAGGATTTCAGCATTCCGGTTTGACTGATGTCAACGCGTGTGGCCGGCAATCTGTCGGCGCAACGCCGGGTAAAAATAGCCTGTTTGTAGCGATGAATTTAATTGACTATTTTTCGCTGTGGTTCTGCATAAGCCCATGCAGAGTCAGCGCCAGCAGTATGCCCGCCAATGCATAGCTACCCGTTGCCAACCAGGTCCATTGCCATCCGCCCGCCTGGCTCACGACCCAGGCAACTACAGGCGGGCCGCTGAATTGACCCAATGACGAGCATTGTTGCATCCAGCCAACCGTGGTGGTTGTGGTCTGGGGCGAGGGTGCTACTGCGATGGCCAATACAAACAAGGTGGCGGGTATCAAGCCACCAAAAGCGGAAAAAAACACAACGGCGATAAACCTTGCCTCGAACGCAGCATTGCTGCCAAATGCGATGAACGCGCACAGAATCATCGCAGTGAAACCGGTCACGATCAGGCGCCCGGCAGGCCAGTTCCGGTGCAATAGTTGCCCTGCCAGCAGGTTGCCTGCAATGTTGGCGCCCGCGACCAGGCTGGTGAGCAGGGCAGCTGTGGCTCCATT